>NZ_NYWI01000075.1:0-35399 GCF_002684955.1 Tistrella sp. | reverse complement strand
GCGATCACGATTAACATCATGATTGCAAAAGAGATTCCATGGGCCCCGCCCACCCGTCCGGCGTGAGGGCTGACAGTTGCCTTTCGCGGGGATGACGGTAGAGGGGGTGTGGCGCAGGCGGGTGGGGGTGGTGTCGGACATGAGCGGTGGGGTCTGCGGGAACGGTCGACGCTGTCCGCCGGCCCGCTGCGGTTCGACGTTGCCGTCCTCGCGGCCGGTCCCCGCTTTGTCGGCGGTCTTCGCAGGGCGGCAAACCTGGATCCCCGCCTTCGCGGGGATGACGGTAGAGGGGGTGTGGCGCAGGTGGGTGGGGGTGGTGTCGGACAGATCCTCGGCAGGGTCCGTACCCCCGGGGAGGCCGGGGCCGATGGGGAGGCTTGGATGATGGCCGGCTGGATCTTCGCGGTGTTCGGCCTGCTGTTCGTGGGCGTGGGCGGTTTTGCGTTGGTGATGATGATGCGCGGCAAGCTGAACGCCACCGCGGCGGCGCCGGTGCGGCGCGAGGTGGTGCCGGATGGCGAGGTGCTTCATCTGCCGCTGGCGGCGGGGTTTGCCGGGATCAAAGGGCTGCCCTGGATCAGCTGGGCCAGCAGCGATATCCGGCCGCGACTGGTGCTGCATCCGGATGTGGTGGAATACGGCGTGGTGCGCAGCCATCGCCTTCCCTATGCGGCGGTGTCGCGGGTGGATGTCCGACGCACAGCCGGGACCTGTAATTTTGTGCTCGAATTCCACGGAAGGTTGTCGAGTTTCGCCGGCAATCTGGTCGATCCGGGCAAGGCGCTGCTGGCGGTGCAGGTGCTGGCGGAACGGGGGTGTCCGCTCTCGCCCCGCGCTCAACGGCTGCTGAACGAGGCGGAGGGCGGCTGTCAATGACCGGGGCTGAGGCAAAGCTGCGGCAGGATCGTGTGAAAGCCGGGGCGGCGCGCGCCGCCGGTTCAGACCCGCGGATGGCGATGATAGGCTCGGCCAGCCGAAGCCGGAGATGGAGACCGATGAGGGAGCCGGAATGATGGAAGGTGGTCTCGGAAGCCTGGGAGGGGCGCCGATATCCTCGGCGCCGATCCAGGACGGCCGGCTGCTGGTGCTGGACACGAGCCTTGGCCGCGACGTCTTCCTGCTGGAAAAGCTGGAAGGGTTCGAGGCGCTGTCCACCCTGTTCCGCTTCGAGCTGCGCGTGCGGGCGACCCGCGAGGATGTGGCGCCCGACGAGCTGATCGGCCGGCCGGTGGGGTTCTCGCTGGAACTGCCGGCGGGATCGGCCGGCGGCGACCGGCGCCATTGGTGCGGCATCGTGACCGAGCTTTCCGCCGACGAGGCGGTCGCCCGCGGACGGCGCGCCTATACGCTGGTCGTGCGGCCCTGGACCTGGCTGCTGACCCAGACATCGGACTGCCGGATCTTCCAGGACATGACCAGCCTGGAGATCATGCGCCGGATCTTTACCGAGAACGGCTTTCAGGATTTCGATTTCGGCGGCGTGATCAACACCCCGCCCAAGCGCGATTATTGCGTCCAGTATCGCGAGACCGATTTCGACTTCGTCGCCCGGCTGATGGAAGAGGACGGGCTGTTCTGGACCTTCCGCCATCGCGAAGACGCCCATCTGCTGGTGGTGGCCGACGGCGTGCACGCCTATCAGCCGGCGCCGGACGAGGTGCTGCGTTTCGCCCCCACCGATGTCGACCTGAACGGGGTGATCCGCTGGGACCGGCATTTCCGCTTCGTGACCGGCGCGGTCGCCCGGTCGGATTATGATTACGAGGCGCCGGAGGTGGATCTTGCCGGCCGGGCCGGATCGGTCGCCGGGCTGACGACCAACGGATCTTACGAGATCTATGACTGGCATGGCCGGCATCTGACGCCGGAAAGCGGCAGGCGCGGGGCCGCGCGCTGGATGGCGGCGATCGAAAGCGATGTCGACCATGTCGAGGCGCTGGCGACCAATCGCTGCCTGGCGCCGGGCGACATGTTCACCCTGACCGGCCACCCGTCCGACATCGAGAACGGCAGCCCCCATGTGGTGACGGCGGTGTCGCACCGCGCCAGCGCCGAGGGGTATGAAGTCGGCACCGCCGGAGATGCGCCGCGCTATGCGGCGGAATTCCGCGCCATCCCGGCCGCCACCCGCTATGTGACGCCCGAGACCACGCCGCGCCCCACCATCGACGGCGTCCAGACCGCAACCGTGGTCGGACCCGCGGGCGAAGAGATCCACACCGACCGTTATGGCCGGATCAAGGTCCGCTTCCCCTGGGACCGCTATGCCACCGGCGACGACCGGTCGTCCTGCTGGATCCGGGTGATGCAGCCCTGGGGCGGGCGGGGCATGGGGGTGCAGACCATTCCGCGCATCGGGATGGAGGTGATGGTCGCCTTCATCGAGGGCGACCCCGACCGGCCGCTGGTGGTCGGCACCGTGCCCAATGCCGAGACCATGCCGCCCCTGACCCTGCCTGCGACCAGGACCCGGACCTCGTTCAAATCCACCACCAGCCCCGGCGGCGGCGGCTTCAACGAGCTGAGCTTCGAAGATCTGGCGGGGGCGGAGGAGCTTTTGTTCCGCGCCCAGCGCGACCATGCCCGCATGGCCGGCCGCAACCGCATGATCAACACCGCCAATGTCTCGACCGAGGACACCAACACGCTCTGGGGCAGTGCGGTCGGCAACAGCGAGGTGGTGAAGACCCGCGCCAATGTGCTGATCCAGCATGTGATGAGCCGGATCATCCTGGATGGCGAGCGGGTGCGGTTCGAACATACCAACGGCCACTTCTTCGACCTGTCGGCCGAAGGCATCAGCTTTTCGTCGACCAACAAGCTGCTTCAGATGCGCAACACCGACAATTTCATCTTCGTCAACAAAGACGGGGTGGTGCGCAAGGGCAAGGTGCTGCTGGATGAGGATGCCGGCGGCACATCCTCGGTGACGATTTCCGCCGACGGCGTCGGCAGCAACGGCCCGGTGGTGATGCTGAATTGCGGCCCCGCCTATGGCGACTATGTCCAGAACCAGCCCGCCACCCCCGGAACCGAGGGCGACCGCGAGGCCTGGAAGGCCGAAGGCGACGCCTGGGCCGGCACGCGTGACGGCGACGGCGGCACGGCCCGGGTGATGGGCGGTGAGGGATCGATCACCGCCGATGACGGCCGGGTGGAGGCCGAGTTCAAGGGCGGCGGGGCCTTCCTGGATGGCGATCTGGAAGGCGAATACGGCAGCGTCGGCGGCAAGCTGAACGTGCTGGGTGCCGAGGGCAAGGGCCATGCCGGCGTCGGCTATGGTGCCGGCGCCTATGGCGAGGCCCGGGCCAGCATGATCGACGCCAATGTCCGCGGTGCGCTGGGCGATCTTGAGACCGGCGGCGTCGGCGGCCAGGCGGAATACCGCCAGATGGCGGCCTCGGCCAAGGGCGAGATCCTGCTGGGCGATGACGGCCGCCGCGCCGGCCTGGCGCTGGGCGGCATGGCCAGCGCCTCGGCGCTGGAAGGCGGGTTGCAGGGCGATGTCACCATCCCGATCGGCTGGCTGCCCTGGGTGCCCGACGACTATACGATCAATCTTCAGGGCCGCCTGACCGGCGCCGCCGGCACCGTTGCCGCCTCGGCGGGCGGGTTCGGCTATTACGATTACGGCGGCGACGGTCGCGTCCATGGCGGCGCCTATGCCAAGCTGGGTGCGATTCTGGGGGCGGGCGTGCGGCTGAAGGGCAGCATCGGCCCCTCGGGTGGGGGAGAGTAGCGGTCATGAGCAGGAGAGACGAGATGCAGCTGATGACCGAGCCCCTGACCCCGCGCGAGGAGATCGCCCGGGCCTGGAGCCGCGTCGCCTATGAAGACGACCGCCGGCCCGAGACCGGGTTTTCGGTGCTGGTGCCCCATGGCTGGGACACCCACCCGCCGGCGAGGCCAGCGGGGGCGGCCGGGGCGGCGGACGAGGGGCTGGTGCCGTTGGCCGTCTGGTCGGACCCCGGCGAGGATGCGCGGGTGGAGGTGTCGGTGCAGCGGCTGGCCCGCGAGCTGGCGCCGGCCGACTGGATGGTCGAATGGCTGAAGGCCAATGATTTCGAGGTGCTGGCGGCGCGGCGGATCGCCTCGCCCGCGGGCGCGCTCGGCGATGTGCTGGCGGTGAAGCGTGCGGCACCCGATGCCCGGATCTACCGGCTGCGCAGCTACAAATCCGGGCCGCTGCTGTTCCTGGTCGCGGCTTCGGTCGCCCGCCATCGTTTCGAGGCGCTTGAAGAGACCCTGTTCATCGGCACCGAAGGCTTCCGCCTGACCGGCGCGGCATCGCCCGTGCCGGCCGAACCGCTGCGCGAGGTGACGTTGACCGCCCCGGCGCCCGCCCGCTTCGTGATCCCGGCGATCTGGGTGCAGCAGCGCGATGAACAGCTGCGCGACGGCCAGGCCTGGCGCTTCGCCAACCCGGCGACCGAGGACCACATGGTCGGGCTGATCTATGTGGCGACCATCCCCCATGACGGCGCCGCCAGCCATGACGAGCTGGCGGACCGGCTGACCACCTCTTTCGCCCGGGATCAGGGGCTTGAGATCGCGGAGCCGGACCTCCGCCGGGTGAGCGACCCCGCGGCGCCGGCCGATGTCCGCGAGGCCCGGCTCACCGCCCGCCGGGCCGATGGCGAGCGGGTGCGGCTGGAACTGGTTATCGCCCGCGATCCCACCCGCTGGTCGGTCTTCGCCCTGCTGGGCAACCGCCCCGACCCCGACCCGCTGCTGGTGGACGCGATCAACCGCCGCGCCTTCGAGATCGTGATCGCCAGCTTCACCGATCGGGTGGCGGCGGCATGAGGCAGGCGCTGTTCCCCCTGGCGGTGACGGTCCTTTTGCTGACGGCATCCGGGGCCGGCGCGGCCGAGCGGCTGATGACCGAACCCGTCACCCCGCGGCCTGAGATCGCCGCCGGCCACAGCCGGGTGCCCTATGGCGATGCCCGGCGTCCGGGGACGAATTTTTCGGTGCTGATCCCCCATGGCTGGACCACCCATGCCCTGCCGCCCCGGGCGGAGGGGACCGAGGGGCTGGCGGTGCTGGCCGCGTGGTCGGCGCCCGATGGCGATGTGCGGCTGGAGGTGGCGGTGCAGCGCATGCGGCGTGAACTGGCGCCGGCCGACTGGATGGTGGAATGGCTGAAGGCTGATGACTGGCAGGTGCTGGATGCCCGCCGCCTGCCGGGTGCGGCCGGGGCCCAGGGCGATGTTCTGGCCGAACGCGCGGGCCGGGTGCACCGGCTGCGCAGCTACAAATCCGGCGATCTGATGTTTCTGGCGGATGCCTCGGTGTCGCGCGACGGCTTTGCGGCGGCCGAGGAAACGCTGTTCATCGCCACCGAAGGTTTCCGCCTGGAAGGGCTGATCGGCGGCCCCTATGCCGAGCCGATGCGCGAGGCCGCCTGGGACGGGCCGATCCCCGCCTGGCTGCTGGTGCCGGCCGCCTGGAAGATGGCGGCGGACGATCGCCTGCCCCGCGCGGCCGGGCGGCAGTTCACCGCCACTGATGCCGGCGGCCGGGCGGGGGGGCTGATCTATGTCGGCACGCTGGCGCCCGAGGCGGCGGCGGATCATGCGGCGCTGGCGGCGGCGGTGGCCGAGACCCTGCGCACCCGGCAGGACCTGACCTTCGACACCCCGACCCTCGACCGGGCAAGCGCGCCGGGTGCGACGGCCGAGGTGCAGACCGGCAGCACCACCGCGGTCAACCCGGCCGGCGTGCCGGTGCGGGTGGAGATGACCATCGTGCGCGAACCGCGCGGCTGGGTGGTCTTCGCCCTGGCCGGCACGCGCCCCGACCCCGACCCCTATCTGATCGACGCCGCCAACCGGCGGGTGTTCGAGATCGTGCGGGGGAGTTTCGGTGGGGGGTGAGGATGACGGACGGCGTCGTCCGCCGGGCGGCGACAAAGGTGGATCCCCGCCTTCGCGGGGATGACGGTGTTTAGTGTGTAGCGACACGATCGACGGCGGTGTCGGACAGTGGCGGGATGGCGGGGTGGGGGCAGCGTCGACCGTTCCCGCAGAACCCAACGCCCATGTCCGGCGCCACCCTCACCCGCCTGCGCACCCCCCCCTCCACCGTCATCCCCGCGCAGGCGGGGATCCACCTTCCCTGTTCCTTGACCACCATCTTCCCTGACCACCATCACGGACGACAGATCATGGCAGATCCGACCCTGAGCGAAGAGGTGACCAGCGACGAAGACCTGATGTCGGGGATGATCCCGGTGGGTGTGGGGGCCGGGTCGGTGGTGCGGATTCCGATACCCGGGACCAACGGGCTGGCGGTGGCGCTGGACACGCGCGATCCGCGCTTCCGCGGCCGGTCGACCTCCACCCTGTTTTTCCAGGACGTCACCGGCAAGCGGGTGCTGCGGCTGGATTACGGCCCCAATCCGCGCAGCGGTACCATCGGCTATCACTGGAACCAGCGCGGCACCCATGACAGCTTCCGGATCAGCGACCATGCGCCGGCCGGCCGCGGCGGGGCCGCGCTCTATCAGGGGGCGCGGGCCTAT
The DNA here is from genome assembly GCF_002684955.1 of Tistrella sp. NCBI lineage: Bacteria > Pseudomonadati > Pseudomonadota > Alphaproteobacteria > Geminicoccales > Geminicoccaceae > Tistrella > Tistrella sp. The sequence continues at coordinate 28,873 of NZ_NYWI01000075.1, read as the reverse complement.
CGTTATGCCGGGCGGGTGTTTCTGATCGCCGGTGTCGCGATCGATGCCTGGTCGATCGTCGTCGCCGACCGGCCGATCCGGCGCACGGTGCAGGTCGTCTCCGGCTGGACCGGCGCCTGGCTGGGCTGCCGGGGTGTCGGCCAGTTGGGCGCTGCCGCCGGCACCTTCGTGGAACCCGGGCTGGGTACGGGGGTGGGCGCGCTGGGCGGCTGCATCGTCGGGGGCATCGGCGGTTATGCGCTGGGCGAGGCGGTGTCCGGCGAGGTTTACGACTGGGCGGCGGATACCTTCTTCACGCCACTGCCTGAGACCAGCTTGCCTGCGGCGGCCGGCGGAGCGCAGCCGTGACCACGCCCGGCAACCGTCTGATCGCCGATCCGGTCCGGCCCGATGGCCGGAGCATGCGGGTGGCGTTTTCGACCGAACCGCCGCCGGTGGATGCCCAGCCGACGCCGGAACTTGCGGCCTGGCTGACAGAGGCAGTGACCGGCGGATACTGGCAGGTGGTCTGGATCGATCATGACCCTCCGCCGGGCCTGATTGCGCGCCTGAAACGCCGGATCACCCGGGCGGTGGCCTTTCGGGTGACGGATGAGGCCGCAGAGCTGGCCGTAGAGGCGTTCGGCGGGGTCTGGGGTATGCAGCAACAGGTATTGATCCTGGTGCCGGCGGCCGAGCCGATACCGGATCACAACACCCTGACGGCGACGGCCGATCTGCTTTTCGAAACCGAACTTCTGGCCTGGCGCCCGCCCGGCCGGCCCGAGATCGCACAACCGGCGCCCGCGCTCAGTGCCCCGATCGAGGCGGTGGTGCTGCCGCTGACCGATGGCGACGGCTTCCTGCTGGTCGCCCGCGACACTGCCAGCTTCGACCGGCTGCATGAGCGGTTCCGGCGGGTGGCGGCGGAGCATGGGATCGGGTGGGAGGTGGGGGGCCTGTAAGGGCCGGGTGGTCAAGGTAGCAGATAGCCGGCTTCCTTCTGGTGTCGGAAAGCCAGCACATAAGCAGCATCGGGCGCCTTGGCCGCCAGAAAGGCCTGGCGGCGCTGGATGCCGCGAACGGCATTTCTGGTGACGATTACCTGTGGCACCGCGGTGCCGGCGTCTCGCCGTCGGTGCCCCAGCTGTTCAGCCAATCGCTGACGTCCTGGCCAGTCAGGTGCAGGCCGTCCGTCTGATACGCGGCCCAGGACGCTTCGGCCTCCCGTCGGAAGCCGTCGCGGGCTTCCTCGCGTTCGACATATTGCCGGACCGCTTCAACCGTGACGGCATCGACGGAGCGACGGCGGCGGCCCGCCACCTCGTGGAGGCGCCGTTCGAGGTCGTCATCAATCTTGAGAGAGGTCGACATGACACTCACCTTCCGGAACGATCCATTGATAATTCAGGCCCCTGTGGGACGGGAATCCAGCCTCTTCGCCTGTTGCCGACGGTCCCGGCGCCGTGGATGAACAGGCGGATGCCTTTCGGCTGCGCCGCGGCGGATGGGGCGCGTGAACGGATGGAGATCGCCCAGTGGAAATACTATGATACTGATATTATTATTGAAAATGCCGACAAGAATTGGAGTGCATATCCCGTTATGCAAATGGGCAGGACCCGACGGAAACCGTGCTTTTCGGAGGTCTCTTGACAAGGGCTTGGAAGGAGGGGAGTTTGAAGGCATGACCAATCGCTCCGGTCATGGAAACCTTCAACATTTCCGTTCCTCATGCAGCAGACGTGTTTGAAGGCATGACCAATCGCTCCGGTCATGGAAACGGCGCAACAGCCGGATCTTAACTACGGTAGGTTTGAAGGCATGACCAATCGCTCCGGTCATGGAAACGCGGCGTCGGCCTTATTGGCCAGATAGAAGGGTTTGAAGACATGACCAATCGCTCCGGTCATGGAAACCCCCAGGCCGTGGCGAACATCAGTTCGCCCTCGTTTGAAGGCATGACCATTTGCCCCGGTCATGGAAACCCCGCAACCTGGTCCCCACAGGCGGGGATGGCAGAGGAGGGGGTGGGGATGTCGTTCGGGTGCCTTGGCCGGACGGGCGGCAGCGTGTTCACGGCGGCGTCTGCGGTCGCACCCAGTGGTTGAAACTGTCTGTCAGCTGCAACCCCGCCCGTTCCAGCATGCGGCGTGAGGCGGTGTTGCCGGCGTCGGCCCAGGCGGTGATCGCCTGGCGGCCATGGGTCCAGGCGTGGGTGATCATCTCGCGGCAGACCAGGTCGGCGGCGCCGGAGCCCCAATGCCGGCGCAGGCAGGCGCATTCGCTGCCGAGCAGGCCGTCATGGCCGGCGGTGAACAGCAGATAGGCGGCGAGATCACCGTTCCGGCTGGCGAGGATCAGGCCACTGCCCGAGGGGCTGAGGGCGGCGCGGATCACCCGGCCGGTCAGGCCGGCGCCGTCGCCGCGGGCGCCGAAACAGCTGTTGTGGATATGGGCGACCCGGTCGAACAGATCGGCGCTGGCCTCCGCCTCGGCCAGGGTGATCAGCCGTGTGGCATAGCCGCGCGCCAGGGCCCGGTCGGCATGGGGCACCTCTGCCGCACGAAGCGGGGCCGGATCGCGGCGATAGCGCACCCGGCCGGCGCGTTCTTCGAAGCCCCGGGCGCGGAGCAGGGCCGTGGGCTCGGTTCGGCCGGGGAGCGGGGTGTAGCAGTATGCGCAGGCGCCCCGGTCCGGCGCACCGGCGTCTCGTGTCAGGGCCTGGTCCAGGCAGGCGGCCAGCGCCTCGGGGTCGTCGGCCGGGCACCAGATCAGCAGGTTGACGAGGCCGCGGCCGTCGGGGCGGCGGGTGCGGATATGGGTCAGCACCGCGCGCAGCCGGCCGTCCAGATGCCAGAATTCGTCGGGCACCGGATCCTGCGTCCGGGTGTTGCGGATGACCAGACGTTCGGCGGCGCCCGGCTCGGCGGCCATCCGGCGCGTCTCGGGGTCGGCATGGGCGGCGAGGAAGGCGGCAAGCATGGCGGCGGTGTCGGCGGTCAGCGGGGTGAAGGTTCCACGGGGGAAGGTTCCACAGGGGTAAACCGCCATCGGCGTCGTGATCCTGGGGCTGCTGCAGGGAAGGGCTGATCGTGAGTATATGATCGCCACGCCCTGCCAACCACGAGATGGATACCGGGATGTGATGGCCGTTGACCTGGACTGGTCCGCTTTGGCCGCTGCGGCGGCCAGCCTCGACGAGCGCCTGTCGGGCGGTTTCGCGCCCGTCGATGCCCCGGACGCGGCGGCGCGGGCCGCGGCGGCGCTGGATCTTTGGGTCGAGGCGGCAACCGCCGGCGACCGGGCGCGGTTCGACCGCATGCTGACCCGCCGGGGGCTGACGCGCGACGCGGTGCTGCCGCTGCTGGGACCGGTGCGTCTGAAAGCGGGGTGCGCGCTGCCCGGCTGGACCCGCCATGCCCGGACGCTGCTGGCGGCGCTGATCGCAGGAGAGGATGGCGGCCGGTCCTGCCCGGCGGCGGCCTGGGACGAGATTCCCTTCGCCGGGCTGCTCTGGCCGGCGGTGGTCGAGGCGCGCCGGGCCCGGGGCGCGCCGCCCGTGGGGCTGATCACCGAGGCGGCGCTGGCGGCGCTGGACATCGCGCTGCTGCGGGCCCTCGGCGAGGTGACCGGACAGAGCCTGTTCGAGAGTTTCGATTTCTACCGCCGGGCCGGCGGCGGTCCGGCAGAGGCGACACCCGAGAGCGTGCCCGAGGGGTGCGGGCTGGTGGCGGGTTTTGCCGCCGCCCTGCGCGAGGGGCCGCTGCTGAACCTGATCGCCGCCCGGCCGGTGATGCTGCGCCTGGCGGCGACGATCCGCGGCCAGTGGATCGCTGCGACCGGCGATTTCCTGGCGCAGCTGGCGGCGGATCGGGGCCGGCTCGACCGGCTTATCGGCCGCGGCGCCGGGCGGGTGGCCGCGATCGCGACCGGGCTGTCGGACCCGCATGAGGGCGGGCGGCGGGTGATGGTGCTGACCTTCGAAAACGGCGCCCGCCTGGTGTGGAAGCCGCGGCCGCTCGCCGCCGAGGCGGCCTGGCATGATCTGGTGCAATGGTGTGCGGCCAATGGCGCGCCGGTGGCGCTTGGGGCCGCCCCGGTGCTGGACTGCGGCAGCCATGGCTGGATGGGCTTCGTGCCCCAGGCGCCTGCCTTGACCGCGGCCGGGGCGCCGGATTTCTGGCGCCGGGCGGGCGGGCTGCTGGCGGTGATGCATGTGTTGCGCGGCAGCGACCTGCATCACGAGAATGTTCACGTCGTCGATGGCGTGCCGGTGCCGGTGGATCTGGAGGCGATGCTCCAGCCCGATCTGGCCCTGGTGCCGGCGGCCGCGGCCGCGCTCTGCGCCGACCAGGCGGCCCGGCGGCGGCTGGAAGGCTCGGTGCTGGCGGTGGGGCTGCTGCCGCGCGAACAGCGGCTGGCCGGGCGGCCGGTGCGGATGGGCGCGCTGGCGCCGGTGGGCGAAGAGACCCTGCGGCTGCCCGGCTGGACGGCGGTCAACCGCGACGCCATGGCCTTCGGGATGCAGACCGTCACCCGGCCGACCGCCGGCATCCCGATCACCATCGACGGCCGGCCGGCGATGCCGGGGGCCGGGGCAGCGGATCTGGTTGCGGGCTATCGCGCGATGATCGGCTTTCTGGCCGCACATCGCGGGGCGCTGCTGGCCGCAGAGGGGCCGCTTGCCGGTTTCGCCGCCGCCCGCATCCGCCATGTGCTGCGGCCGACCAGCTATTACGAGCAGCTGCGCCAGGCGGCGCGCCATCCCGGTGCCCAGACCGACGGCATCGCCTGGAGCCGCCATTTCGAACGCCCGATCCGGACGGCCCGCTGGGACCTGGGCGATGGGCCGGGCGAGGATGCCGGCTGGGGGTTGCTCGCCCCCGAACGCGCGGCGCTGGCCCGCGACGACGTGCCGGTCTTCACCGGCCCCGGCGCCACCGACGGCTGTTTCGCCGAGGGCAGAGAGGTGGCAAAGGGCCTGCTGGAGCCGGCGGTGCTGCCACGCCTGGCCGCCCGGCTGGACCGGATCTGCGCCGAGCTGGACATGCATACCGGCCTGATCCGCCAGGCGATGACCGGGGCCGATCTGCCGGTGCTGCCGCCGCCCAGGCCCTGGGCGGTGCCGGCCGGCGGTTTCGACCCGGCGGCGGCCCGGCGGATGGTCGATGCCATCGCGGCCCGGCTGGCGGAAGATGCCATCCGCACCGACGGGGCGGCGGCCTGGATCGGCACCCGGCTGTCGACCGACGGCCAGGCGCTGGACGCGGCCGTTCTGGGCGATGATCTTTACGACGGCCGCATCGGCATCGCTCTGTTCCTGGCGGGGGCGGCGGCGGCGACGGATGAGGCGGGCCGACATCGCGAGCTGGAGGCCCGGGCGCTGAAGGCATTGGCGCTGGAAGCCCTGGCACCGCTCCGCCACCGGCTGGCGGCGGGGCTGCCCGAAGCGGCCGACGGCCTGCAGGGCATCGGCGGTTTCGACGGCTGGGGCGGGGTGGTCTATGGGCTGACCCGCATCGCCGGCCTGCTGGACCGGCCGGATCTGCTGGAGGATGCCCGCCGCGCGGCGGCCCGGATCACGCCCCAGGCCATCGCCGCCGACCGGGTGTTCGACCTGATCGGCGGTGCGGCCGGGGCGATCTGCGGGTTGCTGGCGCTTTATCGGGTGACCGGTGACGATGCGGTGCTGGCCCGGGCGGTCGCCTGTGGCCGCCATATCCCGGCCGATGGCCGCGCGGGCTGGCCGGGGGTGGCGGGCCGCGCGCTTGCCGGCCAGTCCCATGGCGCGGCCGGCATCGTCCAGGCCCTGGCGGCGCTGGCCGCGGCGACGGGGGCGGCGGGCTTCGCCGAAACCGCGCGTCAGGGGATCGCCTTCGAAAACCGGCTGTTCGATGCCGGGCGGGGCAACTGGCCCGATCTGCGCCGCCCGGACCGGATCACCTTTCCGGTGCAATGGTGCCATGGCGCCACCGGCATCGGCTTCGGGCGGCTCTCTGTTCCGGGCCTGCCGGACGACGGCGCGGCGGCGCGGGATCTGGACCATGCCATTGCCTGCACCTGCGACACGGCCGATGGCGGGCGCGACAATCTGTGCTGCGGCCAGGCCGGGCGGCTGTCGCTGCTGATCCAGGCGGCGCGGGCGCGGGGGGATGACGCGCTGATGCGGCTGGCCGACCGGCGGCTGGCGGCCTGGCTGGCGCGCGCCGCCACGCCCGACGGCTTCATCCTGGCCGGCGCCGGCCCGCATCTTCGCCCCGGGCTGATGCAGGGGCTGGCGGGGGTGGGGCAGGTGCTGCTGGAACGGCTGTCGCCGCAGGTGATCCGCCCGATTCTGGCCCTGGCCTGACCTGGGGCCGACCGGGCGAGGATATGGCGCCATCGGCCGGCATGGTTCATGCCCCGGCCGCCACATACTTTTCCCAGAGATGATGTTCGCCGGTCAATGTCATGCCGGCGCGCTCCATCGCGCGGCGCGAGGCGGCGTTGGTGACGTCGGCACAGGCCACGACGTCCAGCCCGCGCGGCGCCGAGACCCGTTCGGCCATCAGCCGGCACATGGCATCGATGGCGCCGCTTCGCCAATGGGCGCGGGCCAGACAGGCTTCGATCACCAGGATGCCGCCCTCCATCTGCTGGAACAGAATATGGCCGGCGATCTCGCCGCCCCGCCGGGCGACGATCAGCCCGCTTCCCGGCTGTGACAGACGGCCCTGAACCACATCCGCCGTCCAGTCGGCAACCGAGCCGCGCGCGCCGAGGGTATGGTTGTGGATGGCGGCCACCCGGTCCGCCACCGCCCGGTCCGGTGGCTGTGCCGGATCGTCGAACAGCGCAAGCCCATAGCCGGCGCCGAGCGCCTGGTCCGCCAGAACGAATTCCCCCGGCCGGGGCGCGCCGGCCGGGCGGCGGTATTCGCAAAGCCCGGGAATGCGGGTGAAGCCCCGGGCGGCGAGCCGCGCGGCCGGGGTGGGCTGGTGGGTCTGCTCGGTGATCCGGTAGAGCCGCGCCACCGGGGCGATCGGGTCTTCCCGGTCCAGAAACGCCTCAAGACAGGCTTCCGCCGCCGCAAGCCCGCCGCCGGCGGTCAGGATCTGCGCCGAGACGACGACGCAGCCGTCATGGCGCGGCGCGCGCACCAGGGTGAGCGCCGCTGTCGGCGCACCCGCATCGCCCTGCAGCCAGGCCTCGGCGCCGTGGCGGTCCAGAAACAGGGCGCGGAGATCGGTGGTCGCCAGATAGTCCCGCACATCCGGGGCCGCCCTGGCCATCAGGAAAGCGGCGAAGGCCGGCAGCGTGGTGTCGTCGACGCGGGTCAGGGCCGTCATCCCGTGATCCTCCGGCAGGGTGAGAGGCCCAGCATGACGACCCGGCCGGCGGCAGGCCAGAGGCTGGTAAACCGTCGTCGCCCGGCAGCCACGCGGCCGCTGCATCCGGCCCGGCCCCGATCGAAGATGCGCGCTGTGCAGGCGGGCAGATTTCTGCGCCCGCGCCCCTTTGTCGAACCCGGGAGGAATGATGATGCAGACCACCACCGACATGATGGCCGCCTGGCGCCAGACCGGCGGCGCCCCGTCCGCCGCCGGCCGCCAGATCGACGCGACATGCATTGATGTCGATGCATCGGTCTCCGCCGCGGCAGTGACCTTCCGCGTGCCCGGCTGCGTGGCGGAGGATTGCATCGATGTCGATGCATCTGTCTCCGCTGCCGCGATCAGCTGGCATGGCGGCGTGTGCCACCCTGCGGGTGCTGCCTGACCGCATCGCCCGCCGGCCCGACGACGGCACCGGCCGTCTGTCGGGCCGCTGCCCCGATTGCGCCGTCGCCGCCCGCCTGCCAGGATCGGGATCCACCCCATCCGGAGGGCCGGCATCCATGACCGAGGCGCGCAAGACGAAGCTGAAGGCGTTGCGTGAGACCATCCAGGCCGCCATTGCCGAGGGCGGTGAGAACAGCGCCGCAGAAGCCCGCCGCGCCATCGCGCTGGCGGTTGCCGCCGAATGCCATCAATTGCGCATAAACTGACATTCTGCCAGGATCTGAGGCCAATTCTCCGGAGGGTCAGCTCCCATGAACGTGTCGATCGGTGCGCGCTGGGAAAGTTTCGTCGACAGCGTGGTCGAGGAAGGCCGCTATGCCTCGGCCAGTGAGGTGGTGCGCGAAGGCCTGCGCCTGGTGGAAGAGCGCGAGGCCAGGCTGAAGGCGTTGCGCAAAACCATCCAGGCGGCAATTGCCGATGGCGACGGTGTCGGCGAAGACGAGATGGATCGCCTGCTGGATGCCGAACAGGAGCGGTTGCGCGCTGAGGGGTATTGACCGCGACCTGATGGGCCGTCGCCGGGCTGGCCGACGGGCCACCGGTCTGATGATCCGTGCGGCCGCAGCCCTGACGGCGCTGGTGCTGACGGCCGGCGCCGCCGGGGCGGCCGGGACGGTGCGGCCGGAGATCTGGCCGGTGCCGGCGCGGGCGCTGGCGGCCGATCCGGCGCTGGAGGCGCGGATCGATGCCCTTCTGGGCCGGATGACGCTGGAGGAAAAGGTCGGCCAGACGATCATGGCCGATGTGGCGGAGGTGACCCCCGCCGATCTGGCGCGCTGGCCGCTGGGGGCGCTGTTCGCCGGAGGCAATTCCTCCCCCGGCGGGACCGGGCTGGTGCCGCGCGAGCGCTGGCTGGCGGCGGCGGATGCCTATCATGCGGCATCGCTGGCACGCAGCGGCATTCCGGTGATCTGGGGCACCGATGCGGTGCACGGCCACAACCGGCTGATCGGCGCCACGGTCTTTCCGCACAACATCGCGCTGGGGGCCGCAGGCGACCCTGATCTGGTGCGCCGGGTGGGCCGCGCGATCGCGGCCGAGGTGGCGGCGACCGGCCTGGACCAGAGCTTCGGCCCGACGCTGGCGGTGGGCCGCGATGCCCGCTGGGGGCGCGCCTATGAAAGCTTCGGCAGCGACCCCGCTTTGGTCGCGCGGCTGGCGGGAGCGGCGGTCGAAGGGCTGCAGGGGCCGGTGGGAGCCGATTTCCTGAAAGATGGCCGGGTGATCGCCACCGCCAAGCATTTCATCGGCGATGGCGGTACCACCAAAGGCATTGATCGCGGCGATACGCAACTGCCTGAAGTTGTACTGCGCGACCTTCACGGCGCCGGCTATCCGCCGGCCCTGGCCGCCGGGGTGCAGACGGTGATGGCCTCGTTTTCATCGTGGAACGGCGCCGCGCTGCATGGCCATCACGGGCTGCTGACCCGGGTGCTGAAGGATCGGATGGGTTTCGACGGCATCCTGCTGGGCGATTGGGACGGCCATGCCGCGCTGCCGGGCTGCACCCCGGGCAGCTGCCCCGCGGCGATGACCGCCGGGCTCGACATGTTCATGGCCGCGACCGACTGGCGGGGGTTGTTTCAGGATACGGTCCAGCGGGTGCAGGCGGGCGAGATCGCCATGGCACGGCTGGACGACGCGGTGCGGCGGATCCTGCGGGTCAAGCTGCGCTCTGGGCTGTTCGAGAAGCCCGCGCCGTCGGAACGCGCCGCCGGCCTGCCAGAACCGGGGGCCGCAGCCCATCGCGCCCTGGCGCGCGAGGCGGTGCGCCGCAGCCTGGTGCTGCTGAAGAATGCCGGCGATCTGCTGCCCCTGCCCGCCGATATCCGCGTGGGCGTGACGGGGCCGGGCGCCGATGATATCGGCATGCAATCCGGCGGCTGGACGCTGGACTGGCAGGGCGGCACCGGCCGCAACGCCCTGTTTCCCGGCGCGACCTCGATCTTCGGCGGGATCGCGCAGGCCGTGACCCGCGCCGGCGGCAGCGCCGAACTGGCGCCCGACGGCCGGTTCGCCACCCGCCCGGATGTGGTGATCGCCGTCTTCGGCGAAACCCCCTATGCCGAGATGGCCGGCGACCGCCCGGATCTGGATTTCGGCCGCAGCGACGGCGGCCGGGCGCAGGCGATGCTCAGGGATCTGAAGGCGCAGGGCCTGCCGGTGGTCAGCGTGTTCCTGTCGGGCCGCCCCCTGTTCACCGGGCCGGAACTGTCGGCGTCCGACGCCTTCGTCGCCGCCTGGCTGCCCGGCAGCGAGGGGGCGGGCATTGCCGACCTGCTGTTTCGCACATCCGCCGGTACGATAGCGCATCGTTTCACCGGCCGCCTGCCGATGGCCTGGCCGGCCAGGCCCTGAGCCGCGAAACCCAGGCCCGCCGCCAGAAATCAATCTGGTTCCCCGGCCGCATTGTTGTTTATGTCTCAATAGTTTGTACACGATAACTTATGCGCGGTAGGAGGGTGCCATACGCAGCGAGATTCGTTGAAAACTGGTGATGGCCGGTTTCGTCGGCGGCAACGGCTCTCGCCATTCGACCGTGAATCGCGTGCATTCGTGACGATATAATAGAATACCTGGATATGTGACTCAACGACACGGGTTTTCAAAGTGTCCGTTTCAGGCGATCATTCTCCAACCTACTCATGGTCTGGGGCGAAGGCTGCCGATGGCTAATCATTTCGTAATCGGTATCGGGGGTACCGGCGGTCGGGTTATCCGATCGTTACGTAAGCGAATCTTCCAGGATTTCGGCGGCCACCGGATCCCGGATATCGGCCTGGAGTACCTGTATGTCGACTCCAGCGACGAGATGATGAGCCTGGACGACAGGAGCTGGGAGGTGCTGGGCACCAATGTCCAGCTGCCGCCGGCCAGTCAGTTGAGGATCGGGCAGCAGGAGCTGCAGGCCCGCCTGAGCAATATTCAGAACTATCCCGGGCTTCAGCCGTGGATCGGCGAGCGCAGGGTGTGGCAGCTGGTTCCGGCCAATGTGGTCAATGCCGGCGCCGGCGGCCAGCGCCGGCGGCTGGGGCGGTTTCTGTTCGCCTGCAATGGTGAAGCTTTCCGCGAGCAGGTCAGGCATCTGACCCGCGAGCTGACCCAGCGCCACCAGCAGACCGGGGTGACCTATCACGTGGTCTGCGGCCTGGCCGGCGGCACCGGCGGTGGTGCCATCGTCGACGTGATCGCCCAGCTGATCGCCAATTCGGCCAGCAACCACGACCGGGTGATCGTCTATGCGATTCTTCCGGATGCCAACCCGCCCGCCAACTGGGACAGCGGTTCCTATCATGCCAACGGCTATGCCGCGCTGATGGAACTGAACGCGATGATGCTGGGCCAGTACCAGCCCTATGACGTTTGCGGATCCGGCCGCCGGATCAATTGCCGGGACGCCCGTTTCAAGGGCGTCTATGTCGTCACCAACGAGAACGAGCAGGGCCGGACGATCAATGTCCAGCATGAACTGCCCGTGATCGTGTCGGACTACCTGTTCGACAAGATCACGACGGTGGGCGAATCGCCGGTCGAATCGCTGGAAAATCACGGGGCCAATCCCGAAACCATTCCCGGAAGCGACGTGCCCGCGCGGGCGCGGAATTTCTATGCCTTCGGCATCAAGCGCGTGGCGGTGCCCGAGGAAGAGATCACCGAATATCTCAGCTATCGCTTTGCCCTGAGCGCCCTGAACCAGCTGGTCTACAACAACTGGAGCGACACGGCCGGCTATCGCAACGAAGCGCGGGCGCTGAATTACGACCAGATCGTGCGCGACCCCGACAATCAGGCCCGCTGGCGGATCACCGGCGATCATTTCGCCGGCGTGGCCCCCGTGCTGGCACAGGATTTCGAAGCCAGGCGCACCCGCCACTGGCAGGATACCATCCCCGGCGAATGGCAGCAGTTCAGCGCCCGGGTGGCGCCGGTCGTGGCCGAGCTGGACCATGCCGAAACCTTCGACGAACTTCGGACGCAGTTCGAGGCCCAATACCGCCTGGGATATCGCCGCGAGGGTGTGGGGGGCTATTACGAGGTTCGCGGCAACGGCCGGATGGAAACGGCGCGTCTGCTGGTCCGGGATTTCGAGCGCGAGATGCTGGGCAACTGGCACAGCGGTTTGTATTCGCTGACCGAGATCCTGACGATCGTCCAGCGCCTGCGGGACGATATCGACGAGCGGTTGTCGCGCAGTGACGGCCTGATTGCGCAGATCCGCGGCGATGTCGCCGATGCCGAGGCGTCCTGTGTGGCCGAGCTGACGGCCTGGGGCCGGCTGGGGCTGATCGGCCGGCGGCTGCAGTGGCGGGGCATCTTCGAGCGCTACACCCAAAGCTGCATCGATCTTTACACCGCCCGGACCGAGCTGGAGGCGACGCGGTATGCGCAGGATCTGATGCGGCAGACCATCAACGAACTGAACGCGCTGGAAGGCAGCCTGCGCCGCGTCCGGACCCGGTTCGACGACGAGATGGAGCAGCTGGGCAAGGAAATTGCCGCCCGTCTGAACGATCCGCAGGCCGGCGACCTGAAGAACATCTTCGTGAAGTTCTACGAGCCCGAGCCGGTGAAGGAGGTCGTGAGACGGCTGTGCATCAACCAGGCCACCATGAATGTGCTGGCGCAGGCGGTGCGGGAAGCCCTTCTGGGCGTCGAGCGCCTGGGCGAAGATCCGCGGCTGGAACGTCTGAACGAGGCACTGTCCCACGGCGCCCTGTCGGGTGTGGTGCGCCAGGTGGCCGCCAGCCAGGCCAAGGCCGCCCACGACCTGAACGTGTCACTGGATCGTGACCGGATCCTGAACGTCTCGCTGATCCGGCGGCTGCGCGACCGGTTCGGCAACAGAGGAGAGGAGAGGCTGACCCGGTTCTGTGTCGATCTGGTCAATGCCGCCGGGGTGTTCGCCCCCTTCAGCCTGGTGGAACGCGGCAAGGTGGGCCGGAATGCCGGCGCCGAGGATGGGGAGAGGATGGTGACCAGCACCATCATCGTCAACCGACCGGCAGAGCCCGATCACGCCGAATTCCTGGCCCGACTGGATGCGGCGTTCCGCGCGGCAAGCACCAGCGTGCTGCCGCCGGATTCCTACAGCGCCCGGCCGCACGAATTGTCGATCGTGTCGTTCATCGGCAATTTCCCCGTGCGGCATCTGGCGATTCTGCCGCTGCTGCGCGATCGCTATCGGGACCGGCTGAGGGCACAGGGCGATCTGGGCCGGCTGGAGCTGCATACCGAAGATGCGGCGGCGGACCTGCCCGATCTGTTCATCGGGGGTGCGGGCGGCTTGAACAGCCTGCCCTGGCTGATCACCGCCTGGCAGCTGGGCGTGTTGAGAGAGATCACCAATGGCCGCGGCGTCAGGGAGGTGGTGGCGGAGACCACCCGTGACGACGGCCTGCCCAATGACGACATCGTGCTGGGCCGCAACCGCTTTACCGCCCACGAGCTGATCCGCCCCCGTGAACTGGTGCAGCTGCGCAATCACTGCCAGCGGCTGCTGGCCCGGGACTATCGCCATGTCGATGCGCGGCAGGAGCTGCGCAACGGCGTGCTGACCTGGCTGGAAGAGCTTGAAGCCGCCGAACCCGACGGCCGGCGCAGCGACGCCTATATCCTTCACCGCGCCGCGGCGACGGAGATCTTCGACCGGATCCTGACGGTGGAGTGACGCATGGCGCGGGATCCGATGAAGTGGGTGAGGTGTACCAACAAGGTTCCATTGCCTTCGGGGGCCCCATGCCCGAGGCAGTTATCAAAGAAGTGGTTCCAGATCCGCGCCGACAGTGATTTCTGCCCCGACTGTGGCGAGCGCCTGATCACGGCATCCCAGAAGAACGGCCCGCTGCAGATGTTTCTGAAGGGGGCCGGCCTGATTTATGCCGTGGGAGTGGCGATCGCCGCAGCGGCGATCGGCGGCGGGGTGCTGCTGTGGCGTGGGGATCTGGGGCAGCTGTGCCTGTTCGATTGCGGGCCGCCGCCCCTGACCTGCAAGACTCCCCTGGAAGACCGTGGCGTCGCCATCGCCGCCCTGGCGAAGAGGCCGGATCTGGACGCTGCGGACGCCCGCCGCACCGCGCTTCTGCTCAGGGACGAGTGCCGCGATCCGGGATCGGCGATGCACTTGCTGTGGATCGCGGCCAGACATGGCGACACGGCGGCGGTGCTGGACGTCGCCCAGACCTATGATCCGACCCGGACCGGGAGCAGCGGCGTGCCCAAAGCCGAGCCGGCCTATCTCTGGTATCGCTGCGCCCTGAACTATCCCGAGCAGGCCGCCGCGGCTGCCCGAGGGTTGGCCAATCTCAAGGCATGGGTGACCGCGCATATGAACGATCCGGAAGGCAGGAGTGCGGTCATGACGCAGGCTGCGGCCTATGACCTGCTGGAAGGATGGAAGGACACGCCCGTCCCGCCCGATGCGTGCATATCTGCCCATGACCAGGCCGATCGAGGGGAGTGACCGGCGCATGACGATGATCCGTTCGGCCCCCGCGGCCGCGCCGGTGCGCCATCTGGCCCTGGTCCATCTGGCTCTGGCTCATCTGGCCCTGGCCCTGTTCGTGATCGCCCTGCTGTCGCCCGAGATCGCCCGGGCACAGTCTGCGACGGCGGGCGGGCCACTGACCGAGATTGAAGGCTCGGATTTCTATCAGCGGGTGCTGTCCCTGCCCGGTGCCGAACTGCATCGCAGCCCGGATACCGCGACGGCCACCGGCCGCCGGCCGCCGGTGTTCTCGGTCTATTACGTCTATGGGCACAGCCAGGTCCGCGGGCAGAACTGGGTAGAGGTGGCGGACAATATCTATGGTGACGGACGGGCCTGGCTGCCGGCGGAGCTGACCGTGCCCTGGTCGACCATGGTGGTGATGGAATACGCCCCGGTCGGCCAGCGGGGCCCGTTGCTGTTCTTCGAAGAGCCCGAAGCGGTGAACGCGGTGCTGAGGGCCCGTGACAGGGAGAGGATCGTAAACAATCTGATCGAGGCCGCGCGCCAGGGGCGTGGCGAAGACGGCGTTCTGTCCTTCGAGGAAACCGGCGGGGTTGTGGGTGGCGCCCGGGCCACCGAGGCGGGCTATCTGATGCCGGTGCTGAGCTTCCAGCGCAGCAGAAAACTCGGCGTCCAGCTGTTGGAGATCGCCAGCCTGAACCGTGACGCCGGCCCCCCACCGCCGCCGCCCTCGGTGAAAACCTGCGACGGAACCCTTATACCGACGACGGACGAAAGGGCGGCGCTTCGCCATATCCGGACCGGCATCGTGTTCGTGGTCGACACCACCATCTCGATGGGCCCCTATATCGAGCGGCTGAGAGAAGCGGTGCAGATCGCCCATGACGAGCTGAAGGCGGCCGGCCTTCTTGACCGGACCAGTTTCGGCCTGATCGCCTATCGCAACGATATGAGCCGCGAGCCGCAGAAATCGCAGCTGGAATATGTCACCAGGGTGTTCCAGCCGTTGACATGCGGCGCAGAGCCGGGCCGCCTGCTGGATCGGATGGGGGCCGTGAAGCCGGCGCGCGTATCCACCCGCAGCTTCAGCGAGGACGCCATCGCCGGCCTTTACGAGGCGCTGGGTGGGCAGAGTGCCGATCTCGGACCCGCGGAGCGGATGGTCTGGGAGGATGCCGACGCCCGGTTCATCTTCCTGATAACCGATGCCGGCGCCCTGCCGGCGGGCGATCCGCAGTCGAAGTATCCGGGCGTCGATCTGGCCGCCATCCACGCCGATGCCACCGGGAAGGATGTGACCATCTTTCCGATCCACCTGATCTCGAAAGAGGCCCAGGCCCGGAACAATGTCGGGCCTGCAACCGAGCAGTACCGTCTTCTCGCCATGGATCAGGGGCAGACGAACAACTACAAATCCGTCGCGGCCGACGATGTCGAGATGTACGACAAGATCATTCGAGAGGCCATCGGCGAGGTCATCACGACCGTGAAAAAGTGGGAGAGGGGAGAAAAGCTGACGCAGCTTTCCGTGCCGCTGAACCCCGATCCCGAGACCCAGCCGATCGGCGATCTGATCGTCAACAAGATGTTCAATGTTCAGCAGCGCTTCCTGGGGCGGGTTCAGGGGGGCAGGGCTCCGCAATTCTTCGAGGCCTGGGCGGCAGACCAGGATCTGGCCAAACCCGACCGGATGGCCTTAAGGGCATCGGTCTTTCTGACCCGCAACCAGTTGAGCGCGCTGGGACAGCGCCTGGAAGCCGTTCTTCGGGACGCGAAGGCCGCATATACCGACCAGCGGACCGCTTTCCAGGACATGCAGAGCGTGACTGCCATAACCGCCGTGGACCCCAACCTGGATACGCGATCGATCGACAGCCAGGACAAGCTGCAGGCGTTCCTGGAACGGCTGCCCTATAAGACCCGGCTGCTGACAATGAGGCCGAAAGACTGGCGGACTCTGGGGGCGTTGCGACAGCTGACGCTCATCGGCGACATCGAATACAAGCTGAACGCCTATAGGGAGCTGAGCGCGTCGGACTGCTGGATCGACATGACGCCGCGCATCCCCGGCCAGACATCCAGGCGGGGCGACCCAGGGCTGGAGGTCTGCGCCGTCAGCCTGGAGCGGTTGCCCTGATGTCGGCCGCGCCGGTGTTCCACCTGCAGGGTGTGGTTGCAGAGCGTCGCTCGGGCCGGGCGGTGTTCGAGGTGGAGGTCGGTGAGATGTCGCTGGCCCCGGGAGAGGTGGTGGCGGTGACCGGCGCCAGCGGTTGCGGCAAGAGCACGCTGCTCGACATCCTGGCCTTCATCCTGCCGCCGCTGAGGGTGGAGACGGGCTTCGTGTTCAGGCCGCGCGTCGGTCAGCCGGTCGATGTCGCCGCCCTGGCCCGTCGCCGGGGGCTGGACCGGTTGACCGCCCTGCGCCGGCGCCATGTCGGATATGTGCCGCAGGTGGGCGGCCTGCTGCCCTATCTTGACGTGCGCCGCAATGTGATGCTGAGCCCGGCCCTGCTGGGCCAGCGGCGCGTGGCCGAGGTTCTGGCCCTGATCGACCGGTTGGGCATCACCCCGCAGCTGGACAAGTGCCCGGCCGACCTGTCGGTGGGGGAACGCCAGCGCGTGGCGATCGCCCGGGCACTGGCCCATGGCCCGGATGTGGTGATCGCCGCCGAGCCGACGGCGGCGCTGGACCCCGAGAATGCCGATCTGGTGTTGAGCCTGTTCGTCGACGAGGCGCGCCGCAACGGCGTGACCGCGATTATCGCCACCCATGACTGGGATCGCGTGGACCGGTTGGGGCTGCGGCGCATTCCACATGCCATGGTCCCCACCGAACGGGAGGGGGTGGTGCGCGCCCGGTTCGGAACATGATGGCGGCGGCCATGCTGCGGTCTCTGGTCGGGCGGCCGTCCGGACGGGTGTGGACGGCGCTGCGCATGGGCGGCCTGGCGGTCGGCCTGGCGCTGCGCGACATCCGCATGGATCGGCGCCTGGTGCTGTGCATGGTGCTGGCCATGGCGGCGGTGCTGGCCCCGCTGCTGGTGCTGTTCGGGCTGAAATTCGGCATCGTCAGCGGCCTGCGTGAGCAGTTGCGCAGCCACCCGCAGATGCGCGAACTGCGCCCGGTGGGCCAGTTCCGGCTGGACGACGCCTGGTTCGACCGGCTGCGCGACCGTGACGATGTGGCCTTTCTGGTGCCCAATACCCGCTATCTGACCGCCACCATCCGGCTTGGCGACGGCGGGCGCGTGGCGCCGTTGGACACCGAGATGATCCCCACCGCCCCCGGCGACCCGCTGTTTCCGGCCGGGATCCCCATCCCCGAGACGCTGACGAAAGTGGTGTTGAGCCGGCGCGCGGCCGAAAAACTGGGGCTTGCCGCCGGCGACACGGTACCGGGGGAGATCGGACGGACCGTGGACGACCGGCGCGAGACGCTGGTGCTTGATCTGACGGTGGCGGGGGTGCTGCCCACCGAGGCTTTCGAACGCGATGCGGCCTTTGTGCCGCTTGACCTGCTGCTGGAAACCGAACGTTTTCGCGAGGGCATGGCGGCGCCGCTGATCGGCGGCACCGGCACCGCACCGCCCGAGGACCCGCGCACCTTCGCCAGCTTCCGGATCTATGCGGGGGACGTCGATCAGGTAGAGGGGCTGCGCGATCATCTGGCGGCGGAACATATCGACACCCTGACGCGGCTGAGCGACATCCGGCTGATCCAGCGTTTCGACACCGGGCTGACCTTCGTGTTCCTGATCATCGCCGTTCTGGGCGGCGGCGGCTATCTGGTCAGCCTGGCCGTGAGCCTTGCGGCGACGATGGAAACCAGAACCCGGCAATTCGGGCTGCTGCGTCTGGTCGGTTTTCAGTCGCTCAGCATCGGCCTGTTCCCCCTGGTGCATGCGCTGATCACCGCCCTGGCCGGATCGGCCGTGGCGATCGGGGTCTATTACGCGCTTGAGCCGGCGATCAACGCGGTGTTTCAGCAGCAGCTGGGCTTCAGTGACGTGGTATCCCGCCTGACCTGGGAACATCTGGCGATCGCGATCGCGGGGTCGACCGGGGCGGCGGTTCTGGCCTCGTTCTTTGCGGCCTGGCGGGCCATGCGGGTGTCGCCGGCACAGGGGCTGCGCGATCAATGACGAAAGGAGCGGCCATGGCAGGGGTATTCGGGTCGGGCGCGCGACCGGCGCGCCATGCACGCCGCCTGATCGGAGCCGCGGCGATCCTGGGGGTGGCGGCACAGGCGATTCCACCGGCCACCGCCGAAGAAACGACGGCGCTTCCACCGTCGGCCGACGCGGCCTGGTGCGGCTATGACGACCCGGCCTGGATGCGGGAAGAGGATATCTATGCCGATGACCTGGGCCGGACCGTTCAATGCCCCGAACCGCCATCGGCCCAGACCCTGCCCGTGGAGCTGGTTCTGCCGATGCCCTGTCATCGGCGGATGGTGTTCCGCAAGGTATCGGTGTTGCAGGACAACATTCTGGACTACCCGGTGGCCAGGCTGGGCATGGTGACCGAGCCGGTGGATAACGCCGTTCTGAGCACGCTGGTGACGGCCGCTTCGTCGGAAGCCGGTGGTTCGGCGGCGACCGGCAAGGAAGATATCCGGCAGGATACAGGGCTGAGCATGAGCCTGGCCGCGGTTGTGAATCAGGCGGCAAACGGCGCCTGGACGGCACCGATCGGGGGCGGCTTCACCGATCCCGCCTCTGACAAAGCCGGCATGGAACGGGTGTATTATATCGGCAAATACGAGGTGACCGCGCCGCAATATGCCGCCTTCGCCCCAGGCGGTGCCGTGGATTGCGATGCCTCTTACAAGGCCGCTCTCTCGGTGCCGGTCGATGCGGATGCGGCGAAGAAGGATGCCATCGGCCTGGAGCCGGGCGAGGTGCTTGCGGCGACTAAAATTAACTGGTTCGACGCGGTCAACTTCGCTAACGCCTATTCCCTGTGGCTGTTGAAGGAGAATGCCGACAAGATCGCGAAAGGCGGCATCCCCCTGCTGCCCTATGAGCAGTCGGCCCCCGGATTTCTGCGCCTGCCGACCGAGGCCGAGTGGGAATTCGCCGCCCGCGGCGGGATTGCAGATCAGGCCACGCAGAACAGCCTGATGCCGCAGACGGCCAAGGGCATCGCCGCCACCCCGGACAATCTGGTCAACCGGGTTCAGCCGATAAGAGGTGGACCTCCGCTGTTTCTGGTCGGCAGTAAGATGCCCAATCTTCTCGGCCTGTACGACGTGGTCGGCAATGTGGAAGAGATCGTGCTCGATCTGTTCCGGCCGGTCGGGCCCGGGACGATGGGCGGCCAGTCCGGCGGTTTCCTCACCAGGGGCGGCAACAGCCTGATTACCGGCGCGTACTCCACAGCGGCGGTCGGCACGCGCACGGAAAGCCGGTTCTATGTCAACGGGAGCGCGACCAGGAGCAACACGGTCGGCTTTCGGCTGGTGCTGTCGGCACACTTCTTCGTGAATGATCGTCAGAAGACGGGCTGGGGGGAGGATTCCACAAGCTGGGTCCGGGGCGGACAGCTGGCCCGGGCGCGCCTGGCGGCAGCCCGCATGCCCGAGGACGTTCCGGGCGGTGCCCGTCAGGCGGATGCCGACCGGCAGCTTGCCGAGCTGCAGGCGCAGGTCGAAAACCTGCAGACGCGGGCGACGGCGGCCGGGCAGGAAATCGAGAGGCTGAACGCCGACAACGCCGCCTATCAGAGCCGGATCGAGGCGCTGCGCGACGATCTTGCGCGCCGGACGGCGGCCGGCGCCGAGGATCCCGCCGCCGCCGCCGCGGCGCGCGCGCAACTGGCACGGCTGCAGACTGCGCAGGAGCAGGCGCAGATGGACATCGCCCGGCTTCAGATGGAGCTGCAGGCAGAACGCGCGGCGAGCGGTGATCGGGCGGCCGCCGCCGATGCGGCCAACCGCCTGCAGGGCGAGCTGGACCGGGCGCGGGCCGAGGCCCGGAGGTTGCAGACGGCCCTGCAGGCGCAGCTGGCGCAGCTTGCCGCGGACCGCGACCAGATCCGGCAGGAGAACGACCGGCTGCGCATGGCGCTGGCGGATGCGCAAGAGGTGGTGGATCGCCGGGTGGGGCTGGACCGGCAGCTGACCAGGCTGCAGGCGGATTTCCGGCAGGCGCAGGCCGAGAATGCCGAAATCACCGGCAATCTGGGTGTGGCGCGCCAGCATCTGGCGGCGGCCTCTGCCGAGGCGCGGCGCGGTGCGCGCGATGTCCGCCAGGAACGGGTGCGATCGGCCATGCTGACCGTTTCGGCGATCAACATGACCGAGCGCATGATCCGCTCTGCCGCCGCCCTCGCCGATCGGGCGCGGGGCAATCTGGCGGGGCTGCCGGCGGCAGAGCGCGCCACGGCCGAGACCAGCCTCGCCGAGATCGCCCGCCGCATCGACATTCTGGAAACGACCAATACCGCGCAGTTCCGCTTCTATCTGGGCACGGTGCTGGCATTGGGTCGTGGTGCCACCGACGACGTGACGGCGGCGGTGGCGGCGATACGGGCGGATCTGGCGGCCCAGGGGATCGTGGTTCTGGACCAGGCCCTCGCCCTGGTGGAGCGGCATCTGGGGGTGGCGCTTCAGGCGGGCGGGGCCGTGCCTGAAACCGTGACCCGTGGCTGGCGGGACGACATCACGGCGGTGGGGCGGATATGACGCCGGTCACGGACGACGCAGAGCGACGGCCGGCGGCCTGACCCGGTGTGGCATCAGCTGCTTTTGCGGCAGAAATGGGGGGACGGGGAATGAAGCGACGCAGTCAGACGAGGTGGATGGGGCGGACGGGCGCCGCGGGGCGCGCCGGCCTGGTGGCGGTGACGGTTGCCGCCCTGGCGATGCAGGGCTGTGTGACCACGGGGGGGCGCAGCACCTACAGCGACCCGGCCGATGCCTGTTCGGCACGGCGCGAGCCGTTGATTCAGATGGTCGAGCGGTTCAACGAGCCGATCGTGAAGGGGGCACTGATCGGGGCCAGCACCGGTGCGGCGGCGGGTGCCGGCCTCTCCTATGCCAATACCGGCAAGGTCGATCCGCTGGCCACGGTGGGTGGTGCTTTGGCCGGCGCGGTGCTCGGCGCCGGGGCCGGATATCTGGAGGCCAGGCGGCAGCAGACGAAGACTGCGGAGGAGCTGCAGGCGGCGGTGGATGCCGATGCCCGGGAATACGGGTCGCGCAGCAATGCGCTGCGCAACGCCATCACCACGCTCTACGACTGTCGGCGCAGCCAGATTGCAAAGGTCGCCGACCAGTTCCGCACGGGCGTGATGGCCGGGCCGCAGGCGAGGGGAGAGCTGGAGCGCATCCGCCAGGCCATCGCGGCCGATGACGAGCTGCTGAACAAGGCGCTGGGCACCTCGGCCTCGCGGGTGGACGAGATCGCCTCGGCCCGCGCCAGTGCCGGCGGCTATGCCAGTACCGATGCCTATCTGGGCCAGGCGGCCAGCTGGACGCCGGTGGTGGAATGGGTCGATCCCGATGCGGCGACCCCGATGGCGGCGACCACCATGTATGCCCGCGGCAGCGTGAATGTCCGCAGCGGCCCGTCGACCGGCAATGCCGTGATCGCCGGCCTGAGCCAGGGCCAGCAGGTGCGGGTGACCGGCCGTGCCGGCAAGGGCGGCAGCTGGGCCCAGGTGCAGACCGGCGGCCAGACCGGCTATGTCCTGGCCTCGCTTCTGGCCGACCGGCCGGTGGTCGCGGCTCCGGTGCGGGCCCCGGCAGTGACGGAGGTCGAGGCCCCCGCAGCCCCGCTGACCCCCGCCAAGGCGGTGATCGTGAACGCCCCGCCGGTGGCCGAGAATCCCGCCCAGGCGATGGTTCTTGAACAGCGGCAGACCGAGGGCATGGCCCGGAGCGAAGTGGCGCGCACCATGGAGGATCTCGAACACGCGATGAATCTCGTGTCCTGATCCGTCGTCCGCCGTCCGCGAGGGTAGGGCCGCGAGAGTGGAGCATCCGTCCCCGCGGACGGCGATCGAGACCGAGCTGCGTGATGATCGCCGAGGTGCGTGATGATCGTCTTCCTGCGCTGGCTGTGCCTGATCTTCGGAACCGTGATCCTGTCGTCGGCGCTGTTTCTGTGGATCGTGTTGACCTACGTGCTTGGCATGCTGCCGGATGTTTCGGGAATTCTGGGGGGTCTAGGGCTGCGCATGCCGTCGCTTGTCTCGCTCGTCCTGACGGGGCTGGCGTTTCTGGGGGCAGGCCTGCTGCTCTGCCGTGTGCCGGGCCGTCCTCGCCACCGCCCGCCATCGACCCTGTCCCCGCCATCTGCCGCCCGGCCCTTCACCCCGCTGCCGCCGCTGAAGGCCGGCCGCGGCCGTGAGGCGCGTCTCAGCAGGCGGGGGGGACGGATTGACCGCCTCTGATCAGCCCCCGCCCTGATCAACGAATCCTTTCCGCGAACGACCAGGCGAGTTCCGCCAGCGGCACCGCCTTGCGGCCGACCTCTTCGGCATCGGCATTGGCGGCGGTGCCGTCCAGCGCGCGGCGGGCGATGCCCTGCAGGATGGCGGCCAGGCGGAACAGGCTCAACACCACATAGACATCCCAGGACGGCGAGGGGGCGAAGCCGGTGCGGGCCAGCCACATCTCCAGATAGGCGCGTTCGTCCGGGATGCCGGCGGCGGCGAAATCGGTGCCGGCCAGGCCGCGGAACAGGCCCGGGGCGATGCGCCAGGTCATCATGTGATAGGCGAAATCGGCCAGCGGGTTGCCCAGCGTCGACAGCTCCCAGTCCAGCACCGCCACCACCCGCGGTTCGGTCGGGTGGATGATCACATTGTCCAGCCGGTAATCGCCATGAACCAGGCGGGTGTCGTCTTCCGCCGGCACATGTTCGGGCAGCCATTGGATCAGCCGTTCCATGGCGGGGTTGGCCACGGTCTCGGATGCCCGATACTGGCGGGTCCAGCGGGCGATCTGGCGTTCGACGTAATTGCCGCGCCGGCCGTGATCGCCCAGCCCGATCGCATCCGGGTCGAGCGCATGGATGCGGGCGATGGCGTCGTTCATCGACGAAAAGATCGCCCCCCGCTCGGCCGGGGTGAGGTCGGGCAGGCGCGGATCCCAGAAGATCCGGCCGGGCACGAAATCCATCACATAGAACATCGATCCGAACACCGCCGGATCGGTGCAGAGCGCATGCACCGGCGGTACCGGCACGCCCGTGCCCTGAAGGGCCGCCAGCACCCGGAATTCGCGGTCGACCGCATGGGCGGAGGGCAGCACCTCGCCCAGCGGCTTGCGGCGCAGCACATAGGTTCCGGCCTCGCTCCGGATCCGGAAGGTGGGGTTCGACTGGCCGCCGGCGAAGCGCTCCAGCGCCAGCCGGCCATGCCGGCCGGGGACGTTGTCGGCGAACCAGGCGTCGAGGGCTTCGGTGTCGGGTGTGGCAGTCTCGGGGGTGATGCTCATGGGCCGGCGGCTCCTGCGACCTTGTTTTGGTCATCAGTTTACCCGTGGGTCGAGCCGGGTTCCAGAGGGTTGCGGGAGGGGCGCCCCCGGCGCAGACTGTGCACCCACATCCGGAGCCCCGCCCATGACCTGGTCCCCCGCCCGATATCTGACCTTCGAGGCCGAGCGCACCCGCCCGGTGGTCGATCTGCTGGCCCATGTGCCGACCGATCCGGTCCGGAGCGCGGTCGATCTGGGCTGCGGCCCGGGCAATTCGACCGAGGTGCTGATCCACCGCTTCCCGGGCGCGCGGGTGACGGCACTCGACTCCTCGCCCGAGATGGTGGCGGCCGCCAGGGCAAGACTGCCGGATATCGATGTCACCGAGGACGATGTCAGCCGCTGGCAGGCTGCGGGGCCGTTCGACGTGATCCTGTCCAACGCCGTGCTGCAATGGGTGCCGGGGCATGACGTGCTGCTGCCGGCGCTGGTGGAACGCCTGGCCCCGGGCGGCAGCCTGGCGGTGCAGATGCCCGACAACATGGCCGAGCCCAGCCATGTGCTGATGCGCGAAACCGCCGCCGAAGGCCCATGGGCCGACCGGCTGGCGGGTGCGGCCCGCGCACCGCTGCCGCCCGCCGCCTGGTATTACCAGCTGCTGCGCAATCTGGCGTCCCGGGTGGATATCTGGCGCACCACCTATATCCACGTCCTGCCCGGCGGGCCGGATGCGGTGGTGGACTGGGTGAAGGCCACGGGGCTGCGCCCCTTCCTTGACCCGCTGAGCCCGGGTGAGCGCGACGACTTTTTGAACCGCTACCGCACGAAGATCGCCGCCGCCTATCCGCCGCTTGCCGACGGGACGGTGCTGCTGCCCTTCCCACGCCTGTTCATGATCGCCACCCGCTGAGCCGGAGCCCCAAGCCCCATGTCCGACGAGCTGATCCTTTACACCAACCCGCAATCGCGCGGCATGATCGCGCGCTGGATGCTGGAAGAGGTAGGCGTGCCCTATCGCATTGTGGTGCTGGAGTATGGCGCGCCGATGAAGGCGCCCGACTATCTGGCGCTCAACCCCATGGGCAAGGTGCCGACCCTGGTCCATAACGGCGCGGTGGTGACCGAGGCGGCCGCGATCTGTGCCTATCTGGCCGAAACCTTCCCCGAAGCGGGGCTCGCCCCCCGGCCCCATGAACGCGCGGCCTGGTTCCGCTGGCTGTTCTTCGGCGCAGGGCCGCTGGAGGCGGCGATCATCAACCGCGCACTCGGCATCGAGGTGCCGGCCGAACGCGAGCGCAGCATCGGCTATGGCAATTTCACCCGGGTGATGGACACGCTGGAGGTGGCCGTCTCCGCCAGCCCCTACCTTGCCGGCGACCGCTTCACCGCGGCGGATGTGTATCTCGGCGCCCAGA
Organism: Tistrella sp.; assembly: GCF_002684955.1. NCBI lineage: Bacteria > Pseudomonadati > Pseudomonadota > Alphaproteobacteria > Geminicoccales > Geminicoccaceae > Tistrella > Tistrella sp. The sequence goes on along the minus strand of NZ_NYWI01000075.1, from coordinate 3,784 downwards.
TCGGCTGGGGCCTGCAATTCGGCACCATGGAACGCCGCCCGGCCTTCGAAACCTACTGGGCCCGCCTCGCCGGCCGGCCGGCGTTGGCGCGGGCCTCGGCGACCGACGACGTGGCGGGGTAGGCATGGCCGTTCCGGACTATCAGGCCTTGATGCTGCCGGTGCTGGCCGTGGCGGCCGAAGGCGAGATCCGTGTCGGCGACGCGACCGATCGGATCGCCGACGGGCTTGGCCTCGGCGCCGAGGACCGTGAAGCACTGCTGCCCAGCGGCCGCCAGAAGCTGCTGCGCAACCGGGTCCATTGGGCAAAGACCTATCTGGCGAAAGCCGGGCTGGTCGAGATGCCCCGCCGCGGCTGGTTCGTGGCGACGGAAGAAGGCCGCCGCCTGCTGGCGACCCGCCCGGCCCGGATCGACAACGGCACGCTGATGAGCTACCCGGCGTTTCGGGGCTTCTTCAAACGGACCGGCGAGCGCGCCGCACCCGCCCCCGACGCCGGTGCGGCCACCCCGGAAGAGCAGGTGGACAATGCCCATGCGGCCTTGCAAGACGCGCTGCGCGACGAGTTGCTGGACCGTCTTCTTCAGAATTCCCCCGGCTTTTTCGAAAGGCTGATCGTCGATCTGCTCGTCGCCATGGGCTATGGCGGCTCGCACAGCAATGCCGCCCTGCAGCTGGGGCGCAGCGGCGACGGCGGCATTGACGGGCTGATCAACGAGGACCGCCTGGGCCTCGACCGGATCTTCGTTCAGGCCAAGCGCTACAGCCCCGGCAATGTCGTCGGCCGGCCCGATGTGCAGGCCTTCGTCGGCAGCCTGGTCGGGCATGGCGCGACGAAGGGCGTGTTCGTCACCACCTCCACCTTCTCGCAGCAGGCGCGGGATTTTCTAACCGCATCCAGCAGCGCGTCGTCCTGATCGACGGCCGGCGCCTTGCCGGGCTGATGATCGAACACGGCGTCGGCGTCCGGGTGACCCGGACCGTCACCTTTCAGCGCCTTGATGAGGATTTCTTTACGGAAGAGGATTAGTGGATCGCGCCACTGAAAGACAGTCGTCCGGCGCGCGCATGCATGGCGGATAATTTCACATATCATCCACGCGCCGCCGCAGCGCCCGCCACCCGCCCCAGCGTCACCGCGGTGAGCAGGCCGTTGCCTGACAGATAGCCGGCGGCCCGGGCGCCCGAGACGCCGCAGGCGGCGCCGCCGGCGGCGTAGAGGTTGGGGAGGGGGTGGCCGGTGGTGTCGAGGACGCGGGCCGTGGCGTCGACGACCAGGCCGCCCTGGGTGTGAAAGAGCGCGCCGGTGACCTTGACCGCGCAATAGGGGGCGGCGAGCGGGCTCGTGATGGTGAAGTCGCGGCCGAAGGCGTCGGGGGCGGTGCCGGTGCGGGCCGCGTCGACCGCGGCCATAGTGCGGGTGAGTGTGTCGGCGGGAACGTTCATGCGGCGGGCAAGCGCGGGCAGGTCGTCCGCCGTGAGCACGGCGCCCATGGCCTCGGCGCGCTTGAAATCTTCGAACTGGCGGGTGATGGCGGCAATGCGGCCGTCGAACACCGTCCAGGCGAGGCCGTCCGGCTGGCGCAGCACCTCGGCCGCCTGTTCGGAATAGCCGGTGGCCTCGTTGGAGAAGCGCTCGCCCGCCAGATTGACCTGAATGCCGCCCTCGGTGATCGTCGCCCAGCTGATCAGGATGCCGGCCGGGTGGGCGACCGAGCCATGGCCCTGATGGCCGGGCAGATGGCGGGTGGCGGCGCCCAGCGCCTGGCCCCAGAGCAGCGCATCGCCCTTGTTGCCGTCATGGCCGAAATAGAGCGCATCGGCGAGCGAGGGGATGTGCTCGCGCACCAGCGCCTTGTTGCCGCCATAGCCGTTGCAGGCCAGGATCAGCCGGCCGCAGCCGACCTCGTCGATCGAGCCGTCGGGGCGGGTGAAGGCGAGGCCGGTGACGCGGCCCTCGCCGTCGGCATAGAGCCGGGTGACGGTCGCCTCGCACAGGATGTCGATGCCGGCGGCTTCTGCCGCACCGCGCAGCGCATCGATCAGCTCCTCGCCCGAGCGGGTCGGCAGGCCGTGCATGCGCCGGGCACTGTGGCCGGGATAGCTGAAATCCGCCACCACCGAGAAGGGCAGGCCGTAGCGCGCGCCCAGCCACTCGATGGCGGGCCCGGCCTCGCGCGTGACCAGCGCCACCAGATCGGGGTCGGGCTCTCCCTTCGCCTTGGCCATGATGTCGGCGGCGAAGGCCTCTGCCGTGTCGGCGATGCCGGCGGCTTTCTGCCAGCGCGTGCCGGCGGCCGGGATCAGCCCGGCGGAGAGGGCGGTGGAGCCGCGCGGCACGACATCGCGTTCCAGCACCAGCACCTCGGCACCCGCCTCGCGCGCCGCCAGCGCCGCAACCAGACCGGCGGCTCCGGCGCCGACCACCACCACGGGCACGGTGAATTCGAACACCCTGGCGCCGTCCCGGATCACCTCGCTCACCATCAGCCTCCCTGCTTGCCCCTACCGGATCCCGCTGCCGGCAACACCGCAACCTGTCCCATATGACGGAGTGTAATCTGTATCAGATCTAATACAAGATTTGTCATACGGGGGCGAAGCGTCGTAGGCTTGGCCGTGCCGGGCCCACGTCGGACGGCAGATCGCAGACAGGCTTGACAAGCCGCATATCGCGGTTCGAATAATACAGGCAGCTGTATCACAGATGGGACAGGAGAGGGGGCCGCATGGCGGGGGTCGAGCCGTTGAAGGCACGCAGGCTCTACCTGCTGCTGCGTGACCGCATCGTCAGCGGCGAGGATCGCCCGCAGACCCGCCTGCCCAGCGAGCCGATGCTGGCCGAACGGCATGGCGTGTCGCGGGTGACCGTGCGCCGGGCGCTGGACAAGCTGGCCGGCGAAGGGCTGATCGAGCGGCGGCCCGGATCGGGCACCTTCGTGGCGGGGCGGCGCAACGAGGCGCCGGTGACCGCCGATTTTTCCAACCTGCTGACGCATCTGGTCGAAATGGGCCGGCGGACCGAGGTGCGCCTGCTGTCGTTCGGCTATGTGACGCCGCCGGCGGCGGTGGCCGAGGCGCTGGGCCTGGCGGCGGGAGAGCGGGTGCAGCGGGCGGTGCGCCTGCGCCTGATCGACGGCGCGCCCTTCTCGTATCTCATCACCCATGTGCCTGAACGCATCGGCGTGTCGTATTCCGAGGCCGAAATGGCCTCCACGCCGCTGCTGGAACTGCTGGAGCGATCCGGCATCGTGGCCGACCGCGCCAGCCAGACCATCGGTGCGGCGCTTGCCGGCCCCGACCTCGCGGAAGCGCTGGGGCTGGAAATCGGTGCGGCCCTGCTGTCGATGACCCGCGTGGTGCAGGGCATCGACGGCGAGGGCATCGAGCATCTGCACGCCTTCTACCGGCCCGATCTCTATTCCTTCCGGATGGATCTGGTGCGCACCGGGCCGGGGGACGCCCGGTCGTGGACACCGGTGGGGCCGGCCCGCAAGGGCGCCACCCGATCCCGCGGCCAGGCCGCGGCGCGGGCGGAGACCGAAACCCATCAGCGGCGGAGCACGGTGCGGCGGGGGAGCACGCCGCGCAAGACGACGCCGTAGGAGGGGTCGGTATCGGGAGTGACCCGCCTTTCCCGTGGCGGAGGTTGCGGAAGGGAAGGTGGATCCCCGCCTGTTGGACGAAGCCGTGCATAATGAAAGCGGGCGCGGGGGGTGGCCACCCCCCGGGCCCGGCGATCGGGAGGCCTAGATCCCCGCAGTGCAGACCACGCGCGAAAGGAT
>NZ_NYWI01000074.1:0-58426 GCF_002684955.1 Tistrella sp. | reverse complement strand
GGCCGCCGGGGCGGGTGACCACCCGCCGCACCGACGGCGGCTGCCGGCTTTACGTCAAGACCGGCCATCTGCCGCCCGATCTTCAGGCCTTTGCCGCATGACCGCCGCCAGGCTGCCGGAGGGTTTCCGGATGCGCCGCACGGAACCGGCCGATGCCGATGCCCTGGCTCAGTTGATCACCACCGCCTTCGGCGGCACTGAAGAGGCCGATCTGGTTCGTGCCCTTGCTGCCGCAGGCGACGTTTCCCTGTCGCTGGTCGCCGAGGATGGGACAGGCCAGCTGCTCGGCCAGATCCTGTTCGGCCCGCTCGGCATCCGCCTCGACGGCAGCGACGACCGGGATGATCCGATCCGCGGCCGCTTTCTGGCCCCGGTCTCGGTCCTGCCCGACCACCGCCGGCTCGGCATCGCCGCCATGCTGATCCGCTTCGGCCTGTCGCGGCTGCGCGCGGGCGGCGCCGAAGCGGTCTTCGTTCTGGGCGACCCCGCCTTCTACACCCGCTTCGGTTTCAGCGCCGAGCGCGCCGCGGGCTTCCGCTGCCCCTGGTCGGGTCCCCATCTGATGGCGCTGGAACTCACCCCTGAGATCCTGGGCGACGGCCGGGGCACCCTCACCTATCCGCCGGCCTTCGGTGCGGCCTGAGACCGCATCGCCGTCTCAGCGTTCGAAACAGTCTTCCAGCACGATCGCCGATCGCGTGCGTTCCACCCCGTGGAACGCCGCGATCCGGTCGATCAGGGCGTTCAAGCGGTCCAGATCCTCGCAGCCCACTTCGGCCAGCAGGTCGAAGGGGCCCGAGACCGCGTGCAGCGAATTCACCTCCGGGCAGGCCTTCAGCTGCTGGATGACCTGCCGCCCCAGCTTGGGGCGCAGCTCGATCATCACATGGGCCCGGACCTTCGGCACCAGCCGCTCGCCCAGCTCCACCCGATAGCCGCGGATCACCCCCGTCGTCTCCAGCACCGCCAGCCGGTGACGCAGCGCCGTGCGCGACAGGCCGACGATCCGGGCCAGCGCCGCGATCGGCATACGCGCGTCCACTTTCAGTGCCGCGATCAGCGCCCGGTTCACCGCATCCAGTTCGGGCTCCGCCATCGCATCCGACCCTTTCTGACCCGTATTAGCCGATTCGGCTATTAACGGCCCGAAAATAGCCGTTTCGTCAAGTGGTGCCCGCCTCTTCCCAGCCGCAATGATCACCCCAGGGACCCAGCCAACAGATCCCCAAGGGAGACCAGATCCATGCGCATCCTGATCCTCGGCGCCGGCCGCATCGGCACCGCCGTCGCCCATATGATGGCCGCCGGCGGCGCCCACGAGATCACCCTCGCCGACCGCAGCTTCGGCGTCGAGGCCGGTCAGCTCTCCTCGCGCATCCACCGGGTGGAGGCCGATGCCGCCGATCCGGCCGCCCTGGATGCCGTGATGAAGGGCCATGACGCGGTGCTGGCCGCCGGCCCCTATCATCTCTGCCCGCAGATCGCCGAGGCGGCGGTGCGCAACCGCCTGCACTATTTCGACCTGACCGAAGACGTCCGCTCCACCCGCGCGGTCGCGGCGCTCGCCGCCAATGCGGAAACCGCGCTGGTCCCCCAGTGCGGCCTGGCCCCGGGCGTGGTCTGCGTGATGGCCCATGGTCTGGCCCATGGCTTCGAGACGGTCGATGCCGCACGCATCCGCGTGGGCGCGCTGCCCGCCCATCCGACCGGTCCGCTGGGCTATGCCATGACCTGGTCGACCGCAGGCGTGGTCAATGAATACTGCAACCCTTGTGAAGCGATCTGGAACGGCGAGCGCCGCGAAGTCCTGCCGCTGGAAGGCGAAGAAACCGTCATCCTCCACGGCACCACTTACGAAGCCTTCAACACCTCGGGCGGGCTCGGCATGCTGGCCGATGCTTTCGAAGGCAAGGTCCGCACACTCGATTACAAGACCCTGCGCTATCCCGGCCATCGCGCGATCATGAAGCTTCTGCTCGAAGACCTGAAGCTGCGCGACCGTCGCGAGCTGCTGGAACAGGTTCTGGAAGCCGCCGTGCCGACCACGGACCAGGATGTGGTGGTGCTCTCGGTCTCGGTCGACGGCATCGCCGACGGCCGCCTGACCCGCCGCTCGTGGAGCCGCGAAGTCGGCGCCCGCGAGGTCGACGGCATGCACATGTCCGCCATCCGCCTGACCACCGCCGCCGGCGTCGCCGCGGTCATCGACCTCCTGGCCGAAGGCCGCCTGCCCCAGAAGGGTCTCGTCCGTCACGACCACATCGACGCCGACGCCCTGCTCGCCAACCGCTATGGGCGGCATTACGCCTGACGCAGCCTGGCACCGCGGGCCGTCATCAGGCCCGCGGCCACGATCACGAGGGCGCCCATCGTGGAGATCGGGTCGGGGCGGTCGGCAAAGATCAGCCAGCCGAAGGCCAGGCCCCAGAGCAGCTGGCTGTAATGCGCCGGCGCCACGACTGCGGCAGGCGCCGATCTTAGCGCAAAGACAAGGCACAACCGGCCGCCGGCAAGGAAGAGGCCTGCGGCCACATAGCCTGCCCATTCCACCGCCCGCGGCATGATCCAGCCATGCCCGTATGACATGCCGTTCTCCAGAAGGAACGGTAGCGCCACAAGCACCGTCACCATGACCGGCAGCGCCGCATCGACCAGTGGCGTCGATGCGGCATGCCAGCGCCTGAGCATCAACACCGAAGCCGCCTGAAGCGCCGCAGCTCCCAGAGCTGCGGCTGCACCATCCCAGGGGATGGCGCCATCCACCACCACCGCTCCGGAAGCCAGCCATCCCGGCTTGAGCACGGCCCAGACCCCTGCGAGACCGACCAGAACCGCGGCCAGATCCCGTGCACGCGGCGGCTCGGCGATCAACAGGCCGCCGGGCATAACGATCAACAGCGGCGCCAGAAAGCGCAGCGCATAGACGTCTGCAATCGCCATCCGTGACAAAGCATGCAGGCTGAGCGCGATCATGCCTGCGGACATCAGCCCCCTCAACACGACCAGCGCCAGAATGCCGCGCGCCACGCCCTGGATCCCGCCCAGCCATCGCGCGCCGGCCGTCATGACCACGAGCATCACCAGCCCCGACAGAACCAGAACCTGCGCGAGCCCATGCGCGCCCATCAACAGCTTCGTGACAAGGTCCGCCGCCGAAAAGCACCCGAAGCCGATAAACGCCAGGGCAGGTCCTGCAGGGCGGCGGATCATGCAAAGGCCACTCCCCGGAGGATCTCGACCAGGCGCCCCGCCGTGATCGACGCGACAGCCGCCCCGTCCCGGACATAAAGGGACAGATCCCGCAGCCCGGCATAGCGCATCGGCAATGAGGCGGCACTCAGGGGCAACCCGTGCTCGCGACACAGCCGGTCAAAGGGGATTGCCTGTCCGTTCCGCCAGCCGATGGGCGTGTCAGGCGCCTTCGCCTGCATGCGACGCGGCGCCAGACGCAAAGCGACATGCGCCGCCGGAACGCCCAGCTCCCGGGCCAGTCGTCGCTCGGCCGACGAACGCCCGGCCGGCGCCGTCAGACTGTCGCAGACCTGGTCCTCCAATGCCGCCAGTCCGCGACCGTCGAGATGCACCATCTCCGGCCAGATGCGGCCCGCCTGCAGATCCCGTGCCGCACGGACACCCTCCCCGATCGCCGCCTCCCGTTGGGCCACGAGATCAAGAAAGGCATCATCGCCCATCTCCAGCAGGTCGAGATCCGTGAAGGGAGGACGACCGGCGGACAGATCCCCGCCGCCATGGTCGTCGACGCTGCGCAGAGCCTTGTCGAGCATGGTATCCGCCGCACATTTTCGCGGATGGAAGAAGGCCTTTTCCGCAACCTCATAGCGCAGGTCCAGGGTCGCAGACAGGTCGGTCAGACGATCCATGAGAACCCTGTCGCCGTCCATCGCCTGAATGCCGTAACGGAAGATCGATGCAGGCATGGTCCGCCCCGGTGCCGGCCAGGCCGGATCGCCTGGACGGCAGAGGATGATCTGCCCGGCCACCGGCAGCGAAGCCGGCAGGTCCCACACGCGCCCGGCCGCAAACAGATCCCGCCAGCAGACATCGATGATATCGGCGCCATAGACCCCGTGAACGAGGTCGTAGACGAAGGTCAGAACCGGCATCAGCCTGTCCGTCACTTCCGTGTTCAGCCGGGGCCCGCCGACGGCCGGCCTATGGCCGGCCAGCAGGCGCGGCGCATGAGCCACCGCAACGGCGAGTTCCAGATGCCACAGCAGGGCTTCGGCCGAAGGCCTGTCGGTCATATTCGGGCGGATCTCGTCGCCGATATTGTCGACGGCCTGCCTGAAACAGCGCGTAAAGCTGTCTGCGCCATGGATCAGGCCAAGCTGGAAACGCAGCGTATGGCCGAAGGGAAGCAGCGCGATGTCGTGGATAAGAGCGAAAAGCCGGACGACCAGATTCAGAGAGGCCCCTTCATCCGCCAGAATCTGCCGCATGGCGGCAAGATGCCGTGGTCCGTCGGGGTCGGCTGCCGGGTCATCGAGCGACCGCATCAGCTCTGCCGTCCACCAGACGGTGCCGATGGTGTGCGCATAGCGGGTGTGATCCGCCAGCGGGGCGGCATGGCCATACAGGCCGATCTGACGCAGTCGCCGGAGACGCTGGAACGGCCGCGTGGCGATGACCTCCGCCTCCGCCTCCGTCAGCACCAGCCTTCGCCCCGGCCAGACCATCACAGACCATGACGGCCCTGACAGCCGCTCCACTACCGTCGTCATCACCGACCTCCCGACCTGGACCCGATGCCGCCGCCACCGGGAGCGGTCACCGGCGCTGTCATCAACCTGTAATAAATATGCCCATGGGCAAAATTAACTTATGGGATCATATTCTCTGCCACAAATCGCGCAACACGCTAAAACAAGCTGCCATACCCCGAACATGTCCACCCCAGATAACGGAGTGTGAACATGGATGGTCCGACCACGCCTGTCGATTTCGACATGTATTCGCATTACGAGAAACGCGAAGGCCCGGTTTCCGAGTACCAGGGCCTTGAGGAAATCACCCCAAATATCAAGAATATCGGCTGGACTCTGGGCAATGACTGCCCGTATCGGTGCACGCATTGCTACAGTATGAGTGCCCGGCGGAAGGGCATGAACATGTCCGTCGAGATGATCGAACGGATCGTGGATCAGCTTGCCAGCAATGGCGTCGAGACGGTCAATCTGGGCGGCAACGAACCTCTCTTCACCAATGGGCCGCAACCGCGCGACACATTGCTGCCCGTGATCATCCGCAAACTTCACGAGGCGGGCATCGAAGTCGGCATCACCACGAGCGGCATCAGCCTGCTTTATCTGCATCGTGATCATCCCGAAGCCTTCGCGCTGCTCAACGATGTCGACGTCTCGTTCGACTCCCCCTTCGAAGAAGAACACAACCGCAATCGCGGCGCGCGCATCTATCATCAGGCCGTCCGCGCGATGGAACTCTGCATCGAAGCCGACAAGGCGCATTCGGCGATCATGTGCGGGATGTCCTGGAATTTCAGCCGCCGCCATATCGATGCCCTGGTGGCGTTGGCAGCGCGCCTGGATGCCAATGTGCGCATCAACCCGATCAAGCCCGTCCGCCCCGAGCATATGTCCGTCGCCCTTCCGGCCGATCTCTACTATGCAGGCTTCGCCCGACTGATGGAGCTGTGTGATCCGGTCGATATGGGCGAACCGCCCCTGGCGGCAGTCACGGACTATCAGGCTGCCCGCCGCTGCCCTTGCGGCCGGACATCGTTCCGCATCCATTCGATCACCCCGACCGGCGAGATTCATGTCAGCCCCTGCGTCTATCTGCACGACTACAAATCCGAACTCGATCTGCTGACGCATGACCTTTCCGAGATCGTGTCGAGCGACCTGTTCCGCGTTTTCCGACAGCGGAACCGCAATCCCGACGTGATCGAAGGCTGCGGGGGCTGTGCACTCCAGTCCAGCTGCGGCGGCGGCTGTGCGGCCCGTGCCTATCTCCACCATCTGCACGGCACGGGCGAACGGTCGATGCGCCAACGGGATCCCTATTGTCCCCGCGACGTGGCCCCCGACCAGGTCTTCCCGCAGAAACCCACGCTGGTGACCGACCAGCACCTCGTCCACATGGACTATCTCTGCACCTGGATCGGCCGGCCCCGGTTGATGACCGCCTGAGTGGCGGGCCTCGACCTTCCGGGCCGTACCCCATTTGAGCCGCATCCGACCCGGCCCCGGGGCCGGACCCACATGCATGACCGGGAGACGGACATCATGCGTGTCGCCCTGCTTTCGGGCTTCGGCCCGACCTGCAAGAACGACGTCTATTTCGACGGCACGCTGTTCGGCGACGCAGCGACGGCCGCCGCGGTCGGCAGGAGCTATTTCGCAGACCGCGGCGGTTTCGCCCTGAGTGACCTGTCCTTCGTCTCGGGCGGCCTGCGCCATGCGCTGCTCCGTCCCCTGCGCGACGCCGTACCGCATCTCACCACCATGACGCTGGAAGCCATCCTGGAGGCCGCCGGCATTCAACAGATCCACATCGATACCACCGACATCTGGAACGGTACGGCGCACCTGCCTGCCGGACAGATCGATGCCGTACTGGTATCCACGTCATATATCTGGGACATGTCGACCCTGGGCCGGGCCCTGAATTTTGCCCGTCAGGTTGCTGACGGTCGGCCCGTCGTTCTCGGCGGTCAATATGCCAATATCCGCTTCCGACAGATCCTGGCGCGCCATCCGGATATCCACTGCATTCTGCGCGGGGATGCCGAGCAGGCTCTGCCTGCACTGTTGATCGCCATTCGCGATCACAAGGATCTTCATGATATCCCGAACCTGGTCTATCCGACGGCCGACGGCAGAGTGGCCGCCACGCCACGCCACGAGATCCGGTTCGAAGACTGGCCCGCCCCCCGGATCACAGGCGATCGCCCGGCAATCCCCTATGAATCCATGCGCGGCTGCCCGTTCACCTGCGGCTTCTGTTCCTTCCCCTTCGCCAGTCCGCACTGGCGTTACCGCACGGCAGAGCGCATCGCCCGCGACTGGGCGACGTATGCCGAAGGTAACGGGACCAGGCTGATCAACGCCATGGACAGTACCTTCACCGTTCCGCCGCGCCGGATGGAAGCCCTTCTGGACCTCCTGCCCTCCATCGGCATTTCGTGGGAGGCCTATAGCCGCGCCAATTATCTGAAAGACACACGTCAGATGGACCGGCTGGCGGCCGGCGGTTGCCGCACACTGTCGATCGGCTTCGAAAGCATGCATGACGGTGTCCTTGCCGCCATGAGCAAGAAAGTGACCGCCGCCCAGAATCGCCGCGCCTTCGATCTTCTGCGTGGCGGCGAGATCGGTTTTCGCTGCTCGTTCATGGTGGGTTATCCCGGCGAGACCCCCGAGGCCTATCGCGCGACCAGTGATTTCCTGGTGTCCGAGTATGAAGGCCACTTCAAGCTGCACGTCTTCGGCATGACCGACGAAGCCATGCCGGTCTGGGCAGATCGAGCGCGCTTCGGGCTGGAAGTGGGAGACGAAGATGATCCGGATTTCGACTGGCGCCATGACGGCATGGACGCGACGACGGCGACCCGGCTCAACCACGACACCATCGATCAGGTCCGGCGCCGCAACGAGCACGCGGTTCTGCACATGTGGCAGGACCGCTACCAACGCTATCTGCTGCCGCATCTGTCCCGTCAGGACAATCTGAAGGTCGAAAAGATCGTTGAACGGATCGCGATGCTGCCGCGCGACCATCCCGATCCGGCCACGGGCATGGCCGCCTTCGACCGGCTGCTCGACGCCGCAGCCCGCTTCGGCATCACACGCACCGATCCGGCCACACATTGTGGCCGGGATCTGATCACGGATTAAGCCCGACTACGGATCAAGGATGACATCAGCCATGCGCAGATACACGGTCATCTCGGCGGACGGCCATCTGGAGACCCCGGCAGAGGCGTGGTTCGCACGCATCCCTGCCGCCTACCGTCCATTCGCCCCCCGCCTGCTGCAGCTTCCCGACGGAGGCGAAGCCTGGCTGATCGAGGGCAGTCCGCTGATCCACAACGGCACGAACATTTCCGGCGGTGGCCGGCTGCAGCTCACCGGCGCCTCTTATCTGGATGATCACGGCCGGCCGAAGCCGGGAACCGGCGGACCGGTTCAACGCCTGCATGAACAGGATGCGGACGGCATCGATGCAGAAGTCCTGTTCCCACCCGCTTTCCTTGCCCGCTTCATCGAAGGAATCGGCGATCAGCGCGCCTACCGGGCGATCATCCGTGCCTACAACATCTCGCTCGCCGAAGACTATTGCAGCACCGCTCCCGATCGGCTGATCGGTGTAGGGCTGATACCGGTCGGCCCCGTCGACCATGCGATCGCGGAACTCGAAAACTGCCGGTCGCTGGGGCTGAAGGCGGTCTGCCTCAGCCAGTTCCCTGCCGGTGGTCCACGTCCCTCTCCGGCCGATGACGCCTTCTGGCGACGGGCGATCGATCTGGCCATGCCGCTGACGGTGCATGTCGCGGTCGGAGACCGTCATCATCCGATGCTGGTCAGTTCCGCTGCAGGCCGTTTCGATCCGGCCACGGTTCTTATGCGCGGCTGTGTACCTGCCATTCTGCCCTTCCTGTGTGCGACCATCGCCGATGGCCTGTTCGACCGGTTTCCCGATCTGGTCTTCTATGTCGCAGAGAGCAATGCCGGCTGGCTGCCCGAAGTCCTGTTCATGATGGACGACAACCACGCCGTGTTCGGTGAGGCCATGCCCTTTCCGATCAGCGCGCCTCCCAGCCATTATGTCCGACGCCACTTCCGGTTCAGCTTTTTCAAGGACCCGGTGATCGCCCGCCTTCTGCAGCCTGCGGATATCGAGGGCGGACAGTGGCTGCCGACGCCCGACATGCTGATGTGGTGTTCCGACTTTCCGCACTCGGTGACCACCTTCCCGCATTCACGCCGGTGGCTGACCGAGATGCTGGGAACGCTCCCCGAGACCATCCGGCGGCAGATCCTGGTCGACACGCCCTGTCGTTTCTTCGGCCTTGATCCCGCAACCCGGCTGACCCCGACCCCCGCAATGAGCTGAAGAAGCCGCCCCGGAGAGACCGACCGTGCCTCTTGCCGACCCCATGCTCGCCATCCTAGAGGACATCGCTCGACGCCTGTCAGGACGGGACATCTCCTGGAGGGTCGGCGGCAGCGCCGCCGCGGCCTATCATGGCGCCGATCTTCTGCCCGATGATCTGGACATCTTTGCCGGTGAAGCGGATGCGGGCCGGATCGCCGAGCTGCTTGGAGGCCGGCCGCCCGAACGGTTCCGGAGCCCGCAGCTCGTCTCGATCCGGACAGTTGCCCGGATCGGCGGCATCACGGTCGATGCCATCTGCGGCCTCTCCGCGTCGCGGCCCGGCCTGCCGGATCCCGCTCCTTTGGGCGAACCGCCGGAAATTCTCCCGCACCAGCCGTTTCGGTCCTCCGCTTCGGGACTGCCGATGATGGGGGTGTCGGCGCTGTCCCGTCTCTACCGTGCATTGGGGCGTGAGGACCGCATCGCACAGATCCTCGCCGCAGCCCCCATCTCCGAAGCCCTCGGCAGGCCGCCTTGTCTGGGTGTGGATGTGGGTGGCGTTCTCTGCCGGCTGCACCTCAAAGAGGGGCGCCTGCCCGCGACGCCGGAGGGGGGAGCGGCCGCCCTCGTCGCGATGCCGGATGTCCATGTGGTCATGCACACCGTCCTGAAGCCGTTTTTCGGCGACCGGATCCACATTATTTCCAAGGCAGAGCCGGCCGTCCGCCCGTTGATTGCTGCCTGGTTATGGCAAAGCGGGCTGGCTGAGGCGATCGGCCTGGTCCCGGAGAGGGTTCACTTCACGGAGACCCTCGCCGAAAAGGCCGTCATCGCCCGGCAGCTTGGTCTGACCCACATGATCGACGACCGTTTCGAGGTTCTGGCGCGGATGCCGTTCCTCCAACTTGCGGTCCTCTTCGCCGATCCCGGCTTACCACCGCCAACGGCTCCGGGAATTGCAGTCAATATCCGCCACGCCGGAAGCTGGCCGGAAGCCGCCGGGCTGGTGGCGATGGACGATGGAGGCGCCGGTGACGCCACGTGAAACCTTTCTGGCCGAAGGATATCTTCTGATACGGAACTGCCTTCCCCCCGCAACGACCGACGCGGTTCGCGAGCGGCTGCGGGCGGAAATCGGGCAGATCGCCCGGTGCCGATACGCCCTTGGACAGGAAAGCCGGGCAGGCGAGGACACATCACTCGAAACGGGATTGATCTCCCTGCTCGGCAGGGCCGCCCGAATCAATACACGCGCCTGGGACCCCCTGCTGATCTGCGCCGAAGTTCATGCACTCTTCACGTCCCCCTGCTTCGTCGACATCCTGCGGAACCTGCTCGGGCCCGAGATAACCTGCCAGGGCAACGGCCATCTGCGGCCCATGCTGCCGAGCCCGGCCCCCTTCCCGCGGACCTGGCCATGGCACCAGGACACCCAGTTCTACGGTGCCGGCGTCGAGGCCATGGCGGATTGCATGGTTCAGGTCTGGCTGCCACTTGTCGATACGGGGCTGGAAGATGGCTGCCTCGCCGTCTCGGCCGGCAGCCATCGACGCGGCGCCCTTCCCGGAGCCCCGCCGGCGGATGACAACATCCGCCCGTCCACGCCCGCCCGACAGGACCACATCCGGCAGATCGCCGCAGACGCCGCGCGCAGACATCCGGCGCACCTGCTGCCCATGCAGCGGGGAGATGTTCTGTTCTTTCATCCCTTGCTGATCCACGCCGCCACGGAGAACCGGGGCGATCAGGTGCGCTGGAGCATAGACATGCGGTTCGAGGCGACGGCCAATGGCCATTTCCCGACGGACGGAATCAGGACCGCTTACGAGATCATGCATCGGCGGCTGGATCGCCGCGGAACGCCGCGTTTCCGCGTCAGCGGAGCGGACGGGCCCGAGCCTTTCATCAGCTGGGCCTCCCGCAACGGCCTGCCCCCCGGGGGTCAGGCCCTCCGCTGGGGGATCAGCCATGCCGGATAGGACCGCAATCGACCGGCTTGTCGTCCTGCATGGAACCGATCCGTCCCGCTGGTCCCGTGCCCTGCATCCTGTGGCCGGACCGCTATTTCCGACGGATCTGCGTGTGCGGCATGTCAATCTGTCAGAACACGATCCGGTCAAGGCCCACGGGATCACTCACAGCCTGCGGATTGAAGCGGTGTCGGGCGACGGCCCCTGCACCCTGTTCCTGAAAGCCCCTGACGAAGCCCTGTATGCCGAGACCCTGCCTGCCGATCGGGCACGCGAGGTCTTCTGGCGTCCGTCAGGCTATGACAACATTCCGGGCCACGCCCGTGCCATAGCGGCCAGCCCGGATGACCAGGGCCTGCTCCGGACCGATCTGCGGCCCGGTGCGCCGTTGATTCTGGTCGAGGAGGGCCTGCAAGGTACGAGATATGCCGATCGGATGACGGGCCTGCGCGCAGATACCCCCGAGGCCGGAATTCGTCGGGATTCGGCGGCACTTGCCGCTCATCTTGCAGCAATTCACGCCGTGGCCCCACCCGGCGATCAGAGGGCACTCTATGCCCGCTTTCTGCGGGACGGCCTCGTGATCCCAAGCCTGAGACTGATCGATGGGGCGCAAAGGTTCGGGCCAGCGGCGACCAGCCGACGCGCCGCTGTGGAACATGCGCTGATCGCCTGGCGGATCACGCTCGATACCGGACCGCACCGTCTGACGCGGATCCATCTGGACTATCACCCCTGGAACCTGTTTCTGGCCGGCAATCAGATCAGGGTCATCGGCGCGCGCCTCCCCGGGTACGGCGACCCGGCGGATGATCTTGCCTGCCTGCTGGTCAACCACGCCATCTTCGGTGCGATCGGCCCCCCGGACGTCCGGTGGGCCCATGATCTGGCGCGGCGCAGCCTGGTCAGCCACTATATCCGGCTGACGGGCGACGACAGGATCGCGGAGCGCCTTGCGCCGTTCTTTCTGAAGCGCCTTCTGGTCTTTCTGTCACCACATCACTATCCCGACATCGATGCCGGACATGGGGCCTGGATATGGACACTCGCCATGTCCCTTATGACACCCGGCACGCCGCTGCCGCCGGAACTCTTCCCATGAAAGGCCCGGTTCCGACGAAAGGCCCGGTTGTCGCCGTCATCGGCGCCGGGGCCATCGGCCTCGCAGCTGCGGCAGCACTCGACGCCGCAGGCCGGCGGGTTATGCTTTGCCTTCGGAGAGTGCCTGACGTCCTCGGCTGGGCCGTCGATGGACCCGAGCATCCGATCACTGCCGATCTTCTGCTCCCGGACCAGAGGCCGGCGGCCCCGGTCGCCGTTGCCATGGTCGCCACGCGCGCGGTCGATGACGCCGGTACGATCCGACGCCTTCGTGAGGTTGCAGCCCCTGATGCCCTGGTCGTGATCCTGCGAAACGGACTGGATCACGTGCCGGCATTGCAGGCAGCCGGGCTGCCGCCCACGATGCGGGTGCTCCCGGCCGTGCTCCTGCTTGCGGCGCGGCGTGTGGCGGCGGGCAGGGTTGTCATCGAAGGCCGCCACCCGGAGATCCTGCTGCCTGAGGGGCCGGATGGACGGAGGGTTGCGGACCTTTTCACCGGAGGTCCGATCCACGTCACCACCAGCCGGGACTGGATCACGATCGCCTGGGAAAAACTGCTCGTGAATGCCGCGGTCGGCGGGGTCGCCACGCTTACCGGGCTCAGCTATGCAGGCTGCGGCGGGCCTGAAGCCCGCCAGGCCTGCATCGCCCTGATCGACGAGGCCGCAGCCGTGGCCCGTGCCGAGGGCGCCGCGATCGAGCCGGCCCCCGGCAATCGGCTGATGGCGCAGGCCCTGAGCAGAGCCGGCGATCATCTGCCATCGATCGCCCGGGACCGGCAGGCAGGCCGCCCCACCGAATGGGCGATGCGCAACGGCGTCATCACGCGGCTTGCAGCCCGCCATGACATCGCCGTGCCGCTGAATGCGCTGCTGGTCCGGCTGCTGCGGTGCGGGGAACCGTCATGACGGAAAACCTTGAAGAGATCGTCGGCGCCAAGGCTGCCGCACTTCTGGATCTGGCGGCCGGCGACGACGGACGAGACAGGACGGTGCCGGATTTCGTCGCGATCCCTGCTTCCGCAACCGTTGCGCATCTGCGCCGGATCGGGGCTCTCGCACGGTCTCAGCCGCCATATGCGCGCACTGACCAGCCCCCGACAAACGTGCTCGCGGCATGCCGTATGATGGCTCGGGAACTGACAGAGGCGACCGGTCGGGCCACAATTCTGCCGGACCCCGGCCTGGCGGATACCTGCCTGTCAGACACCGGCAGCGGCCTGATCCTGCGCACCAGCCTCCATTGGCCGGGGGGCGCCTCTGAACGCATGCCGGGCATCGATTCCACCGCGCTCGTCGACAAGGCGGCGCCCGATGGTCTGGCGCAGGGCCTTGCGCGGTGCATTGCCGGCCTGTGGAAGCCCTATACCGCGCTTGCCTTCCGCTTCGCGGGCGTACCACTCCGCCGGGATCGGGCAGGCGCCGGACTGGTCATGATGACCCGGGTCGACGTCGTAACCGACGGCACCATTCATGTCGGCCCGCGTGGGATCATGGCCGATCTTGCCACAGCCGACCGTCGGTGCTGCTTCTCTGGCCCCGTCACCGCCTGCACCGAACCGGTTTTCACGGCTGCCCTCGCCGGGCTGCCGGCGCTGATCGCGTCCTTGCACCGACGACTGGGCGGCCCCGCGCTGGAACTGGAAATCGTGACCGACCCGCAGGGAAGACGTCACCTTGTGCAGGCGACCGCTCTGGCCAGAGCCATGCTGCCGGGCGTCGACATGCCTGCGATGACGGCCAGCGGCCCGTTGATGGATCTGCGCGGTCTGCCGCGTGATGAAGATGGCTGGCGATGCCTTACATCGCGTTTCGCAGCAGCGGACGACGCTGTGGTGCTGATCGATCTCCAGGCGGATGATCATCTCGATGCGGGCGCCCTGTTCGCCTGCCGCGCCCTGGGTTTGCCGACGGCAAAACCGGCGGCGATCGTGCTTCGGACGATATCGGGTCGCGGACATATGGGACCTGGCGCGCATCTGCGCCGCGCCCTTTCCCTTGCCTTTCCGACGAGCATGATCACGCGGCAGCAGGGCTCCTCACCGCTTCGGGACGGCGACATCACCACGATCGAGAGCACGGGGCTTGAAGGGGTGTTTGCGCATCCGAAGCCGAAATCCACGGGTGATGGACACCAGATACAGGGTGGACTTTCCGCCCGATCGGGATAGAACAAAAGGGATCGCCCGCGTGAGATTTCCGGGTCTCTGCCCCCGTCCGCCAGACGGGGGTGAAGACCCGGCCCCCGCTGGTCGTGCGCAGAGTTGAGCGCGACATCACGTGGTCGCGATGGATGTTTCGGAGGATGACGAGGCCGGCACGGGCACACCGGCGAATTCAGAAGCGGATCTGGACCGATGGTCATGACGACGCGGCGGGACATGCGCCGCATCACGGTTGCGGCGGGCATGCTGCTGGGGGCGGCGGCCCTTGCCGGCACCGGCGGGGACGCCCGGGCCGAGGGTGTCTCGCTCACCATTTCCTGCGGCGCGGTCGGTGTCGAGCTGTCGCTCTGCCGCGACGGGGTCGCCGCCTGGGAGAAGACGACCGGCAACACGGTCGCGATCGTCTCAACCCCCAATTCCTCGAATGAACGCTTCGCGCTCTATCAGCAGATCCTGGGCGCCGGCGCCGACGATATCGACGTGCTGCAGATCGACGTGGTCTGGCCGGGCATGCTGGCGCCGCATCTGGTCGATCTGTCGGCGTATATGGGCGATGCTCCCGCGCAGCATTTCCCGGCCCTGATCGAGAACGACACCGTCGACGGCCGGCTGGTCGCCATGCCCTGGTGGACCGATGCCGGCGTGCTCTACTACCGCAAGGATCTGCTGGACCGATATGGCCACCAGCCGCCCGAAAGCTGGTCCGATCTCACCCGCATCGCCGCCGACATCCAGCAGAAGGAACGCGCGGCCGGGCAGACCGATCTCTGGGGCTATGTCTGGCAGGGCCGGGCCTATGAAGGCCTCACCTGCAATGCGCTGGAATGGATCGACGCCTATGGCGGCGGCACCATCGTCGATGCCGACGGCCGGGTGACGGTGAACAACCCCAAGGCCCTGGCCGCCCTGACCGAAGCCGCATCCTGGGTGGGGAAGATCTCGCCCGAAGGCGTGCTCACCTATGACGAAGAGGCCGCACGCGGCGTGTTCCAGTCGGGCAAGGCGGTGTTCATGCGCAACTGGCCCTATGCCTGGGCCCTGGCGCAAAGCGCCGACAGCCCCGTCAGGGACAAGGTCGGCGTCACCGCCCTGCCGCCGGGAGGCCCCGAGGGCAAGACCACCGGCACGCTGGGCGGCTGGCATCTGGCGGTCTCGCGCTATTCGAAGCACCCGGCCGAGGCGGCCGATCTGGTGCGGTTCCTGACCGGCGCCGCCGAGCAGAAGCGCCGCGCGGTCGAAGCCGCCTACAACCCGACCATCCCCGCGCTTTACAAGGACGACGAGGTTCTGGCCGCCAACCCGTTCTTCGGCCAGCTTTACCAGACTTTCGAGACGGCGGTCGCCCGGCCGTCCCGCGCCACGGGCGATGCCTATAACCGGCTGTCGGCCGCCGTCTGGCAACGCACCCAGGATGCGCTGGCCGGGCGGATGACGCCCGAAGCCGCCCTCACCCGCCTCGATCGCGATCTCGGCCGCCTGTCGCGCGGCGGACGCTGGTGAGCGCGAGGGCCTCCACCGCCAGCCGCGGTTCCGCCCGCACCGCGGCGATCTTCCTGTCGCCGATGATGGCGGTGCTGGCGCTGGTCGCGGTCTGGCCGCTGGCCCGCACCATCTGGTTCGGCTTCACCGATGCCAGCCTCACCGCCCCCGGCGATTACGGCCTGGTCGGCTTCGCCAACTATCTGGAAGCCTATGACGGGGCCTGGTACGGCATCCTGGCCGATCCGACCTGGTGGCGGGCGCTTGCCAATACGCTGATCTTCGCCGCCGCCTCGGTGACGCTGGAAACGGTGCTGGGCATCGCCATGGCCCTGGTGCTGAACGCGGACTTCCCCGGCCGCGGCTGGGTGCGCGCCGCCGTGCTGGTGCCCTGGGCGATCCCGACCGTGGTCTCGGCCAAGATGTGGGCCTGGATGCTCCACGACCAGTTCGGCATCGTGAATGCCGGGCTGATGGCGCTGGGCGTGATCGACCGGCCGGTGGCCTGGCTTGCCGATGCCACGACCGCCCTGCCGGCGGTGATCCTGGTCGATGTCTGGAAGACCACGCCCTTCGTCGCCCTGCTGATGCTGGCGGCCCTGCAGACCGTGCCGCGCGACTGTTACGAGGCAGCCCGGGTCGATGGCATCCCCGCCTGGAAAGTCTTCGTCTTCATCCCCCTGCCGCTGATCCGCCCGGCGCTGGCGGTGGCGGTGGTCTTCCGCCTGCTCGACGCGCTCAGGGTGTTCGATCTGGTCTATGTCATGACCGGCAATGCCGAGGCGACCATGACGCTGTCGGTCCATGCCCGCCAGCAGCTGGTCCAGTTCCAGGACATGGGCTATGGCTCGGCCGCCTCTACCCTGCTCTTCCTGGTGGTGGGGCTGGTCACGATCCTGTGGCTGGCGGTGCTCCGCCCCGACCGGTCGGCGGCCGGCGGCCGGCACGGGGGGGCGGGCGCATGACCCGCCGCACCCCGCTTGCCGCCATCGGCCTCGGCCTCTCGGTCGTCCTGCTGCTGCTCTGGTCGCTGTTCCCGCTCTATTATGCCGTGCTGACCTCGATGGAAAGCGGCAGCGGCATCTTCCGGATCCGCTGGTGGCCCGAGGCGATCGAACTGGGCAACTACCGGGCCCTGTTCGCAACCGGCGCCTTCGGGCGCAGCATCCTGAATTCGGTGCTGGTGGCGGTGCTGGTGGTGACCGCCTCGGCCGCACTGGGCCTGACCGCCGCCCACGCGCTGGGGCGGATCCGCTTTCGCGGCCGGCGGCTGATCCTGCTGGCGGTGCTCGCGGTTTCGATGTTCCCGCAGGTGGCGGTGCTCTCGGGCATGTTCACGTTGATCCGCGGGCTTGGCCTCTACAATTCGCTCTGGGGCCTGGCGCTCGCCTATCTGCTGTTCACCCTGCCCTTCACGGTCTGGGTGCTGACCACCTTCATCCGCGAACTGCCGGTCGAGATCGAGGAAGCCGCGATCATGGACGGGGCCGGCCCCTTCACCATCCTGATCCGCATCTTCCTGCCGCTGATGTGGCCGGCCATCGTCACCACCGGGCTGATCGCCTTCATCATCGCCTGGAACGAATTCCTCTTCGCCCTCACCTTCACCCTCACCGACGACATGCGCACGGTGCCGGTCGCGATCGCCCTGCTGACCGGCGGCAGCCAGCACGAACTGCCCTGGGGGATGATCATGGCCGCCTCGGTCACGGTCACCCTGCCGCTGGTGGCGCTGGTGCTGGTCTTCCAGCGCCGTCTGGTGGCCGGGTTGACGGCGGGCGCCGTGAAAGGCTGACGCGCGCTCATGACCGACGATCTGCCCCCCATGCTGGAACTTCGCGGCCTCGGCCGCCGCTATGGCGCGGCCGAGGTGCTGCGCGGGCTGGACCTCGCCGTGCCGCGCGGCAGCTTCACCGTGGTGGTCGGCCCCTCGGGCTGCGGCAAATCCACCCTGCTGCGCCTGATCGCCGGGCTGGACGCACCGAGCGCGGGCGAGATCCTGATCGACGGCGACCGGGTCGATCAGCTGCCGCCGGCGAAACGCGGCGTCTCGATGGTCTTCCAGTCCTATGCGCTCTACCCGCATATGACCGTCCGTCGCAATATCGGCTTCGGCCTGAAGATCGCCGGGGCCTCGGACGCCGACATCCGCGCGCGGATCGCCAGGGCCGCAGACATGCTGAAGATCGGCGAGCTGATGGACCGCAGGCCGGCCCAGCTGTCGGGCGGCCAGCGCCAGCGGGTGGCGATCGCCCGCGCCATCGTGCGCGACCCCAAGGTCTTCCTGTTCGACGAGCCGCTGTCCAATCTGGACGCCGCATTGCGGGCCGGCACCCGGGTGGAGCTTGCCGCCATGCATGCCGATCTGGGCGCCACCATCATCCACGTCACCCATGATCAGGTGGAGGCGATGACGCTGGCCGACCGGCTGGTGGTGCTGAACCGCGGCCGGATCGAGCAGGCGGGCCCGCCGCACGATCTTTACACCCGCCCCGACACCCTGTTCGTCGCCCGCTTCCTGGGCAGCCCGCAGATGAACATCGCCTCCCCCGCCAGCGCCGCCGGCCGGGCACTGGCCGCGGCGGGGGATCTGCCCCAGGGCACCGCCTGGATCGGCATCCGGCCCGAGGATCTGGCGATCACCACCGCCGACGCCCCCGATGCGGTGACGACCGGCCGGGTCCGGATGATCGAAGAGCTGGGCGACAGCCGGATCCTGCATCTGCGGGTCGATGACGGCGACGAAATCGTGGTCCGCCATCATCAGCCGGCGCCGCCCGTCGGCGACAGGGTCGGGATCACCCTCCGTGCGGCCGGCCTGCACGCTTTCGGGGCCGATGAGCGCCGGCTGGTATCCGGTCGATTTTCTGTCTGACGGCTCGCGATATACGCGATTTGTTTACCCCTTTTCGGGACAGTGTAGGATCTGAAGGACGTACACGCCGAAGGGGCCGGAAGATGGACATCGTCACACTGGCGATCTACAACGCCTGGATCACCGTGACCCTGACCATCGGATTCGCCGCGGTCAGTGCGGCACGGCGCGGTCCGGCCCATGTTCTGTGGTGGACCGCGGGCAATGCGGCGCGGGCGATCGCCTCGCTGGTGCTGGCTTTCAACCTCGCGACCGGCGATCTGCCGACCACACTGGCCGCAAACGGCCTGCTGCTCGTCTCTTCGGCGCTCTACCTTACAAGTTTCGAACGCCTGACCGGGCGGCGTGGCCTGATGCCGCCCGCCATTGCGGTGATCGCGGTGACGATGGGGCTGGTGCTCGCCTTCACCATCGCCAGCCCCGACCTGAAGGCGCGCATCGTCTCCTATTCCACCGGATCCGGGCTGCTGCTGCTGATGTGCGCGGTGGTCGCGATCCGCAACGACATCCGGGGCCGGGCGCGGCCGTCGCTGCACGCTGCCGGGATCGTCTTCGCGATTTTCGGCGGTTTGACCCTGGCACGGGGGCTGGCGACGCTGGCGGGCCCCGACATGGACAGCGTGCTGGCCAGCACCTGGGTCCAGAGCGGCTTTCTGGCGCTGGCCGGCATGTTCTATGTCGGCAGCAATTTCGCGATGCTGTGGAGCATGGTGGTCGAAGACGGCGAACGCCACGCGGCCGAGCTGGAAAGCGCGCGCGAGGCGGCAGAGCGGGCCAGTTTCGCGAAATCACGCTTCCTGGCGACCATGAGCCATGAACTGCGCACGCCGCTGAACGGCGTTCTGGGGGCGGCGCAGCTGCTGCTGGGCGATCCGGGTGTGGGCCCGGGGCCGCGCCAGCGGGTGCAGATGATCGCAAGCGCCGGCCGGCATCTTCTGGGCGTGATCAACGACGTGCTCGACTTTTCGAAGATCGAGGCCGGCAAGCTGGAACTGCAGCCGCGCGACGGGGTGGATCTGCGCGGCCTGCTGACCGTGGTCAGCGATGTCGTCGCCCCGCAGGCGACGGCCAAGGGCCTGGTTCTGATCACCGATGCCGCGGCCGATCTGCCGCACGCCATCCGCGCCGACGCGATGCGCCTGCAGCAGGTGCTGCTGAACCTGCTGTCGAACGCGGTCAAATTCCCCCCCCATGGCCGCGTCATCCTGCGGGCCCGCCGGGGGCAGGACGGGTGGCTGCGCTTCGAAGTGCAGGATGACGGTCCGGGTATCCCGCCCGAGCGCCGGCATCTGCTGTTCAAGGATTTCTCGCAGCTGGACGAGACCGCGACCGCGGCAACCGGCACCGGGCTGGGCCTTGCGATCTCGGCGCGGCTGGCCGCCGCCATGGGCGGGCGGCTGGAACTGGACGACAGCGTCACCCGCGGCGCCCTGTTCCGCTTCGAGGTCGCCTTGCCGGAAACCCCCCTCAAGACCGGCAGGGCGGCCACGGCGCTGGACCGTCCGGAAGCCGCACCATCCCCGCCGCCCGCCGCCGAAGGGCGCGGCCCGCGGGTGCTGGTGGCAGACGATGTGGAGATGAACCGCGAGGTTCTGGCCGCCATGCTCAAGCGCCTGGGCTGCATCGTGGAAAAGGCGGAAGACGGGGCCGAGGCGGTGGCCATCACCGCCCGCGGCGGCATCGATCTGGTGCTGATGGACATGCGCATGCCGGTGATGAACGGGCTGGAGGCGGCGCGCGCCATCCGCGGCCTGACCGACCCGACGCTGGCCGGGGTACCGATCGTGGCGCTGACCGCCAATGCCTTCGATTCGGCCATGGAACAATGCCGCGACGCCGGCATGAACGACTATATGGCCAAGCCCGTCCAGCTGTCCGAACTGGCCGAGATGCTGCAGCGCTACACCCGGATCCGCCGCGCGCCGCCGCCCGCACCGCCGCAGGCCGCCGCGCCGCATCCCGAGGCGCCGGTCGAAGCGGTGGGCGACGAAATGGCGGCGATCGACCGGCTGCAGCGTCAGATGGGCCAGGATCGTGTGGCCCAGATGCTCGACGGCTTCATGGCCACCGCCACCGACCGCATCCGCCGGATGACCCACGACGCCGACCCCGTGGTGCTGGCCGACGATGCGCGGACGATCGCAGGCCAGGCCGCCCTGCTCGGCCTGGATCAACTGGCCCTCATCGGCCGGCGCCTGGCGATCGCAGTGGAGAACGACGAGGCCGAGCATCTCCGCCGCGGCCATCTGGAGGCCTTCACCAGCCGGCTGCGCGCAACCCTGGTCGAGCTGCTGCTCCGCCGGGCGCGGCTCAGGGAATACCAGCCCTATTGACCGGCCCCGGCCCGCGGGCCACCTGCGCCGATGCGCGCGGCCCGCGGCTCGTGCTAACGTCCTGCCGTCCACGATACCCCCGCGCAAGGCCGGGGGACCCGACCGACGGAGGAAACACGGGTCATGACGTTGAAGATCTACGGGATGAGCGCGTCGCGCACCTCGCGCAATCTCTGGATGGCCGAGGAACTCGGCATCGCCTACGAGCACATCCCGGTCAAGATCGCCGACGCGGCGAGCGACCCCGACATTGCCCGCCTCAACCCCAATCTCCGGATTCCGGTGATCGAGGACGACGGCGTGGTCATCACCGAATCCATGGCGATCAACCTCTACCTGGCCGCGAAACACGGCGGGCCGCTTGCCGCGGGCAATGCCGCCGAAGCGGGGCTGATGGCCCAGTGGAGCTTCTGGGCAGTCACCGATCTGGAGGCGCTGTCGCTGACCGTGCTGCTGCACCGCCTGGTGCTGCGCGGCGAAGCCCGCGATGCCGCCCGCGCCGAGGCGGCGGAAGCCAGCCTTGCCCGGCCGCTTGCCGTGCTCGACAAGGCCCTGGCCAAGGGCGATGGCTGGCTGGTCGGCGGCCGCTTCACCGTGGCCGACCTCAATGTCTCGGCCATCGTCCACTGGCTGGCGGCGGCACGCATGGATCTGTCGGGCGTGCCCCATGTCGCGGACTGGGTGAAGCGCTGCCGCGATCGCGACGCGGCGAAGACCGCCCAGAAGCTGCCCTGAGCCTTCGGGACGGCGAACCGCACCGGCACAAAAGCTGCGGCCCCGCCCGGCGCCATCCACCTCCCCCGACGGATGGCGCCCCGGCGGGGCCGCGTGCCCCCTTCCCCCGGGGCAAGTCTGGCGGGACGGGCCTTACTCGGCCGGCCCCGCGATCGGAGTCCCCGCGATCGGAGTCCCCGCGATCGGCGGGCCTGCAAGCGGACGGGCAAGGCCAGGGGCCGGCATGTGTACGTGGGCCGCTTCGGTGGCATCATCCAGCACCCGCCCGGCTTCCAGCGTCGCCGCCAGACGGTCGCGGTCCAGCTCCCCTTCCCAGCGCGCGACCACGATCGCGGCCATGGCGTTGCCGACGAAATTGGTCAGCGAGCGGCATTCCGACATGAAGCGGTCGACGCCCAGGATCAGCGCCATGCCGGCGACCGGCACGCTGGGCACCACCGCCAGCGTTGCCGCCAGCGTGATGAAACCCGATCCGGTGACGCCGGCGGCGCCCTTGGAACTCAACATCGCCACCAGCAGCAGCAGGATCTGATCGCCCAGCCCCAGCGGCGTGTCGGTCGCCTGGGCGATGAACAGCGCCGCCATGGTCATGTAGATGTTGGTGCCGTCCAGATTGAAGGAATAGCCGGTCGGCACGACCAGGCCGACGACGGGCTTGGAACAGCCGGCCTTTTCCATCTTTTCCATCAGCGAGGGCAGCGCCGATTCCGAGGAACTGGTGCCCAGCACCAGCAGCAGCTCCGCCTTGATGTAGCGGATCAGGCGCAGGATCGAGAAGCCGTTGGCACGGGCGACTGCCCCCAGCACGACCAGCACGAAAAAGAGGGCGGTGATGTAGAAGGTGCCGACCAGCATCGCCAGATTGGCGATGGAGCCGATGCCGTATTTGCCGATGGTGAAGGCCATGGCGCCGAAGGCACCGATGGGTGCGACCTTCATCACGATATGGACGATGTTGAAGACGACCTGGGTGGTGATCTTCAGGAAGCCAAGCACCGGCGCGCCGCGCTCGCCGATCATCGACAGGCCGACGCCGAACAGCACCGAGAAGAACAGCACCTGCAGAATATCGCCCGAGGCGAAGGCGCTGAAAGCGGTGGCCGGGATGATGCCCATCAGGAAGCCGATGAGCGTCTGGTCATGGGCCTTGTCGGCATAGGCCTTGACCGCGGCGGCATCCAGGCTGGCCGGGTCGATATGCATGCCGGCACCGGGCTGGACGAGATTGGCGATGACCAGCCCGACGATCAGGGCCAGCGTCGAGAAGACCAGGAAATAGATCATCGCCTTGGCGCCGACCCGGCCGACCTTCTCAAGATCGCTCATGCCCGCGATGCCGGTGACCACGGTCAGGAAGATGACCGGGGCGATGATCATCTTGACCAGTTTGATGAAGGCGTCGCCGAGCGGCTTCAGATCCGCGCCCAGCTGCGGATAGAAATGGCCGAGCACGATGCCTGCCGCCACCGCGATCAGGACCTGGACGTAGAGGTGCTGATAAATTTTCTTCGGCCGGGCCGCGCCTGCCTGCGCGCCCTGCCCTGCGAGACCCTGTGCCATCGCCGGCGTCCTCCTCCGGGTTTTCGCCGGCGTGCGGCGCCGGCCGATCTTGGAATCCGGCCCGCCATCCCCTGCCGGCGGACCCGGAGGCCGCTGTTGGCAATCGGCGTGCCAGCCGGCACCAGGACGAACAAATCCTTGAATTCCCTGGTGGAATACCCGGCATGCGCCATCGGACTTTGCGTGAAGTGTGCGGATCTCCGCCCGGATTGGCGGCGAAATTGGCGAATTTCCGCACAATGTGTGGATTTGCGCGCGGACGCGATTCGTCGGACACTGGCGCCATGAGCGACCGCGCCGCCCCCACACCCCCGGGCACCGCCACCGGCGGGCCCGCCGATGCCAGCCTGATCCGCCGGAGACGGATCCGGGTCTGGGCGGCATTCGTCTGCCTGTGGCTGGTGATCGGCGGGCTTGTGGTCTGGCAGGCCGGGCGGATCGCGCGGAACGAGGTTCTGGCCGATCTGGGCCAGGCCGGGCGGGTTTCGCTGTCGCTGAACGCCGAGACGCTGGGCGCCGAGATCGACAAGCAGCGCGCCCTGCCGGTGGTGCTGGCGCGCGATCCCGATGCGCTTGCGGTGCTGCGGGCACCGGAGGATACCGGCGCCCGCGACCGGCTGAACCGCAAGCTGGAGGCGCTGACCCGCGCCACCCGTGCCGCGGTGATTTACCTGATCGACGATCACGGTCTGACGCTGGCGGCCAGCAACTGGGCGACGCCGGTCAGCTTCGTGGGCAATGATTACGGCTTCCGGCCCTATTACGCCGTGGCCATGGCCGAAGGCGCCGCCGAGCATTTCGCCATGGGCACGGTCAGCCATCGCCCGGGCATGTATCTGGCCCGGCGGATCGACGACGATCGGGGCCCCGTTCCGCGCCCTGGGCTGGGCGTGATGGTGGTGAAGATCGAATTCGACCGGCTGGAGGCGATCTGGGCCGGCGCGCCCGAACGGGTCTTCGCCACCGACGCCCGCGGCGTGGTTCTGGTCAGCGGGGTCGCCGGCTGGCGCTTCCGCAGCCTGACGCCGCTGCCCGAAGAGATGCGGGCCGCGATCCGCGCCGGGCTGCAATACGGCGATGCACCGC
Organism: Tistrella sp.; assembly: GCF_002684955.1. NCBI lineage: Bacteria > Pseudomonadati > Pseudomonadota > Alphaproteobacteria > Geminicoccales > Geminicoccaceae > Tistrella > Tistrella sp. The sequence goes on along the minus strand of NZ_NYWI01000074.1, from coordinate 34,044 downwards.
TCGACCCCCTGCCTTTCGCGCCCGCGGCCGGCGATCAGGCGCTGCTGCGCGTCGATGATGCCGTTTTGCTGCATCAGAGCCTGACCATGCCCGAAATCGGCTGGACCCTGCATCTGATGACCCCGGCCGACCAGGCGATGCTGCGGGCGGTGGCCGATGCACGCGCGCTGGCCGGCACCGGCATCGCCCTGCTCGCGGCCCTGGCGGCCGCCGGGCTGTATCGCCGCCAGCAGCTGCAAGGCCGGGCCGCCCGCGCCGCCCTGGAACGGCAGAGGCTGGAGGCGGCGGTTGCCGACCGCACCGCCGATCTGGCCCGCGCCTATGCGGCACTCGAGGCCGGGATGGAGGAACGCCGCCAGGCCGAGGCCGCCGCACGGCGCCTGCAGGACGATCTGATCCAGGCCGGGCGGCTGGCGGTGCTGGGTCGCATCGCCGCCAGCGTCGCCCACGAGATCAACCAGCCGGTGGCGGCGATCCGCGCCTTCGCCGACAATACCCGCGCCTTCCTGGAGCGCGACCGGGCCGATGCCGCCCTGGCCAATCTGTCCCGCATCGGCGAGCTGACCACGCGCATCGGCACGATCACCGGCCAGCTGCGCGGCTTCGCCCGCAAGGCCGGCACCGCCCCCAGACCCGTGCTGGTGACGGAGGCGATCGACGGCGCCCTGCTGCTGCTGGGCCACCGGATCCGGGCCGCCGGCATCGACCTGGTCTGCGACATCCCGTCAGAGACCGGCGCGGCGCGGGTGGTGGCGGAGCGGGTGCGGCTGGAACAGGTTTTGGTCAACCTGATCGGCAATGCGATCGACGCGGTCGAGGGGCGCCCGACACCGCGGATCGCCATAAGGGTCGCGCGCACCATTGCCGGGGACGGCACGGCGCGGCTCAGGATCCTGGTCTCGGACAACGGGCCGGGGCTGCCGCCCGATATCCGCGAGGCCCTGTTCCTGCCCTTCCGCACCACCAAACCCGACGGGCTGGGGCTGGGGCTGGTGATCTCGGCCGATCTGGTACGCGACATGGGCGGCACGCTTGCCGCAGAGCCGCCCGCGACGACGGGCGGCGCCACCTTCATCATCGATCTGCCGGAGGCCGGATGACCCGCGAGCTGCCACAGGTGGTCTTCGTCGACGACGAGGACGATGTCCGGATCGCCAATGCCCAGACCCTGGACCTGGCCGGGTTCGACGTGCTGACCGCGGCCTCGGCCGAGGCCGCGCTGGCGCTGGTCGACCGCGAGTTTCCAGGGGTGGTGGTCACCGACATGCGCATGCCGGGCATCGACGGGCTCACCTTGTTCGACCGGCTGCGGGCACAGGATCCGGACCTGCCGGTGATCTTCGTGACCGGCCATGGCGACATTCCGATGGCGGTGGAGGCGATGCGCCGCGGCGCCCAGGACTTCCTGTCCAAACCCTATCCGGCCGAGGCGCTGGTAGATGCGGTGACCCGGGCCACGCGGCTGCGCCGGCTGGTGATGGAGAACCGCCGGCTGAAGGCCGCCCTGGACGCCGAGGCGGCGCTGGGGCTGATCGGCCGCACGCCCGAGATGGAGCGGCTGCGCGAGACCGTGCAGGCGGTCGCCGCCGCCGATGTCGACGTGCTGGTGCTGGGCGAAACCGGATCGGGCAAGGAGGTCGTGGCCCGCGCGCTGCATGCCGGCAGCCGGCGGCGGACCGCCCGGCTGGTGGCGCTGAATTGCGGCGCCCTGCCCGAGACGGTGATCGAGAGCGAGCTGTTCGGTCATGAACCCGGCGCTTTCACCGGTGCCCAGCGCCGCCGGGTCGGGCGGATCGAACATGCCGATGGCGGCACGCTGTTCCTCGACGAGATCGAGAGCATGCCGAAAAGCCTGCAGGTGAAGCTGCTGCGGGTGCTGGAGACCCGCACGGTCGAGCCGCTGGGCACCAACGACATCCGGCCGGTCGATCTTCGGGTGATCGGCGCCACCAAGGTCGACCTGTTGCAGGAAGCGGCCGAGGGGCGGTTCCGCGACGACCTCTATTACCGCCTGAACGTGGTGACGATCCGCATTCCGCCACTGCGTGAGCGGCGGGGCGATGTGCCGCTGCTGTTCGCCCATTTCCTGGAGCGCGCGGCCGCCCGCTTCGGCCGGCCGGTGCCGGCGCCGGACGATGCCGTCCATCGCCATCTCGCCGCCCATGACTGGCCGGGCAATGTCCGCGAACTGGCCCATTTCGCCGAACGGGTGGCGCTGGGGCTCCCGGCCGAAACCGCACCGGGCTCGGGCCCCCTGCCCGCGGGCGCGGCCGGGCCGGGCGACGACCCGGATCTGCCCCTGCCCCGCCGGGTGGACCGGTTCGAGGCAGGCGCGATCCGCGCCGCGCTGGCGCTGCATGACGGCGAGGTCAAGGCGGTGATCCAGGCGCTGGGCCTGCCGCGCAAGACCTTCTACGACAAGCTCCAGCGCCACGGCATCGACCCCAACGACTATCGCCGCACCCGCCGGGGTTGATGATGCCAGGGTTGATGATGTCTGGGTTGACGGTTCAGGCGGCGGTGACCCGGTCGATCCAGGCGCCCAGCACCGTCATCACCTCGTCTCGATTGGTCTCGTTCAGGGTTTCGTGACGGGCGCCGCCGAAGACATGGACCGAGACATCGGCCAGGCCCGCCGCCCGATAGCGGCCGACCAGCGTATCGAACCAGACCATGTCGCCGCCGACCGGGTCGCGATCGCCGATGAACAGCAGCAGCGGCATGTCGCGCACCAGCCGCGCGGTCGCCTCGGGCTGCCAGATCGGGCCGCAGACCTCGAAAATGGAGCCGAACGAGGCCTCGGCGACGGTGAAGCCGCACAAGGGATCGGCGATGTAGGCATCGACCTCGGCCGGATCGCGGCTCAGCCAGTCGAAGGGGGTGCGGGCATCGGGGATGGTCTGGTTCAGGTCTTCCAGCCGGAAACTGCCCGAGGCGGCGGCCTGGCCCAGCATGTCGACCGCGGTGGTGCCCGACAGCGCCACACCGTCCACCGCCCCCGGATGCCGGGTCATGAAGGCCTGGGCGGCAAACGAGCCCATGCTGTGACCCACCAGCACCCGCTTCAGCCCCGGATGGCGCCGTCCCAGATCGGCGGCGATCACCGCCAGATCGTCGACCAGCGCCGCAAAACCGGCCGCCCCGAAATCGCCGAGCGTGCCGGCCTCGGCCGCCGCCGGTCCGTGGCCGCGATGATTGGCGGCATAGACCGCATGGCCGGCGGCGGTCAGCCGGCGGGCAAGCCGGTCATAGCGGCCGATATGCTCCCCCATGCCATGGGCAAGCTGCACCACGCCCCGGGGCGTGCCCTCGGGCAGCCAGGCCCGGACCCGGATCTCGTGGCCGTCGGGCGCGGTCAAGGTGAAGGCGGTGTCGTCGGCGGTCATGGCGTGCGGTTCCTCCGGTGCCGGCACGCGCCGGCACCCCATGCGCCGGCCGGCCGGTCGTTGCCCGGTATGGTGAACCGTCGGCGCAGTCGACGCAATGCGCCGATGACATGACACCGGGTTCACCCCACCTCAACGCGGTTCCGGCCGGCTTCCTTGGCCCGGTAAAGTGCCGCATCGGCGCGGGTGATCAGATCGTCGATGCTGCCGGTCTCGAAATCGGCGGTCGCCAGGCCCAGGCTGGCGGTGACCGTCAGGCAGCTGCCGTCGATCAGGCCGAAACTCCTGTCGGCCAGCGCGGTGCGCAACCGCTCCGCCGTGGCGACGGCGGCGTCCTGATCGGCTTCCTGAAGCAGGATGACGAATTCCTCGCCGCCGAAACGGGCCAGAATGTCGCCGGCACGCATTTCATCGGCAAGCCGTTTCGCTACACCCTTCAGGATCTCGTCGCCGGTGCCGTGGCCATAGCGGTCGTTGATCCGCTTGAAGTGATCGATGTCGAGCACAATGACGGCCAGCGCGCGGACATAGCGCCGGGCGGCGGCGAGCTCGCGACCGGCGATGTCGAAGAAGGACCGCCGGTTCATCACCCCGGTCAGGAAATCGGTCTCGGCCATCTGTTTCAGGCGCTGGATCAGATCCTCGCGCTCCTGCTCCACCTTCCGGCGCTCGGCGATCTCGGCGGTCAGCTCGGCGGTGCGCTCGGCGACCCGCGCCTCCAGCCCGAGATTGGCGCGGACCAGCTCCTCCTGTTTCTGCGTCAGCGCGGCGATCATCCGCTGCAGCGACCAGGCCAGGTCCCGGACCTCGCGATAGCCGCCGTCGAGCGGCACCTCGTCGGGGCTGCTGGTCTCCCCCACCCGCCGGGCCGCCCGGCTCAACCGGTCGAGCGGCGAGGCGATGCGGGCCGCCAGCCACAGCGCGAAGCCGCAGGCGGTGGCCGCGATCGCGACCGCCCCCCACAGGATCAGGCGGCGCAGATCGCGGACCGGGGTCAGGGCCTGATCGACCGGCTGACGCACCACCACCGTCCAGCCAAGGCCCGGATAGTCGCGAAACCCCTGGCTGCGGTGCAGGGCCGTCAGATAGGCACGGCCGTCATCGGGCCAGGTCTCGACCCGCGGCCCGGGATCCGTGGTGCCCGCAGCCAGGCCCGGCAGATCGAGTTTCTGCCCCTCGAGCGCGCGCGGGCCGAGCAGAACGGCGCCATCCTTGTCGACGACCAGAATGTCGGTGCCGCTGCGGCTTTCCCCCGGCGCAATCAGCGACCGGCGGATGTCGTCGGCCCAGCTCCACGACAGATGGGCACCGACGACGCCGATCAGCCCGCCCTCGGCCATCACCGGCATCGAGACGTCGACGAAGCGCAGCGGCGTGCCCGGATCGGGGTTGGTCAGCAGCCGTTCCAGAAGCAGGGCCTTGTGGACGTCGCCCACGAAGGGCCCATTGAGGGCGCCCGCAAACCACGGCCGCGCCGAGACGTCCTCGCCTTCGAGCAGGCCGCCGGTCGAGGCCAGAACCCTGCCCTGGGGATCAGTGAAGCCGATCCAGGCGTAATCGGGATAGGTCTGCTGCAGGATTTCGAGCGCCACCCGCTTGGCGGTGGTGTCGTCGCCCCGCAGCACCGGCCGCGCGGCGATGATCCGGATGTCCCGCCAGCGTTCGAACATCGCGCGGTCGAGCTTGTCGCTCATCTGGAAGGCGAGCTCGTCCAGACCGTCGCCGATCTCGGCCGCCTGCCGCCGTCCGGCCACCTCTGCCACCACCAGGGCGAGCAGAACCACCGTGGTCAGGGCGAGCCCGGCCATCGTGACGGCGAGAAGGGTTCTGAGCCCCGGCCGACGCAGCCGACGAGGGCGAAGTATTCCGCTATCCGGACCGGTCGCCGTCGCCATATGTCATGGTCCTTGTATCTCACGGCAGCGCTTCACGGTTTTAACATGCTGTCCTGCCCCTTGACAGAGATCGCATTCCGTCGCCACCTTTGCGATAGCAGTGCCCCCGGATTGGGAAGGTCGCCATGCCGATGGTGGTGGTTTCGTGGAGACGGTGCTCCCGTCGAACCGGCAACGGTTCGCGGACGGGCGCGCCGTCATGCGCGGCCCGCCGGGCGGACCGCGCCAAGGCCTGGTACAATCAGGACATCGTCCTCGCCTATGATTTCCCGCGGGCCTGATCGCGCCCGCAGGCGGCTATTTCGGGCCGGCCACACTTTTTGTCCAACAGCTTTACGACCCACCGCCCGTCGCATCCTGCGTGATGCCGCGGCGGGCGGCTTGTCAGGACATCGCGATCAGATGACCCGCATTCCCGAACCCTTCCGCATCAAGATGGTCGAGCGCATCCGCCAGACCACCCGCGAAGACCGTATCGCCGCCCTGGAAGAGGCCGGCCACAACCTGTTCCTGCTGCGCGCCGAGGATGTCTATATCGACCTGCTGACCGACAGCGGCACCGGTGCGATGAGCGATGCCCAATGGGCCGCGATGATGACCGGCGACGAGGCCTATGCCGGCAGCCGCAGTTTCTATCGGCTGGAAGCCGCGGTGCGGCGGCTGTTCGGCTATCGGCATGTGGTGCCGACCCATCAGGGCCGCGGCGCCGAGCAGATCCTGTTCCCGGTGCTGATCGCCCGGGCCCGCGCGCGGTCGGGCAACCCCGCCGCGCGGCCGGTTTTTCTGTCCAACCATCATTTCGACACCACCGCCGCCCATGTCGAACTCGCGGGCGGGCGCGCGGTCGATGTGCTGACGCCGGCCGCCTACGACACCGGTCGGCCCTTCGACTGGAAGGGCAATTTCGATCTCGACCGCCTGGCGGCCGGGATCGATGCGGCCGGGCCTGAGAATGTCGCCGGCGTGATCGTCACCATCACCTGCAACAGCGCCGGCGGCCAGCCGGTGGCGATGGACAATATCCGCGCCGCCGCGGCGCTGGCCCGCGCCCATGGCATTCCGGTGGTGATCGACAGCGCCCGCTTCGCCGAGAATGCCTGGTTCATCAAGCGCCGCGACCCGGCCTGGCGCGATGCGGCCCTGACCGAAATCGTGGCCGCGATCTATGCCGAAGGCGACGTGCTGACCATGTCGGCCAAGAAGGATCCGATGGTCAATATGGGCGGGCTGTGCGCGGTGCGCGAGGACGCCACCCTGTTCGCCGAGGTCCAGGCGCTCTGCGTGCCGATGGAGGGCTTCGTGACCTATGGCGGCATGTCGGGGCGCGACATGGACGCGCTTGCGGTCGGCCTGGACGAGGCGGTGGACGAGGCCTTCCTGGACTATCGCATCGCCCAGGTCGCCCATCTGGGCCAGCGGCTGATCGAAGGCGGCGTGCCGATCCAGGCGCCGACCGGCGGCCATGCGGTCTTCGTGGATGCCGCCCGCATGCTGCCGCATATCCCGCCCGCGCGCTTCCCGGCCCAGGCGCTGGCCAATGCGCTTTATGTCGAAGCCGGCGTGCGCGGGGTGGAGATCGGATCGCTGCTGCTTGGCCGCGACCCCGAAACCGGGCAGCAGAAGCCGTCGAAGCTGGAACTGCTGCGGCTGACCATTCCGCGCCGGGTCTATACCAACGACCATATGGACTATGTGGCCGACGCCCTGATCCGGGTGAAGGACCGTGCCCACGACCTTACCGGGCTCGGTTTCGTGCACGAGCCCAGGGTGCTGCGTCATTTCACCGCCCGATTGGCCCCGGACAGCGCAGGACCGCTGCGCCGCAGCGCCTGACCCACGGCCTCGCCGCCGGCGGCATGGTTTTGCCGCTTGGCGGCGCCCGCGGCACCCGGCAGTCTCGTCATGCACCGGTTCCCGACCCGACAGACGGGCCGGCCGGTGCATGACCCCGGAGACGCCGCCCGATGAAGACCCCCCATCCGCTGAAATCGATCGACATTGCCGAACTGGCCCGCCGCCATTTCGGCAGCACCCCCGATGCCCTGGAACCCGAAGAGCGCCGGGTGCTGGCCGGCATCGCGCGGCACACCCATCTCTCCCGCGATGTTTCGGACCTCGCCGATGAACAATCCGGCCGCTGGGAAAGGCTGGCCGACCGGGTGGCGGCGATCGGCGGGTCCTGGGGCTTCATCCTGAGCTTCACCGGCGTGCTGGTCGCGTGGATGGTGCTCAATGCCGGGCTGCTGCAGCTCTGGCATCTGGCCTTCGACCCCTATCCTTTCATCTTTCTGAACCTGATGCTGTCGATGCTGGCCGCCGTCCAGGCGCCGATCATCATGATGAGCCAGAACCGCCAGGCGGCGAAGGACCGCATCGCCGCCGCCCATGACTACGAGGTCAACCTCAAGGCGGAACTCGAGATCATGCGGCTGCACGAAAAGATCGATCAGCTGCGCATCGAGCACCTCGAAACCATTTCCCGCCACCAGGCCGAAATGCTGGAACTGCTGCGCAACCGGATCGAGGCCCGCCCCGGTGCCGCGCCGGATGCAGCCGGCCCCGCCGCCTGAACCGGCGATATCACAAGCCATCGCTTGACATATTCCCAGGCGCCACGGACAATCCGACCTGATATTAATAATGAGTCGCAATCTTAATTGCGACACACCAAAGGACCGGATCCCATGGCCTTCGAGCTTCCCTCCCTGCCCTACAGCACCACGGCCCTCGCCGCCCGCGGCATGAGCCAGGAGACGCTGGAACTCCATCACGGCAAACATCACCAGGCCTATGTCACGGCCCTCAACGGTTTCGTCGCCAGGGATGAAAGCCTGCAGGGCAAGTCGCTGGAAGAGATCATCCATCTCTCGGCCGGGCGCGCGGACATGGCGCCGGTGTTCAACAATGCCGGCCAGCACTGGAACCACATCATCTTCTGGCAGAGCCTGGCCCCGGCCGGCGGCCGCATGCCCGATCGGCTGGGTGCGAAGATCACGGAGGATTTCGGCAGCCTCGATGCCTTCAAAGAGGCCTTCCGCGCCGCCGCGATCAGCCAGTTCGGCTCGGGCTGGGCCTGGCTGGTGCTGAAGCCCGACGGCAGGCTCGGCGTCTCGAAGAGCCCGAATGCCGCAAACCCGCTCTCGGCCGCAGACGGCCGCACACTGCTCGGCCTCGATGTCTGGGAGCACAGCTACTATCTGGACTTCCGCAACCGGCGTCCGGATTACGTGACCAACTTCCTGGACAATCTGGCGAATTACGACTTTGCCGAAGCGGAGCTGCTCGCCGCCTGAGCCTCGCGCACCGTCTGGTCCAGCTCGGATTTCAGCCAGTCTCCGAGCCGGGCCACCGCCGTCGACGGCACCCCCCGCGTCCCGCGCCGGATCAATCCGTAGCGGGAGCCGTCGGCGGCGAACCCTTCGGGTGCCGTCAGGCGCCCGGCCGCAAGGTCGTCGGCCACCACCAGCAGCGGGCAGAGCGCAACCCCAAGCCCTGCGACGGCGCTTTCGGCCGCCAGCACATGATGGTCGAACAGCCGGATCTCGCGCGGCTGCGGCACCGCCGGATGCAGGGCCAGCCAGTCGGCCCAGCCCCGCGGCCGGGTGGTGGACCCCAGCGCCACATAATCCCCATCCCTGAAGGCCGCCAGTTGAACCGCCGTCGCCACCGGCCCCATCGCCTCTTCGACCACCGGCTCGACGATCCAGCCCGGCTCGACCGGAAAGTCCAGCCGCCTGAGGGCCAGCCACCCGAGCGCCAGCCCCGCGCCGCTTGTTCCAGGATCCGGCCGGCCGCCACCGACCGACAGATGCACCCGCAGATCCGGATGATCCGCCTCGAACCGGCCGAGCCGCGGGATCAGCCAGCGCATGGCGATCGAGCGTTCGCAGGACAGCACCACCGGCCCCTCGGCCGCCCCGCGGATCCGCGCCAGCGCCTCACCCACCTGATCGAGCGCCGCATGCGCCGCCGCGGCCAGCACCGCCCCTTCAGGCGTGGGCCGGATGCCGCGCCCCTCGGGCTCCACCAGCCGCACCCCCAGATCCCGGGCAAGCTTGCCGATCCGCCGGCTGACCGCACCATGGGTCAGAACCAGCTCTTCCGCCGCCGCACGCACACCCCCCAGCCGCACCACCGCCTCGAAGGCGCGCAGATCGTCGAGCGAGGGGATTTCGGATCGTTTCATTTTTGCCTGGGCGTCTCACCGTTGCTTGCGATGCAAGCTTAGGCCCGACGAGCGCATTTCCACAGCAAAACCCGTCAGCTTTTGTCACCAGTTATGGTCGGAACCCATCGCTTTTCCCCGCCCGCCCCGCCGCTAGACTGAGGCCGACACCGCAGCAGGCACGAAGGGCGAGAGAGATGGCAGAGACGGCACCGGTTCTGGTCAGCATGGGCGATCCGGCGGGCATCGGCCCCGAGATCATCGTGAAGGCGCTGGCGGGTGCCGCCCGGCCGCTGCCGGTCGTGGTGGTGGGGGATGCCCGGGTGATGGCGCGGGCGGTCGGGCTCGTGGCCCCCGATATGCGGATCGATATCGTCACCGATCCCCTGGCCGGGGCGGCCGGTCCGGGGGTGATCAGGCTGGTGGAAAGCGGCCGGCTCGATCCGCTTCCGGGCTTTGGCCGGATCGATGCCGCGGCGGCGCGGGCCGCGGTGGATGCGGTGCTGGCAGCGGTGCGGCTGGTGCAGGCGGGACGCGGTTCCGCGATCGTCACCGCGCCGATCAACAAGGCGGCGCTCGCCCTGGCCGGGCTGCCCTGGCCGGGCCATACCGAATTGCTGGCGGCCCATGCCGGCCGGGGGCCTGCGGCGATGATGCTGGCCGGCCCGGATCTGCGGGTGGTGCCGGCAACCCTGCACATGGCGCTGGCCGAGGCGGTGGCCGGGCTCGATCACGACACCGAACTCGCGGCCATCCGGGCCGCCGATCAGGGGGCACGCGCCTTCGGCATTCCGGCCCCGCGGGTGGCGGTCGCCGCCCTCAACCCCCATGCCGGCGATGGCGGACGGTTCGGCGATGCCGAAGCCCGGATCCTGGCACCGGCCATCGCGGCCGCCCGGGCAGAGGGCATCGATGCCTCGGGCCCCTGGCCGGCGGATACCGTCTTCCTTCAGGCCCGCCGCGGCCGCTTCGACGTGGTGGTCGCCCAGTATCACGATCAGGCGATGATCCCGGCCAAGCTCGACGGGCTGGATGCTGCGGTCAACGTCACGCTGGGGCTGGACCTGATCCGCACCAGCCCCGATCATGGCACGGCCTTCGACATCGCCGGCCGCGGCATCGCCGATCCGGCGCCGCTGCTGGCCGCCATCGCCTGCGCCCGCCGCCTGTGCCCGGCATCCAGCCATCCCGCCGCCCCGGCATCCCGCCAGCCGGCCGACAGCCGAACCGGAGCCTGACCCCATGTCCGACCGCCTGATCTTCATGGCAACCCGCAACGATGCCACCGTTGCCGGGGCCGACGCCCTGGTCGACGCCGCAGCCGCGCTCGGCATCCGCCGGATCGGCTTCAAGGATGTCGGGCTTGACCGCACCGGTCTGGCGGCACTTCATGCCCGCATCAAGGCCGCGGGCGCCGAAAGCGTGCTGGAGATGGTCTCTCTCGATCCCGCCGCCGAAGCGGCGGCGGCACGGCTGGCGGTCGATCTGGGCGTCGACCTGCTGCTCGGCGGCCGGCATCCGGACGCGGTGCTGCCGGTGATCGCCGGCCACGGCCTGCGCTATATGCCCTTTGCCGGCGCGGTGTCCGGCCATCCCAGCATGCTGTCGGGCAGCGATGACGAGATCGTGGCCGATGCCGCCCGGCTGGCCGCCATGGATGGCGTCTCGGGCGTGGATCTGCTGGCCTGGCGCCGGCCGGGCGATGCCGCGGGGCTGATCGCGAAAGTGGTGGCGGCCATCGGCCCGAAGCCGGTGATCGTGGCCGGATCGATCGACAGCCCGGCGGCGGTGGCAGCCGTGGTCGCGGCCGGTGCCGCCGGCTTCACCATCGGCACCGCCGCGATCGAGGGCAGTTTCGCCGGGGCGGCCCCCGAGCTTTCAGCCCAGCTCGGCGCCGCGCTGAAGGCGCTGGCCGAAGCCGAGGGGCGGACCTCCGCCGCCGGCACCGTCGACCTCGCCCGCGCCTTCGCCGGGTTCGACGATTGCTGGAGCCCGCGCATCGGCGGGCGGATCAACGACATGCATCTGAAGCTGGTCAAGCTGTCCGGCGCCTTCGTCTGGCACCGCCACGAGGTCGAAGACGAGCTGTTCCTGGTGACCCGCGGCCGGCTGCTGATGAAATTCCGCGACCGCGACGAAGAGGTGGCGGCCGGCCAGTTCATCATCGTGCCCCATGGTGTGGAGCACTGCCCGGTGGCGCTGGACGAGCCCTGCGAGGTGGTGCTGCTGGAACCGGCGACCACGGTCAACACCGGCACGGCCGGTGGCGGGCGCACGGTCACCCATCTCAAATCGATCTGACCCGCCCGACCGGATCAGCCCCTCAGACCACCCCGCCATTGGCCCTGAGGGTCTGGCCGTCGATCCAGGCGCCGTCGGGGCCGGCCAGGAAGGCGACCGCCGCGGCGATGTCGCCGGGCGTGCCCAGCCGCTCCAGCGGCGACAGCTTCGCCAGACGGTCGACCAGCTCCGGCGACTTGCCGTCCAGGAACAGGTCGGTGGCGGTGGGTCCGGGGGCGACTGCGTTGACCGTGATGCCGCGGCCGCGCAGTTCCCGCGCCAGAACCATGGTCATCGCCTCGACGGCGGCCTTGGTGCCGGCATAAGGGCCATAGCCCGGCTGCAGCAGGCCGACCACGCTGGACGACAGGTTGACGATCCGCCCGCCCTCGCCCAGGCGCCCCGCCGCCGCGCGCATCACGTTGAAACTGCCGCGCAGATTGATCGCGATCATCCGGTCGAAGACCTCGTCGGTCATCCCGGCGATCGGGCCCAGCGTCATGACGCCGGCATTGTTGACCACCACGTCGACCCGGCCGAAGGCCGCGATCGCCGCATCGAACAGGCCGGTCACGTCCTCGCTGCGGGCGATGTCGGCTCGGCAGGCCACTGCCCGCCCGCCGGCATCGGTGATGCCGGCCACCACCTCTTCGGCGGCCCCGGCATTGCCGGCATAATTCACCACCACCGCCAGCCCGTCCCCGGCCAGACGCCGGGCGATCGCGGCACCGATGCCGCGCGAGGCACCGGTCACGATCGCAACCCGCGGCGCCGTCTGATCCTGTCCGCTCATCTGTCGTCTCCTGCCTGAGTGGCCCTGGGCCTGAGTGGCCCTGGGTCTGAGTGGCCCTGGGTGCCGCACAAGATGCGCCCGGATGGACTTTGAAATAATCTCCCCTGATCCGACATCATCATTTCGGCAGTATTAACGATCAGGCCGGCCGGGGGACGACCCTGAACAGCAGCAGCGCCGCCAGACCCGCGATGATGCCGAGGCCGAGCGACAGAACCAGCGCGCCCTCTGCCCCCCAGCGCGCCATGACCGCAGCATAGGCGACGGGGGCCACGGCCGCGGCGGCGAAGCCCGGTGCGATCAGCCGACCCACCGTCAGCCCGTAACGGCGGGGATCGAACAGCACCAGCGGCAGGGTCCCGCGGGTGATGGTCAAGAGGCCGTTGCCGCCACCATAGGCGAGCGAGAAGCCGAGCGCCGCCACGACCGAACTGCCGCCCGCGAGGCAGGCGGCAAAAGCGGGCGGCAGCAGCAGGCAGGCGATCAGATTCAACCGCTTCGCATCGCTGCGACCGCCCGTCACCACCTCGCACAGCCGGGCCGCCGACTGGCCGACCCCTCGGGCGGCGGCAACCCAGACCGCCGCCTGGGCCCCGAGCCCCAGCCCGGCCAGGATCGCGATCATATGGGCGGCCATGCCGGCCGCCAGAAAGGCCGCCACCGCCATGATCAGCGCATAAAGCATGGCCGGAGCCAGGGGCCTGCGCGCAGTCGGGGGCGTGCGCGCGGCCGGCACCGGCCGCAGGATGGCCGGGCAGGGCCCGTGCCCGGCCGGCAGCCCCAGATGCAGCGGCAGGGTGGCGAGCGCCAGCACGGCATAGACGACCACCGCACCTCGCCAGCCCAGCGCCTGCATCAGCCCCTGGCCCAGCGGCCAGAAAAGGCTGGACGACAGGCCGCCCAGCAGGGTGACGGCCGACATGGCCGGCCCCGCCTCACGGCCGCCGATCCGGGCGAGGGTGGCGAAGGCGGCATCATAAAGCGTGAAGGACATGGCGAGGCCCAGGCAGATCCAGGCCGCGACATAAATCAGCGGGCCTTGGGCCGCCGCCAGCAGCAGGCAACCCGCGGTCATGGCGAGTGCGCCTGCGATCATCACCCCCCGCCCGCCATGCCGGTCGACCAACCGGCCGGCGAAAGGCGCGGCAAGGCCGGGGACCGCCAGGCCCAGCGCGAAACCGCCATGCACCTCGGCCGCGCCCCAGCCCAGATCGGCGGCGATCGCCGTGCCGAACACGCCGATCAGATAATAGCTCACCCCCCAGGCGACGAGCTGGGCCAGGGCCAGACGCAGGACGATGCCCCGGGCGATCATCGGCCGCGATCGCCGGGCAGGGTCGCATCCCCCTCGCCCAGCGGGCGCTGCATCAGCACCGAATTCAGCCAGCCGCCGAATTTGAACCCGACCGATTCGAAGGTGCCGACAAGGCGGAAGCCCATGCGGCGGTGAAGCGCGATCGAGCCGGCATTGGCCGAATCGCCGATCACCGCCAGCATCTGCCGCCAGGGGCCGGCCTCGCAACGCCCGATCAGCGCCCCCAGCAGGGCGGTGCCGATGCCCCGCCCGCCCAGATCGGGCGCCACATAAACCGAATCCTCGACCGTGAACCGATAGGCCGATCGCGGCCGATAGAGGGTGGCATAGGCATAGCCCGCCACCCGGTCGCCCAGCACGGCGACCAGATAGGGCAGATTGCGGGCGACGACACCCTGCCAGCGATCGGTGATTTCGGCCACCGAAGGCGGCTCTTCCTCGAAACTCGCCCGGCCGTGGCGGACGTGATGAGCGTAGATGGCCGCGATGGCGGCCATGTCCGTGGGCGTCGCGTCGCGCACGACCACCCTGGCGGAGGCCGCGCCTGGGGCGGCCGCCGTCGAAATCCTGGCGATGTCCATGGGATCGGTCTTTCCGGTTCCGGGCCGGGCGCCGTCATCGCGTCCCGCTCCGCCCCGCCATCATGGCGCGCGCCAGAGCATCAAAGAAGCTTCTGGAAATCATGCAGAGCATGAGGAATTCTTATCGGATGAACCGGCTGGATCTCGACTATCTGGGTACCTTCCTGACCGTGATCGACTGCGGCAGCTTCACAGCTGCCGCGGAACGGCTGGGGCTGAGCCAGCCGGCGGTCAGCCTGCAGATCCGGCAGCTGGAACGCCGGCTCGGCACCACGCTGATCGAACGGGTCGGCCGCAAGGCCCGGCCGACGGCAGCGGGCGCCGAATTGCTGGCCCATGCGCCGAAGATCGATGCCGCGGTCGGCGCCGCGATCGAGGCCGTGTCGCATCACGCCGCCGGCGATGCGGGGCGCGTGCGGCTCGGCACCGGCGCCACCGCCTGCATCTTCCTGCTGCCGCCGCTGCTGGGAGAGCTGCGCCGCCGCTTTCCCGGCACCGAGATCACGGTCACCACCGGCAACACCGCCGATATCGTCAAGGCGATCGAAGACAATCTGATCGATCTGGGCCTGGTCACCCTGCCGGCCGCGGGGCGGATGCTCGAGATCACGCCGGTGCTGGAGGATGATTTCGTCGCCATCGCCCCGGCCGAGATGGCCCTGCCGGCACGGGTCGCCGCGTCCAGCCTGACGGGGCTGCCGCTGCTATTGTTCGAGCCCGGCGGCAACACCCGGCGGATCGTCGACGACTGGTTCGCGGGGGCGGCGGTGCCGCTCCGGCCGGTGATGTCGCTCGGCAGCGTCGAGGCGATCAAGGCCATGGTCGGCGCCGGGCTCGGCTGTTCGGTTCTGCCGGGCATGGCGGTGCCGGGCGGCACCCTGCCCGGCATCACCGTCCGGCCGCTCTTCCCCCGCCTGCACCGCCGGCTGGCGGTGGTGATCCGCCGCGACAAGCGCCTGACCCGGGGCCTGCGCGCGGCGGTGGAGGCATTGCGCGGGCTGGCGACGGGTCAGTAGCCCACGGTGAAGCGCCGGCGGATATGCTTCGGCGTCTCGATCTCGTCGACCAGCGCCACGGCGTAATCCTCGAACGAGATGCTGCTGCCGCCCTCGCCCACCAGCAGCTGATCGGTGCCGAGACGGAAGGTGCCGGTGCGCTCGCCGGGCACGAACATGGCCGCCGGCGACAGGAAGGTCCAGTCCAGGTCGTCGATGCCGCGCAGGATGTCGAGGAATTCGGCGCCCTTGCTGGCCTCGGCATGATAGGCGGCGGGGAAATCCGGCTGATCGACCAGGCGCTTGCCCGGCGCCACCTCCAGGCTGCCGGCACCGCCGACCACCAGATAGCGCGTAACCCCCGAGGCGCGGACCGCCGCGATCAGCTTGTCGGGGTCGCTCGCCAGGAAATGGACCGAGCTGACGACCGCGTCGTGCCCCTTCAGGATCGCCGCCAGGCCCTCGACGTCGAACACATCGCCCGCAACCGCGGTCACGCCCGGCAGGGCGGCGATCTTTTCAGGGTGCCGCGCGATGCCGGTCACGGTATGGCCGCGATCCGACAGCTCTTTCAGGATGCGCGCGCCGGCATTGCCCGAGGCGCCGATGAGGGCGATCTTCGCCATGATTGAGGGATCCTTCCGCTCGGATATGGAGGGTGGTCTTCATTCAAGACCCGGTCCGGAAAGTGGACCGTGGATCCGAGGTATGCTAAACCCTGATCCCGCGCAAGAAGTCATCTTCGCGTCATCTGGTCACTGCGGCGTGACCTTTGCGGCCTTCCGGGAGAGGCGACATGGCAACGCAGACCGCCGGGAACACCCCGCGCAACGACCCGCCGGGCCCCTGGGACCGCCCGGCGGACGAGCCCTGCCCGATCCGCGACGTTCTGGACCGGATCGGCGACCAGTGGAGCATGCTGGTGCTCTCCAGCCTCTGGGAGGGGACGAAGCGGTTCAACGAGCTGGGCCGCCAGATCGGCGACATCTCGAAGCAGATGCTGTCGCGTACCCTGAGGCGCCTGGAACAGGACGGTTTCGTGCGCCGCACCGTCTATGCCGAGGTGCCGCCCCGGGTGGAGTACGAGTTGACCGATCTCGGCCGGTCGTTCATGGAGCCGATGCGGGCGCTGGTGGTCTGGGCCGACGAGAACCACGCCGCAATCCGCGCAGCCCGCAACCAATACCAGGACTGATCAGCCGCCCGCGCCCGCCGCGCCGCGGGCGATCAGATCGAGCAGGATCCGGCGGAGTTCCGCCTGCGCCTCCGCTGTCGTCAGATCCCCCGCCACCGCGGCATCCGACAGGGCGTCCGCCGCCCCCAGCATCGCCCAGAGCCCGGCGGCCGGCAGGTCGCCGCCCGGCGCGAAAGGCCCCAGCAGCTGCCGGCAGGTTTCCAGAAAGGCGCGCTGATAGTCCCGCTTCAGCGCCGCCAGCTCGGGTGATCCGGCAAGGGCCGCGAGCACGCCCGGGATCTCGCGCCCCTGGGCCGCCACGCAATCGACATAGCAGGCGGCGATGATCCGCGCCCGATTAGCAGCCGTGGGGGCGCCTGCCTCCAGCGCTGCGGTCATCGTGGCGGTCTGGCGGGCGTCGAAATCGCGATAGAGCGCGGTCAGCAGCCCCTCACGGGTGCCGAAATGATCATAGACCACCGGCTTGGTGACCCCCGCCCGCTCGGCCAGCCGGCCCAGGGTCAGGGCATCCGTGCCCTCGTCGCGGATCACCGTCCACGAGATGTCGAGCAGCTGGCGCAGCCGGTCCTCGCGGCTGAGGCGGCGACGTGGTGTGGAAGAACGGTCTGTCGGGACGCTTGACATGGCCTATATACCAAAAGTAACTTACTAAAAGTATATATCACCTACCCCCGATCTGCAATCCATCCCCCCTGCCCCCATCCATCTGCACCGGAGAGCACGCCCCATGCATGCGCTCATCGTCCTCTCGCATCCCGATCCCGGTTCCCTGACCCATGCCGTGGCCGCCCGCATTGCCGACGGCGTGGCGGAGGCCGGGCATAGCGCTACCCGCGCCGATCTGGCGGCCGAAGGCTTCGATCCGCGCTTTTCCGCCGCCGATTTCGCCGCCCATCGCGGCCGGGCCCCGATCCCGGCCGATATCCGTGCCGAACAGCAGCGGATCGATCGGGCCGATGCCCTGGTGCTGGTCTATCCCGTCTACTGGTGGTCGATGCCCGGCCTGCTCAAGGGCTGGATCGACCGGGTGTTCAGCAATGGCTGGGCCTATGACGACCGGTCGGGCAAGGGGATCCGCAAGCTGCTGGGCCGGCTGCCGGTGCATCTGGTGGCGCTGGGCGGCGCCGATCTGCGCACCTATGCCCGCCACGGCTATTTCGGCGCCATGCGCACCCAGATCGACCACGGCATCTTCGACTATTGCGGCGCGCCGGTGGCGACCACCGAGCTGATGGTCGACACCGACCCCGGAGAGACGGCCGCCGCCCATCTCGACACCGCCCATGCCCTGGGCCGGCGGCTGTTCGCGACGCACAGGGCCACCGACGCCGCCTGACCGCGCCTGCCTCTCGACACCGATGCGCAACATGCCCGAGGATAGCTGCATCCCCCGGTATCCTTTGCGCTGAGGAGAGCAGGATGACGACGCGGTTCGTGACACGGCTGGCGCTGGCCGCCGCAACCTTCCTCGCCGCGGGCGGCAGCGCGCTCGCCGGGGATGGTTCGCTGTGGAAGGTCTATGACGAGAGCCTGAAATCGGCGAAATACATCGACCTCACCCATGCCTTCGCGCCGGTGCAGCCGGTCTGGCCGGGCTTTTCCAACGCCCGGTTCAAGCCGGCAGTGGCGGGCCAGGACATTCCGGGCTATGTCGCGACGGGCGAGGAATTCACCTACGACAAGCACGGCTTCGTCGCCTCGGCCTATGACCTGACCACCGACCAGTACGGCACCCAGCTCGACCCGCCCTCGCACTGGAACCCGCTGGGTGCCACGATCAGCGATCTGCCGCCGACCTATGCCGTGCGGCCGCTGGTGGTGATCGACATCAGCGGCAAGGTGGCGGCCGATGAAGGCTATCACCTCCAGATCGCCGATATCGAGGCCTGGGAGGCGAAGCACGGCCGCATTCCCGAAGGCTCGGTCGTGTTCGTGCGCTCCGACTGGTACAAAAAATGGAGCGACACGGCGCGCTTCAACCAGAAGCCCTTCCCCGGGGTCGGGCTCGACGCGCTCAAATTCCTGCACCTGGAACGCAGGATCCTGTTCCATGGTCACGAGCCGCTCGACACCGACACCACGCCGACGCTGGAGGGCGAACACTGGCTGCTGCACAATGATTTCGTGCAGGCCGAAGGCGTCGCCAATCTCGACAAGGTGCCCGAGGCGGGCGCCCTGGTGACGATCGGTTTCGCAAAGCCCGAAGGCGGTTCCGGCGGCTTCGCCCGCTATGTCGCCATCGCCCCGGCGGACTGGCCGGAGGGGGTGACGATCGCCGAGGCGCCGGGCGCGCCGCTGCCGCGCCAGCCGGCACCGCTGGTGCGCGACGAAAACGGGGTGTTCCGCCCGAAGCCGTAACCCGGCCTCAATCCCCGCGCGGCGTCAGCTGCCAGATGCGCTCGACCACCTCGCTCAAGCCTTTGAGACCGCGCTCGACCGGCGCGGTCTCAAGCTCCTGAACCTGGTAGTCCGCGCCGTAGAGCGCATGGATCTCGCGGGCCTGCACCGAGAAGGGCGGGCCCTTGGCCAGCGACTGGTCGTATTCATAGCTGATCAGCAGCTGGCGTGCGCCGCCGGTCAGGCCGCGGAGATGACCGGCATAGCGCCGCCGGACATCCGCCGGCAGGGCCACCAGCGCCGCGCGGTCATAGATCGCATCCACCGGCCCCAGATGCGCCGGGGTGAGCGCGAAGACGTCGCCCACGAAGATGTCGATACCGGCGGCGGAGAAGCGCTCCAGCGGCCCCGCCGCCGTCACCTCGGGGGCAAGCTCCAGCTCGGCGAAAAGCTGCTCGATCGCGCCGCGGTTCAGCTCGGCGCCGGCAACCCGGGCGCCCCGCCCCATCAGCCAGGCGATGTCGCGGGTCTTGCCGCAGAGCGGCAGAAAGACGCGGCTGCCCGCCCCCGCCTCCAGACGGTCGGCATGCTTCACCAGGAAATGATTGGGCCGGCCTTCATGGAAGCCGATCTCGTTGCGCTGCCATTTGCCGTGCCAGAAATCCGCATTCATGCCGCCTGCCGCCTTCCGTAAGGATCGGGATCTGCGTCAATCTAGTCGCGACGGGACGCCGACGGAAGGTGCGCGCGATGCAGGATGATACTGCAGCCGGCGCCCGCCGACCGGCCCGATGGAAGGGAGAGGCTGCCATGGAGATCGATGCCGACCGGCTGGGCCGGACACTTGCCGCGCTCGGCCGTGCCCATGATCCACGGGGGTTTGCGACCGCAGGCGCCCGGTCGATCGCCGCCCTGTTCGATGCGCCCCGCGCGGTGCTGTCGTTGCGCGGCAGCGATGGTGGAGAAAGCCGTTTCATCGCCTGGCCCGGCTGGTGCGCCGAGACCTATCGCCAGCAGGTCCGCAGCCACGACCCGATCCGCGCCTGGCTGGATGACAGCCGACCCGGCACGCCGCCGGTCGTCCGGCTGTCGGATCTGGTGCCCGGGCACGGGCTTCAGCGCGCGCCCTATTTCGAAACCCTGCTCCGGCCCACGGGCGCGCGCCATGTGCTGACCCTCGCCATCCGCCAGGACGGCCGGATCGCGGCGGCACTCAGCCTGGTGCGCAACCAGGATGCCCCCGACTTTTCCTCCGAAGATCGCAGCCTCGCCGCCGCGCTGGTTCCGGCGCTGGAGATGAGCTATGCCCTGGCCCATCGCCGCCTGCCCGCCGCCGCACAGCCATTCACCGCACGAGAGGCCGAAATCGCCCGGCTGGTGGCGGATGGCGCCACCAACAAGGCGATCGCCCGCCGGCTGGGCCTCAGCCCCGAGACGGTGAAAAACCATCTGCGGGCGGTGTTCGCGAAAGCCGGGGTCGCCAACCGCACCGCCCTCTGCGCCTGGATGCTCAGCCGCGCGCCATGATCTCCGACGCCGCCTGCAACCCCGACCAATGGGCCTGGCCCACGGTGCTGTTGGTCAGATAGTCGCCGCAGAACGCCACCCGCGGCAGCGGCCCCAGATCCCGAAAGGCCTTGAGCCGGGTGACGAAGCCCTTGGGCCGCTTGCAGATCGCCGCCGGCTGGCGCGAGACGAAGGCATCGATCAGCCGCGTGCCGGCCAGCCCCGGCACCGCCTCGACCATGTCCCCCCAGGTGATCGCGATCAGCTCCGCATCCGTCGCATCGGCATGCTGCCGGCAGCCGGCATCCTTCCACTGGGCATGCGCCAGGGTGGTGCCGTCGCCGCGATCGGTGAAGCGCATATTGCCGGTGCGATGGAAGCCGTCGGCCGCCGGCAGAACATAGGTGTCGAGCAGATCGCCCTTGGGCCGGTACAGCAGGTAATAGACGATGTGGTGGCCGGCATAGTCGATCGCCTCGAAGAAGCCGCGCCGCCCGGCATCCAGATCAGGCATCAGCCCGGCGACCAGATGGCCGGGTACCGCCATGATCACGGCATCGGCGCGGATGACCTCCGGCGCCTCGTCCGCCCGGCTGCACGCAACCTGCACACCGTCGGCATCATGGCGCACCTGGTGCACCGTGCAGCCGGTGCGATAGTCGGTGCCCGGATCGGCCGCAAAGGCCCGGCCCAGCGCCCAGGTCAGCCGGCCGACGCCACGCTCGCGATAGCTCCACATATGGTTGCCGGCCCAGGACAGCCGCCCGGCCGAACTCCAGGCCGTCCAGGCCAGGGAGAAATCCTCGGCGCCATAGCCGCAGAACATGCCCATGCAGGGTTCGAGGAAATAGTCGACGAAGGCAGGTGACAGACGCCGGAAATGCTCGCAGGCATTGACGTCGTCCAGGGCCACCACGCTGGTCAGGTCGCGCGGATCGGCCGCCAGCATCCGCCGGGCCAGCCGCGGCAGGGCCACCAGCAGCCGGGCCTTCTCGGCAAAGGGGATCGCCGGATGGCGGGCGGCGCTCATCGGGTCGAAGGCGCCGAAATCCGCCACCTCGCGGCGGCGGATCAGCACGTTCCAGCGATGGGCGGCCGTCAGGTCCAGCAGGTCGTCCGGTGCATGCAGCCCCAGCTCACGCGACAGATCGGCGAGATTGGTTTCGGCGCCCAGAAAGGCGAAGGCGCCCGTCGGAACCCAGGCGCCCTGCCAGAACACCGACCGGCAGCGCCCGCCCGGCTCGGCCGCCTTTTCAAGCAGCACCACCTGGTGCCCCTCGGCCCTCAGCCGCCAGGCGGCACCCAGGCCGCCGATGCCGCCGCCCACGATGATGACCCGCATGCCCCCGCCCCCTCTTTTCACAGCAACCGGGGCCGAGTCTGAAAGCTCGTCGCGGATGGCACTATGACCCGGATGGGCCATGGTGCGGGCCGCTGGGGGCGGGCCATTGGGGGGAGGCAGGGGGCTCAGTCCTGAACGGTCGGCCGGATCACCAGATCGCCGATATCGACCCCGTCGGGCTCGGCGATCGCGAAGGCGATGCTGCGGGCGACGGCATCGGCATCCAGGCCGATCTCCGCCATCCGGGCCTGCATGCCCGCCATCTTTCCCGGATCAGGCATCGATGCCGCAAGATCGGTGCGCACGAAGCCGGGCGAAATGCCGGTGACGCGGAAATCGCCGCGCGATTCCTGGCGCAGCCCCTCCATCACCGTGCGGACCGCATTCTTGGTTGCCGCATAGACCCCCATCCCCGGCACGATGCGCAGCCCGGCGGTGGAGATCACCGTCACGAAATGGCCGGATGTCTGGCGGCGGAACACCGGCAGCGCCGCCGCGATGCCATAGAGCACACCGCGCAGATTGATGTCGATCATCCGGTCCCAGTCGTCGACCGCCAGATCGTCGAAGGGACCGATCGGCGCGACACCGGCATTGGAGACCAGCACGTCCAGCCGCCCGAAGCGTTTGAGCGCCAGATCGACCAGACCCGCCGGCCCGTCGCGTGTGGCGACGTCGGCGGCCATCCAGGCGACCGTGCCGCCATCGGCGGCAATCGACGCGGCCACCTGTTCCAGCCGCGCGGCCCCCCGCCCGGCCAGCACCAGCCTGGCGCCGCCTGCCGCCAGCCGGCGGGCCGTCGCCGCGCCGATGCCGCTGCCGGCACCGGTCACCACCACCACCTTGCCCTCGATCCCATCCGTCATCGCATCGCCTCCGTCATCGATAGGTTTCCAAGAGGCTAGCCGGCAGCTTTCGGTGTTGCTATGAGACGGGATCCAGAGTTTCGGCGAGATCGTCCAATGTCGACCGACCCCCTCTCCGGCATCCTCGGCCTGCTCGACGTGCGGGGGGCCGCTTTCGTGCGGCTGGAAGCCGGCGGCGACTGGTCGCTGGCCTTCCGGCCCCGCCCGCTGGTCAAGTTCAACGCCGTGCTGCGCGGCCGATGCTGGCTGACCCTCGACGGTGGCGCGCCGGTGCAGTTGCAGGCGGGCGATGCCTTCCTGCTGGCCCTTCCCCCCGGCTATACGGTCGCGAGCGATCCGGAGCTGCCGCCGGCGGACGGATCGGCGCTGTTCGCCGCCGCCGCGCGCGGCAGCGTCACCTGTGGCGGGGACGAGGTGGTGCTGATCGGCGGCAGCTTCACCATCGACCGCCCGGATGGCGAGCTGCTGCACGGGATCCTGCCGCCCTTCCTTAAGATCGACATGGCCGATCCCCGCGCGGCCGGGGTGCGGGCAACCCTGGCGCGGCTGGAAGCCGAGCTTCTGGCCGGGGATCTGGGGGTGGATCTGGTGGCCCGGCGCCTGGCCGAGGTGCTGCTGATCGACATGTTGCGCGCCCATGCCGGCCGCGCGACGCAAGAGGGAGGCTGGCTGCTTGCGGCGCTTGCCGATCCGAAGATCGGCGCGGCCCTTGCCGCCATGCATGCCGATCCCGGCCGCGACTGGACGGTGGCAGAGCTGGCGCGGCTTGCCGCCATGTCGCGATCGGGCTTTGCCCGGCGCTTCGCCGAGGCGACCGGCACCACGCCGATCGACCATCTTCTCCACTGGCGGATGCGCCTGGCCCGGGCGGCGCTGCGCCGGGGCGGTACCACGATCGGTGCCCTGGCCGAACGGCTGGGCTATGCCTCGGAAAGCGCCTTCGGCACGGCCTTCAAGCGCGTCCACGGCCGCGCGCCGCGCGGCTGGGCGCAGGAGAACCGCGCAACCGGCGGCTGACGGCTGACGGATCACCCATCGCCTTTGCGGCACGGATGGTGCAGGCTGCGGGTTCCCGTCCCTGCCGCCGCCCCGGCCCCAGCCGCGTGCCTCTTGCCCCGAACCTTGCCCCGAACCTTCCGCCGATCCTGGCCCCGCTTCGCGCCGATGCCCGCTGGTATGCGACCGGCTATCTTGCGATGTTCGCCTCGTCTTTCGGGCAGACCTTTTTCGTGGCGCTGTCGGGGAACGACATCCGGGCGGCGTTCAGCCTTTCGGCGGGCGATTTCGGGCTGATCTACACCGCCGTCACCCTGGGCGGGGCCCTGCTGCTGGCACTGACCGGCGGGCTGGTCGACCGGATGCCGGTCACGCGCGTGCTGGCCTTCACTTTGCCCGCCTTCGCGGCCGGTGCCGTGCTGACCGGCACGGCAACTCACCTTCTCCAGCTGATCCCGGGCCTGCTGCTGCTCCGCTTCTGCGGGCAGGGGATGATGGTGCATCTGGCCTATACCACCATCGGCCGCTGGTTCGCGGCCGGGCGCGGCCGCGCGGTCTCGATCGCGGCCCTTGGCCTCAACACCGGTCAGGCGCTGCTGCCGCTGGGTCAGGTGGTGCTGGCGGGCGCCATCGGCTGGCGCCTCGGCTGGATCGTCGCGGCCGGCCTTGTTCTGCTGCTCTGGCCGGTGCTGGCCCGGCTTGCCGCCCGCGACCGGCAGCCGGCGGCGGCGGGTCCGGCCGCAGCCGCGCCACCCGTCCGCCACTGGTCGCGGGCCGAGGTGCTGCGCGATCCGTGTTTCTATCTGCTGCTGGCCGGCATGCTGCCGCCCGCCTTCATCAGCAACACCATCTTCTTCCACCAGACCAGCCTTGCCGCCGCCCGCGGCTGGGCGCCCGAGGTCTTCGCCTCGGCCTTCACCCTTTATGCCGTGATCGCGATCGGCAATGTCCTGCTGTCGGGCCATCTGATCGACCGGGCAAGCGCGCGGCGCCTGCTGCCGGTCTATCTGCTGCCCTTCGGGGCCGCCTGCCTGGTTCTGGCCGGCGTCGAGGCGCCCTGGTCGGCCTTCGCCTTCATGCTGCTCTACGGCATCACCGACGGCATCTCGCTCACCCTTTTCGGCAGCCTCTGGCCCGAGGTCTACGGCACCCGCCATCTGGGCGCCGTGCGGGGGGTGGTGGTGGCGGCCATGGTGCTGGCCGCCGCCGCCGGCCCCGGCCTTGCCGGGCTGCTGGTCGATGCCGGGATTCCCCTGCCCTGGCTGATCGCCGGCATGGGGTGCTATTGCGGCCTGATCTGCCCGGTGCTGGTGCTGACCGTCCGCCGGGTCTCGGCCCGGCTGGCGGATCAGAAAGTGTAGGCCACCGCCGCCTTCACGCTGCGCCCCTTGGCCGAGAAGCCGTTGAAATAGGCCTTGTAATCCTTGTCGAACAGGTTCTGCACCGTCAGCCGTGCGGTCGCCCCGCCGAACAGGCCGTCGCGCGGCGTCCAGCTGACATAGACGTCGTGGACACCATAGCCGGCGCTGGCCGGATAGGGTGTATAGGGGATCAACGCATCATTCGGGACGTCGTCCTGGCCGGCGACGAACAGCCCCTTCCAGCCGACCAGCAGGGCGTATTCCGGGATCTTGCGGCCGAACTGGGCGACCAGCTTGAACGGCGCGATGTCGTAGACCGGCTGATCGGCACCATAGATGTCGCGCACCGATCCCTCATGCTCGCCTTCGGCATAGGCGAGGCTCAAGCCGGCGATGTAGAGCGGGCTGTCATAGAAGGCTTCCAGCTCCACGCCCTGGGTATAGAAGCCGCGGAGATTGTGATGGCTCGGCACCCGGTCGGGATAGCGGCCGACATTGGGCGAGCCGAACACCCGCATGATGTTGTCCGACACGTCGTTGCGATAGATCTGGACCCGGGTCAGCACCTTGTCCTTCGGCTCCAGGACATCGCCGAAGGTCAGCACCGCGCCGATCCGCTTTTCGAAAGCACGCTCGGCCTCCAGCTGGCGCGCGGAGGACCGGTTGGTGCCGACCTCGTAGATCTCGTCGACCAGCGGTGCGCGCAGCTTGTAGGCGAGCCCGCCGAACAGCGCCAGATTGTCGTTCACCTGATAGAGCGCGTTCAGCGTCGGCGAAAAGCCCTTATGCACCACGGCCGAATAGTCATGCCCCTTGGCGGGGTCGCTGTAATCGGCCGCGGCATTGGGCACGCCGTCGGTGCGGATATGGTCGTAGCGCAGGCCCGGCGTGACCGTCAGCCCGTTGCCGAAATCGACCTCGTATTCCATCCAGCCGGCATAGATCGTCTGGGTGCCGGCCGGAATGTTGTAGGGCTGAAGATGGCCGTAATTGCGATCGGGATCGTTCCGGTCCGTCCAGGAATAGGCCATGCTGTCGCGGTCCTGGTGCTTCACCTGGGCGCCGATGCTGAGCGTCGTCTCCAGGCCACCGACCGCAAAGCGGCTCTCGTTATAAATCTCGGCGCCGTAGTTCTCGTAAGACAGCCAGCTTTCATTGCCGCCAAGGCCCAGGTTGACATAGATGTCCTCGACCTGGCGCTTATCGTGCTGCTTCGTCTCGGACCACGACAGCTGCACGGTGGTGCGGACCAGCGGGTCGGCCGGATCGTAGACATATTTGCCCGACAGCGAGCGGTCATCGGTCTGGCGCCGCACGGTCAGCCGGGCCAGCGCCTGTTCGAAACCGTAGCGATCGATCTGATAATCCGACGGCACGATCTGGCCGGTCTTGGCGGCGAAGGGGCCGAGCACGTCGCTGGTCGACATGGCGCCGCTCAGTTCCAGGAAATGATCCTCGCGCGCGACGCTGCCCTTGAAATGGCCGCTCAGCAGTTCGCCTTCCGACAGGTTGAGCTTCTGCCCGTCGGCCGTCCGGTACCTGTCGTTGTCGCGCCGGGTGGCCGAGACCAGCAGTTCGGCGCCGCTGTCGTCGTCACGGCCGAAAAGCGCGGTGGTCCGGCTCCATTCCTTGCCGTTGACGCCGTAGCCGAGCTTCAGGAAGCCGCCGATAGTCTCCCCCGGCAGCAGCATGTCCGACGCGGATTTGGTGGTCAGCGCCACCGTGCCGCCGAAAGCGCCATAGCCGCGGGGGGAGAACGAGCCCTTGTCGACGGTGATCTCTTTCACCAGCTCCGGCTCGATGAACACCGTGCCCTGGCGGTATTTCTCGAAGCTCTTGTCGGCACCGTCGAGCGTGATCGCCACATCCTCATGATCGCCGAACCCCCAGATGTTGAGCGAATGCCCGTCGGGCCTGGCAGAGCCGACCAGATCGACACCCGGAAGATCGTTGAGCAGTTCCGGCACCGAATTGGCCTGGAGCCGCTCGATCGTCTCCCGATCCACCGTCGAGGTCGCGATGGTGCGGATATCGGTCAGCGTGCTGATGACCACCACCGGATCCAGCTTCTGCGCCTCACCCCGGATCGCCGCTGCAGGAACCAGGGTCACGACGCCCCCCTCTGCCGTGCGGAAATCGAGCCCGGTGCCCTCAAGCAGCGCCACCAGCGCCTGCATCGCATCCATCTCGCCCGCGACACCCGGGCTGGTCCGGCCCGCGGCCAGCGACGGGATGTACGAGATCTGCAACCCCGACTGCTGGCCGAAAACCTGCAGCGCCTGGGCAAGCGGGCCGGACGGCACGGCATAGCTCTGCTCTGCCGCCCGTGCGACCGCCACCCCCGGCTGCCCCGGCAGCGCCCCGCTCATGGCTGCCGTTGCGGCAACCGACATCATCAGGATCCGGCGCAGCCGCCGCACCCGTCCACCAAGACCAGCCATCGTGACGTCCGTCCAATCATTCTTGCAGCAGATCAGGGGTGGGGCCTCGGTCTGCATACCGATGCACCGCCACCCTCCTGTCAGCCTGGACGGAATCCCGGCCCGGATTTGAACCCCATATTTGCGAATTATTTTCAATCGCAACAAGACGGCGATGTCAGGTCCGGTCGATCACCATCGCCCAAGACCCGATCCGGCGCAGCCGGCCGCCATAGGGGCGGATCACCGCCCGGGCCGCCGCCTCCGGGTCGCTCGTGGTATAGACCCCACTGATCGGCATCGCGCCGAGATCGTCATCCAGCAGCACGATCCGGCCGTCATACCAACGGGCGATGCGGGCGAGCACGGCCGCGACCGGCTCCCCCTCCACCACCAGCCGACCCTCGCGCCAGGCTGCGAACTGGCCGGGGGCCAGCCGGCTTCGGGCCACCCCCCCCCGGCTGCCGTCGATCACCAGCCGTTCGCCGGCCGCGCAGACGGCCGTGCCGCCTGGACCGGAAAGCCGCACCCCGCCGCGTTCGACGCTCACCACCCGCAGCGCGCCCTCAACGGCCAGGTCGAAGACGGCAGGTCCCGCCTCGCTTCGCAGGGACAGCCCGCCCGAGGTCACGGTGAAGGGCGCGGTCCCCGCCGGCTCGAAACAGGCCAGCCCCTCACGCAGATCGGCACCGGCAGCGGTCAGCGTGACGGCGGTCAGCGGCCCGATCGTGGCGCGACCGCCGCCGGGAAGGTCGACCATGGTGATGGCGGCGACATCCGTTCGCATCCCGGCAGTCAGCCGCGGGATCAGGGCAAAACCCGCCACCCCGGCGGCAAGCGCCACACCGCCGGCCAGAACGGCGCGCCGCCCGATCCGGCGTGCGGGAGGCTGCGGGATCCGGCCGGCCGCCCCCACGGCCCGGCCGGTCAGGGCGTGCAGCTCCAGCGCCTCGCGCCAGATCCCGTCATGCACGGGGCTGCGGGCCCGCCATTCGGCGATCAGCCGCAGGGTCACCGGGTTGTCGGGGGCGTTCTGCCGGCGGATCAGAAGGTCGAAAGCCTCCTGCCAGAGCGTCTCGCGATCAGGCGGCGCCGTCGTCATTCTGCGTGCTCGTCCAGCCGGCGTTTCACATGGCCATAGGCATCGCGCACCATCGCCCAGACCCGGGCGGTCGACACCTCAAGCTCGTCTGCGATCTCAGCCAGGCTGCGCTCGCCCAGCCGGTGCTGTTCGAAGGCCCGCCTTGTGCGCGGCGGCAGTTCGGCAAGTGCCGCCTCCACCACCGCCAGCCGCTGGCGGGCCGCGGCGGCGCGCTCGGCATCCGGTGCCTCGTCGGCGATCTCGTCCAGCAGATCGGGCGACAGCTCGACCAGCGCCGCCCCCGGCTCACGCCGGTGCCGGTCGACCAGGAGGTTGAGCGCGATGCGCTTCAGATAGGCGCGCGGATTGTGCAGCACCGCCGTGCCACCGCCGCCCGCAAGCAGCTTCACGAACACGTCCTGGGTGATGTCGGCGGCGACATCCGCCGAAACGCCGCGGGCGCGCAGGGATGATCCGATATCCGTCGCATGCCGGCGGAACAGGGCCGGTAGATCCATGGGCTCCGATGCCTTCGTGTCGCGGACGTGCACCCACGCCCGGCCCGCCATCGGGCGGCCGGATCGATGCAGCGTCGGTGGAGGCGACACGCCCCCGCACACAGGATAAACCGGCAGCGACAAAGGTCCGGGCCAGGATCCCCGGGCGACGGGCTGGGGGCGGAACGGATCGGTCACAGGCGCGGCGGCTGGTTCTTTATGGGGGCCCGCAGGCCCGGCGCGGAGTGTAGACCAGGATGCGCCGGGCCGCCAGAGATGCCCGTCCGTGAGGTCAGGCGAGGCCCAGCTTGCCGCGCAGCGTCGACAGATCTTCGGCCAGCGTGTTCACCTTCGCCGCCAGGATCCGCCGGTCGGCATCGGTCAGCTTCTCATACGAGACGAAGCCGCCGCCCGACATTCGGTACTTCTCCAGCACCTTGCCGGCATCGGCGAAATTGCCGTCGACGCGCGCCACGAAATCCTTGTCGGCGATCAGCGGCCGCAGCAGATCGTAGATTTCCTTCGAGCCCGCGAAATTGGCGTCGAAATCCCAGAGATCGGTATGGCTGTAGCGGTCTTCCTCGCCCGAGATCTTGGTCGCGGCCACCTCTTCCATCAGCGCCGCGGCCCCGCCGACCACCGCTTCCGGCGGGAAGGTCAGCGCGTTGATCCGGCTGTTCAGGTCTTTCACATCGGCCAGCAGCCGGTCGGCATAGCCTTCCAGCCCCCGGGTGCTGCCGGTTTCCCAAAGCCCGTATTCGATCCGGTGGAAGCCGGTGAAGGTCTCGTCCTTCTCCCCCTTCTCGTAGTCGTCGGCGCGGGCGTCGATCGACCCGTCGAGATCGGCGAACAGCTCGGCGATCGGCTCGATCTTCTCATAGCTGGTACGGGTGGGCGCAAACAGCGCCTTGGCCCTGTCGAGATCGCCGGCCTTGATCGCCGCCGTCAGCGCCTCGGTATCGCTCACCAGCTGATCGGTATTCTCGGCGACATAGATCTTATAGGCCGACAGCGGCCCGACCAGATCGAGCGACGGATCCGCCGCCAGCGCGGCCGGCGCCGTCGCTGCAACAAGACCGACGATCAGGGCACCGGTGGTGAAGAGCTTTGCAGCCATGCTGCCTCCTGCATCTCTCGTAAAGGGTATGACGCGGCAAGGCGATCAGGCCCGCCGGGCGGCCTGGATCAGCGATGAGCCGACATAGTCGTCCGCATCGGTGGCACCGGGCGGTACGAAGAAATACCCGCCGCCGATCGGCTTGATGTATTCCTCCAGCGGCTCGCCGTTCAGCCGGTTCTGGACGGTGATGAAGCCCTGCTCCAGATCTGCCTGATAGCAGATGAAGATCAGCCCCTGATCCAGCTGGCCGTTCTTCATCACGCCGCGCGAATAGTTGAACGGCCGCCGCAGGATCAGATTGGCGGCGCTTGCGGGCGTGCGCGGATTGGCGAGGCGGATATGCGAGTCGAGCCGGGTCTTCGCCCCGTCCGGATCGGCGGCATAATCGGGCACGTCATGCTCCGTCGCCCCCGGCCCGCCATCCAGCGGCGCGCCCGTCACCTTGTTGCGGCCGAAAATCCGTTCCTGTTCGGCAAGCGGCGTGCGGTCCCAGCGCTCGACCATGTTGCGGATGATCCGCACCGCCTGATAGCTGCCGCCCCGCGCCCAGCCGGGTTCGTCGGCGGCACTGGTCCAGACCACCCGGTCCATCAGCGCGGCATCGCCCGAGGCCGGATTGGCCGAGCCGTCACGGAAGCCCAGGAAGTTGCGGGCGCTGGGCGTCGATCCGTCGGCGGCGGCGGCGACCGGCGGCACCGAGCCTTCGACCATCCAGCGCAGCACCAGAAAGGCCGACAGGTTTTTCACGATGTCGCGCAGCGCGTGGATATTGGTGTCCTGGGTATTGGCGCAGAACTGGATCGACAGATCGCCGTGGCAGAGGTCCGGGTCCAGCGCGTCATTGGGGAATTCCACCATGCGCGTCAGCTTCGCGGGCGCCAGGCCCGCCAGCCAGGGCCGCGCGAACAGCGAGGCACCAAGCCCGATGGTGATGGTCAGATCATCCGGCGTGACCACCGGCCCCAGAATGCCGGAATCCGCCGGCGGTAATTTCGGATCGCGGGCCGCCACCGGGCCGCCCGTGGCGAGGAAAGCGGCGCGCGCGCTCAAGGCCTTCAGCATCCGCTCCAGATCGTCCAGCGACATGGCGACCACGTCGAAGGCGGCGATGATACCGTTGGCCGGGCGCGGGGTGGTGATCCCCGCCTGATGGGCGCCGTAGAACGGCACCCGCCCCTGCATGCTGCCCGGATGGGCGTGGGGGGCGTCATCCACCCGGGGGGCGGAGACCGCCGCGGCGGCCGGCCGTGCCGGGCGGATCAGCGCACCGGCGGCGGCACCTGCACCAAGGCCGATCAACAGGCTGCGCCGGCTGGGTCCGGCCTTCCGTTTCAATTCTGCAGTCATCTCAACTTATCCCGATCACGGGGGGCAGCTTGCCCAGGGTCGTCTTCAGCCCGGCCAGATCGCGCGTCAGGGCGGCGCGCCCCTCCCCCGCTGCGGCGGTCGCGGCATCGGCCTTGCGCAGGCGGGCAAGATCGCCCGCCACCCGGTCGAGTGCGGCAGTCAGCTCCGCCTCCAGCGCCGGATCGGCGCCCGAGACGATCTGCCCCAGCAGGCCGGTCAGCTTGGCGATGCCGTCGAGGCTGGCCTCAAGCTCGTCCAGATGACGCTCGTCCAGATCCTGGTCGGCAACCTCCCCCTCGGCGGCGCCCGGCCGGGTCTCGACGATCCGGCCGGTCATGTCGGCCGGCAGGGCCAGCAGCAGGGCCGGCGTCACCTCGGTGGTCTTCAACCTCTGGTTCAGGGTTTCAAGATCCGCGACCAGCCGATCGGCGACCGGCAACAGCCCCTCGATACTGCCCCGGGTGAAGAGCCCGTATTCGATGCGGTGATAGCCGATAAAGCCGGGGTCGGCCTCGCGCCCGGCCAGATAGGCCGCCTGCGGATCGATCACCGCCTGCAGATCGGCAATGCGATAGGCGAGCGGCTCGATCCGGCGCCAGGGCAGCCGTGCGGCCGTCCAGGCCCGGCGCGCCGCCTCCAGGTCGCCGGCCGCGATGGCATCGCGCAGCGCCGTCGCGGCCTTCACCGCCGCCCGACCCTGCATCACCAGATAGACCCGGTATTCGGCGAGCGGCCCCAGGAACTGCCGCAGCGTCACCTCCGACGCCGCAGCCGCCGCCTCGTCCGAGGCCGTCACATGCAGCACCCCGCGCGGGCTGGACAGCAGCCCGCAGGTGATCTCGTAATCGCCGGGGGTGAGCTGCACGGTCAGCATCTGGTGGAAGCCCGGCACGATGTTCTCGCGCTCCGCCACCACCATCACCCCGTCCAGGATCTCCCATTCGATCGGGCGGTCCGAGGCATTCACGATCTCGAAACTGCGCCGGCCACCGGGCAGGGTGATGGTCTGCGGATCGCAGCGCCCGACGGTGACGGTGACCACCTGATCGGCGGCCCGATCAGGGCCCGCCTGCCGGCTCTGCTCGGTCGCATACCAGAAGGCAGCACCACCGGCGATGGCAAGAATGGCGGCACCCGCCACCGCCAGCTGCATGGCACGAGAGGTCTCGGATCCGCTCATCTCACCCCTCCCGCGCGACCGGGCGTGCCGCAGCCACGGGGGCGGCCGGCCTCAGGAACAGGATCAGCGTCACCGCCAGGAAGGCCGCATAGACCAGCACCTCCCCCAAAGTCGGTGCCTCGCGATAGCCGAGCAGCCCCGACAGCACCGTGCCCACGGCCCCCGATTCCGGCAGCACCCGGCCCAGATCGTAGACCACGCCCTGCAGCCCGTTCCACAGCCCCGCCTCGTGCAGGGCCTTCAGCGCGCCGGCCAGCAGCCCCGCCGCCACGAACAGGATGACGACCCCGGTCCAGCGGAAGAAACGCGCCAGGTTCAGCCGCAGCCCGCCGCGATAGATCGCCCAGCCGATCCCCGCCGACACCGCAATCCCGGCAAGCGCGCCCAGAGGGGCTGCGGCATCCCGGCTCTGCTGAAAGATCGCCAGCAGGAAGAACACCGATTCCAGCCCTTCCCGCGCCACCGCGAAGAACACCATGCCGATCAGCGCCCAGCCGGCTGCACGGCCGCCCTCTGCCGCCAACGCCTGATCGATGCCGGCATGCAGCTCGCGGCGGATCGATTTCGCCGCCCGGCGCATCCAGAACACCATCGCCACCAGCACGACCACGGCGGCGATGCCGACCACGGCCTCGAACAGCTCCTGTGCCTTCTGCGGAAAGCCGGCGCTGACCATCTGCAGGGCGGCGCCCGTGAACAGCGCCATGGCGGCGGCAAGGAAGATCCCCACCCAGACCGCAGGCAGCTGGTCGCGCCGGCCGGTCTGGCGCAGATAGCCGGCGATGATGCCCACGATCAGGGCCGCCTCCAGCCCCTCGCGCAGCATGATCAGAAAGGGTGCGAGCATGGAATTGCCTTCTCTGCGTCCCCTGCCCGGCCCCGTGCCCTTGCCCGGTCAGGCAGGGCAAGGGCACAGGGCGACCGGCCGGCCGCTCAGCAAAGGGAGCAGCCGACACCGGACCGGACAGGAAACGGATGGGATCGGATGGAAAATCGGCGCCGGCGCGCCGGCCAGGGCCGCGAGCGGCCCGGCGGAGCCGTCGGTAATCTTACGGCGCTTCGGCCATGCCGTTCGGCACCGAGCGCCCATCAAGGGTCGGCACAAGCGGTGCAGCGGTCATGACGGTAATGGCCGGGGATCCGGTCATCATGGAGCACAGCGGCTCGAACATGCGGACGGCCTTCTTCGATCATTCAGATCTGCCGGAGGCCCGAACCGGGCCCTCGACGGCTGGGGCACAGTCTTCCACAGCTGAGACGCATTCGCAACCGCGGTGGTGCCCCCTTCCAGGGCAATCGGGTGAAACTGTGCGTGACAGGACGGAAAAAGTCTGAATCTCTCGTTGTCGACGTTGCTGGCTTGGGAGGGATGAATGGAACCGTGTG
>NZ_NYWI01000073.1:0-354143 GCF_002684955.1 Tistrella sp. | reverse complement strand
CATGGGGGCGGCCGGCTCGGACGTGGCGTTGGAGACTGCCGACGTTGCCTTGATGGCGGACGATCTTTCGCACCTGCCGTTTGCGGTCGAACTCAGTCGGCGTACACGCGCGATCATCCGCCAGAACCTGTTTATCAGCCTTGGCATCGTGGCGCTGCTGGTTCCTGCAACGATTCTCGGATTGGGAATCGGCCCGGCCGTCGCGGCGCATGAAGGATCAACCTTGGTCGTGGTGTTCAACGCGCTTCGGCTGCTTGCCTATAGAGAACGTCGGTTTGAGCCTGATGGCTTCGAGCGGAGGCATTGATAAATTCAGGACAAGACACATGGAGCTGCGCCATCTTCGTTATTTCATTGTGGTCGCCGAGGAACTGCATTTCGGACATGCCGCCCAGCGCCTGCATATCGAGCAGTCGCCGTTGTCTCGCGCTATCAAGGAGTTGGAGGAGCACCTGGGTGTTCGTCTTTTCGACCGGACGACTCGCAGCACGCGATTGACCCGCGCGGGCCAAGTATTTCTGGAGCATGCCCGGCGTGTCTTCGCTGTTCTGGAACAGGCGCGCAACAGCGTCGAGGCCGTCGCCGCCGGCTACCTGGACCAACTGCGCGTTGCCTTGTCCGACGGGATCACGCCGCCACGCCTGAGCGCCTTGCTTGCCCAGTGTCGACAGGACGATCCCGATATCGAGGTCCGCTTGTTCGAGGTGCCGCTGTCGCAGCAAATCAGGGGATTGCACGACGACCTGTACGATGTAGGCTTCGCCCAGTCGGCCGAGGTCGGGGACGGCATTGTGGCCGAGCCGGCGTGGAGTGATCCACTAATGGTCGCCCTGCCGGCGCGGCACCCTCTGCTGGTTCACAAGCGCATTCCGTTGGACGAGGTGCTGCGCTATCCGCTAGTGATGTGCGATCCGCAGTCCTGTGAAGGTTACGGGCAGCAGATCGCGCGCATCCTGCGTCGAGCGGGCACAGACCCGCTTATCGCCGAACAGGTGACTTCGTTGGAACTGATGCTGACGCTGGTGGCGGCAGGCTATGCGCTGGCATTGGTCGGTGCCTCGCAGGTCATCGCCTGCCGGAATGGAGATGTGGTCGGCCGTCCCTTGGCGGGCCGTTCCCCGACACTCATCACCTATCTGCTGCGGCGGAATGTCGATCCCTCCGAGACCTTGAGCCGCTTCATTGATCGGGTCAGTCCGATTGGCGTGGATACACCTTCACATCACACTGACATCACGAAGGAGATCAAACCATGAGAAAACTCACGGTGCTATTGCTTGCATTGATGATGACCGCCTGTGGTGAGTCAGCGCCGACGGAAACCGTCGAATCGCTGATTGCCGATCCCGAACGTCTCGCCGAGTTGCGCGAGCAATGCCGAGACAACCCGGCCGCGCTCGGCGACGAGTTGTGCAACGCGGTGGCCGAGGCCACACGCCGGCGCTTCATGGGCGATGGCGATGTGCCCTATACACCGCCGACGGAAGAACCGAGGTTCTGATCCGACGTATTTGGTGAAAAAAATGTCCGGCTCATCGCCATGCCGCAGCGCGCTCTCGTGCGCAGCGTTTGTCCGGCACACGCGCCGACCGGAACTATTGCATTTTTCGCCCTGCATTTTGCCGATAACAGTCTTTGACCGGCACTGATCCAGCACCGAACCTGACACCTGCGGCACTCGCTTTGCCGCGCAACGTGCAGGAGATATTCGGAGGCCGGAATGCAGGCAACAGGCGTGCTGTACGGTCAGGTGCTGACGGTGTTCGGCATCGTGATCGCCGGGGTGTGGGCCGCCACGCAGTGGACCGCCGCCGCCCTGGGTTATCAGGTACGCCTGGGCGCGCCCTGGTTCGACTTCTTCGGCACGCCAATCTATCACCCGTGGCGCCTGTTCGAGTGGTGGTTCTTCTTCGACGCCTACGCGCCCCACGTCTTCCTCAAGGGCGGCGCCATCGCCGGTTCCAGCGGCCTGGTGGCGGTGGCGGTCGCCATCGGCATGTCGGTATGGCGCTCGCGGCTGGCCCGCCGCGTCACCACCTACGGTTCGGCGCGCTGGGCCGACGCGGCCGAAGTCCGCGCGGCCGGTCTCGCCGGTCCGGCCGGCGTCTTCCTCGGTCAGTTCGAGCGCCAATACCTGCGCCATGAAGGGCCGGAACACGTCCTGACCTTCGCGCCCACGCGCTCGGGCAAGGGCGTGGGGCTGGTCGTGCCGACCTTGTTGAGTTGGCCGGCGTCGGCCGTGATCCACGACATCAAGGGCGAGAACTGGGCCATCACCGCCGGTTGGCGTTCGCGCTTCTCGCACTGCCTGCTGTTCAACCCCACCGATGCCAGGTCGGCAGCCTACAACCCGCTGCTGGAGGTGCGGCGAGGTGCGCATGAAGTGCGCGACGTGCAGAACATCGCCGACATCCTGGTGGACCCCGAAGGCGCACTGGAGCGCCGCAATCATTGGGAGAAAACTTCGCACGCGCTGCTGGTCGGCGCGATCCTGCACGTGCTCTACGCGGGTGAGGACAAGACGCTGCGCGGCGTCGCCAACTTCCTCTCCGATCCGGCGTGCCCGTTCGAGGTGACGCTGCACCGGATGATGACCACGCATCATCTGGGCGATACGCCGCATCCCGTCGTTGCGTCCGCCGCGCGCGAAGTGCTCAACAAGAGCGACAACGAGCGCTCGGGCGTGCTGTCCACCGCGATGAGTTTTCTGGGTCTGTACCGCGATCCGACCGTGGCCGAAGTAACGTCACGCTGCGACTGGCGCATCGCCGACCTGATCGCCGCCGAGCATCCGGTGTCGCTGTACCTGGTGGTGCCGCCGTCCGACATCAGCCGCACCAAGCCGCTGATCCGCCTGATCCTCAACCAGATCGGGCGGCGGCTCACCGAATCTCTGAATGGCAGCGACGGCGTGGAACGTCGGCACAAGCTGCTGTTGATGCTCGACGAGTTTCCGGCACTGGGTAGGTTGGATTTTTTCGAGAGCGCCTTGGCCTTCATGGCGGGCTACGGCCTGCGCGCCTTCCTGATTTCGCAGTCGCTCAATCAGATCGACAAAGCCTACGGCCAGAACCATTCAATTCTGGACAACTGCCATGTACGTGTGACCTTCGCCACCAACGACGAGCGCACGGCCAAGCGTATTTCCGAAACGCTCGGCACCGCGACCGAGTTGCGCGCGCAGCGCAACTACGCGGGCCATCGGCTCGCGCCTTGGCTCGGGCACCTGATGGTATCGCGGCAGGAGACGGCACGGCCGCTGCTGACACCCGGCGAGGTGATGCAGCTTCCCTCTGACGAGGCGGTGGTGATGGTCTCGGGCCATCCGCCGATCAAGGCGCAGAAGCTGCGCTACTACAGCGATGCCAATTTCAAGCGGCGCGTGCTGTCGCCGCCTGTGCTCGCACCGGGCCGCTATGCCGATGCGCCGGCCGCGAGACCGGATGACTGGAGCGCCTTGGCGATTCCCACCATGCCTGTCGCGCCGGCCGCTGCCGGTCTCGCCGACATCACCGACACAGCCGACGAAGGCGGACCGCGCCGCCAGCCCGAGTTGTCCGAAGCCGTCGCCTACAACCTCGCACCCGAACACGCGGCCAGCGACCTGGCGCTGCTCGATGACGAAGACGACGCACCTTTGCCTCTGCCGTCCCAGCTTGATCCGCGCTTGCAGCGCGCGGCGCGGCTGGCCGCTCTCGACCCCGACGACGGAATCCCACTATGAGCCAGCTTCATTCCCGCCATCGCCTCAACCTGTTCATCGAGCGCGACCACGCCAGGCGCCTGAACGAACTGGCCGCGAAGAAAGGCGTGTCCAAGTCCTCCATCGTCGCGGCGGCGCTGGCGTCCTGGCTGTCGCCGGACGCAGCCGACCAGCGCGAAGCGGCGATGGCCAAACGGCTGGATCGGCTGTCGCGCCAGTTCGAGAAGCTGGAGCGAGACCAGAACATCCTGCTCGAAACGCTGGCGCTGTATGTGCGCTACTACCTGACGGTCAGCACGCCGCTGCCGGAAGCGCATCAGGAAGCCGCGAAGGCGCAGGGCAAGGCGCGTTTCGAGCAGTTCATCGAACAGCTCGGCCGCCACCTGCTGCGCGGGCGCAGTCTCGTGCGCGAGGTCTATGACGAGATCCAGCCCGATACGCAACGGCCGGACGATGCGGCCGCGCTCGCCGAAGCGCGGGAGCAGACCCAGGAGACGGCTTCATGAACGCCGTCCCGCAGCAGCCGTCGTCCTCGGCCACCTCACTGGATCGGCGCATCCGCATGTTGCGTACCGCAATGGGACCGCTGATCGCCGCCGCGCTGGAAGACCCGGACGTGGTGGAAGTGATGCTGAACCCGGACGGCGCGCTGTGGATCGACCGCCTGTCGTCAGGCCGCGCCGCCACCGGCGAATCGCTGTCCGCCGCCGATGGCGAACGCATCATCCGCCTAGTGGCGGCACACGTCGGCACGGAAGTACATCGCGGCCGGCCGCTGCTGACCGCCGAGCTGCCGGAGACTGGCGAGCGCTTCGAGGGCATCCTGCCGCCGGCGGCGCCGGGTCCGGCCTTCGCCCTGCGCAAGCGCGCGGGCGGCGTGATCGGCCTGGCCGACTACGTGAGCGACGGCATTCTGAGTGCGGAACAAGCCGAGTTCCTGCGCCACGCGGTGCGCGAGCGCCAGAACGTCCTGATCGCCGGCGGCACCAGTACCGGCAAGACCACGTTAGCCAATGCGCTGCTGGCCGAAATCGCGGCCACCAACGACCGCGTGCTGGTGCTGGAAGACACCGTGGAATTGCAGTGCGCGGCGCGCGACCACGTGCCGCTGCGCACCCGCGCCGGCGTGGTGTCGATGACTGA
Organism: Tistrella sp.; assembly: GCF_002684955.1. Lineage (NCBI taxonomy): Bacteria > Pseudomonadati > Pseudomonadota > Alphaproteobacteria > Geminicoccales > Geminicoccaceae > Tistrella > Tistrella sp. The sequence goes on along the minus strand of NZ_NYWI01000073.1, from coordinate 349,297 downwards.
GCTGGTGCGCGCCACGATGCGCCTGCGCCCCGACCGCGTGATCGTCGGCGAGGTGCGCGGCGGCGAAGCGCTGGACCTCATCAAAGTGTGGGGGACCGGGCACCCGGGCGGGGTCGCCACGCTGCACGCCAGTTCCGCCCACGGTGCGCTGCTGCGCCTCGAACAACTGATCCTCGAAGTCGCCATGACCCCACCGCGCGCGCTGATCGCCGAGGCGGTGAACGTCATCGTCTTCATCGCCGGACGCGGCCGTGCCCGCCAGGTCCAGACCGTCGCCCGCGTGACCGGTTTCGACGGCAACGGCTACCAGCTCGACGACGCGCTCGCGCCGCTTCCATCCCCGTCCTCAACCCACTCTGGAGAACTGCCATGACGCCTGCCCATGCTTTCCGCATTTCCGTAAATCCGCTTTTCCGTCTTGCGCGCCTGCGCTGCCTTACCGCTCCGGCGCAGCAAGGGCTGCTGCTGGCCGTGGTGTTCCTGCTGGCGGCCAGCACGGCACACGCAGCGGGTTCCAGCATGCCCTGGGAAGGGCCGCTGCAAGCGATCCTCGACTCCATTCAGGGGCCGGTGGCGCGCATCGTCGCGGTCATCATCATTATCGCCACGGGCCTCGCGCTCGCCTTCGGCGACACCTCGGGTGGCTTTCGCAAATTGGTGCAGATCGTGTTCGGTCTTTCGATCGCGTTTGCCGCGTCTTCGTTCTTCCTGTCGTTCTTCAGCTTCTCCGGCGGGGCCGTCGTATGAGCGCGCCTGACGACTTCGCCACTGGCTTCGAGGTGCCGTTGCGCCGCTCGCTGACCGAGCCGATCCTGCTGGGCGGCGCGCCGCGCACCGTGGCGATCGCCAACGGCACGCTGGCCGCCGCCGTGGGCCTCGGCCTGCAACTGTGGATTCCAGGGCTGGTGCTGTGGATCGTCGGCCACTCGCTGGCGGTATGGGGTGCGCGCGTCGATCCGCAGTTCATGCAGGTCTTTGCACGCCACATCAAGCACAAGCCGCTGCTGGATGTATGAGGGCGCCGCCATGCTGAACCTCACCGAATACCGCCAGCGTCCCGCACTGCTCGCCGACTGGCTGCCCTGGGCCGGGCTGGTGGCGCGTGGTGTCGTGCTCAACAAAGACGGCTCGTTTCAGCGCACGGCGCGCTTTCGCGGGCCGGACCTCGACAGTGCGACGCAGGGCGAGCTGATCGCCACATCGGCGCGCCTGAACAACGCGCTGCGCCGGCTAGGTTCCGGCTGGGCCTTGTTCGTGGAAGCCGAGCGGCTCGCAGCGGCCGACTATCCGCACTCGGAATTTCCCGAGCCGTTGTCGTGGCTGGTGGATGAAGAACGCCGCGCCACCTTCGAGGAGGATCAGAGCCACTTCGAGAGCACCTATCACCTGACGCTAGTGTACCTGCCGCCGGAGGAATCCCGCGCACGCGCCGCCAAGCTGCTCTACGAGAACACGCCGCAGCGCGGTGTGGACTGGCACGAGCGTCTGAGTGCGTTCCTGGCGGAGACGGATCGCTGCTTCGACCTGCTCGATGGCGTGATGCCGGAGATTGCCTGGCTCGATGACGGCGAGACGCTAACCTATCTGCACGCGACCATTTCCACACGGCGCCACCGCGTGGCCGTGCCGGAACATCCGTTCCACCTCGATGCGCTGCTGACCGACTGCCCGCTGACCGGCGGGCTGGCGCCGATGCTGAGTGATGCGCATCTGCGCGTGGCGACGGTGCGCGGCTTTCCGACCTCGACCTGGCCGGGGCTGCTCGACGACCTGAACCGCCTGGGCTTCACCTACCGCTGGAGCACGCGCTTCCTGTGCATGGACAAGTCTGAGGCGGAAAAGGAACTCGGCCGCCTGCGCCGCCAGTGGTTCGCCAAACGCAAGAACGTCGTCGCGCTGCTGCGGGAGACGATATTCCAGCAGGAATCGCCGCTGGGGGATACCGACGCCAGCAACAAGGCGGCCGATGCGGATGCCGCCTTGCAGGAACTGGGCGGCGATCAGGTCGCCTTCGGCTACGTCACCGCCACCGTAACGGTGCTCGACACCGATGCCGATGTCGCCGACGAGAAGCTGCGCATGATCGAGCGCGTCATCCAGGGACGCGGCTTCGTCACCATTCCCGAGACCTTGAATGCGGTGGATGCGTGGCTGTCGTCGATTCCGGGCAACGCCTATGCCAACGTGCGCCAGCCCATCGTCTCGACGCTGAACCTGGCGCACCTGATGCCGGTGTCGGCGGTGTGGGCCGGGCCGCAGAAGAATGCGCACCTCGACGGCCCGCCCTTGATCGTCACGCGCACCGATGGCGCCACGCCGTTCCGGCTGGTGACGCACATCGGCGACGTGGGCCATACGCTGGTGTGCGGCCCCACCGGCATGGGCAAGTCCGTGCTGCTCGCCACCCTGGCGATGCAGTTCCGCCGCTATCGCGGCTCGCGCATCTTCGCCTTCGACATGGGGCGCTCGATGCGCGCCACCATCCTCGGCCTGGGTGGCGAGCACTACGACCTCGGCACCGACGGCGACATCGCGTTCCAGCCGCTCGCGCGCATCGACCAGGAGGGCTACCGCGCCTGGGCCGCCGAATGGCTGGAAAGCCGGATGCTGCACGAGGGCGTGAGCATCGGCCCGGACGAGAAGGCGGCCATCTGGTCGGCGCTGGAAAGCCTCGCCGGTGCGCCGGTGGAACAGCGCACACTGACCGGGTTTTCCGTGCTGTTGCAGAACAACACGCTGCGCCAGGCGCTCGCGCCCTACGTGCTCGGCGGCGCCCACGGCAGTCTGCTCGATGCCGACCACGACCGCCTGGGCATGGCCGACGTGCAGGGCTTCGAGACGGAAGAACTGATGGCGAGCCGCGCCGCCGTGATGGCGGTGCTCGGCTATCTGTTCGCCCGCTTCGACGAGCGTTTCGATGGCGCGCCCACGCTCTTGATCCTCGACGAAGCCTGGCTGTTCCTCGACGACCCGGTGTTCGCCGCGCGCATCCGCCAGTGGCTGAAGACGCTGCGCAAGAAAAACGTCAGCGTCATCTTCGCCACGCAGTCGCTGGCCGACATCAAGGATTCGAGCATCGCGCCCGCGATCATCGAGAGCTGCGCGAGCCGCATCTTCCTGCCGAACCCGCAGGCCACCGAACCGCAGATTCGCACGATCTACGAAGGCTTCGGGCTGAACAGCCGGCAGATCGAGATCGTCGCCACCGCGCAGCCCAAGCGCGACTACTACTACCAGTCGCGGCTGGGCAATCGCCTGTTCGATCTCGATCTGGGACCGGTCGCGCTGGCCTTCGCCGGTGCGTCTACGCCACAGGATCAGCGTGACATCGACCGCATATTGCTGGAGGCCGGTGTCGCCGGCTTTGCGGGGGCGTGGCTGCGCCATTGCGGTCTGGACTGGGCGGCCGACCTGCTGCCGTCCGCGCCTGCCGCGTCCAACCCCTCACAGGAGAACCCGTCATGAAGAAGACACTTCTCGCGACCGTTGCCACCGTGCTGTTCTGCACGTTGCCTGCCGCGCAGGCGCAGTGGACCGTAATTGACCCGACCAATCTGGTGCAGAACACGCTGACCGCGATCCGCACGCTGCAACAGATCGACAACCAGGTGCGGCAGCTTCAGAACGAAGCGCAGATGCTGATCAACCAGGCACGCAATCTGGATCGATTGGACTACAACACGGTCAATCGCCTGCGCTCGACGCTGGCGACCATCGAACGCCTGATGGCTGAGGCGCAGGGACTCGCCTACCGGGTGGAAAATCTGGACCAGGAGTTCGCCCGGCTGTATCCGCACGAATACGCAGCGACCGTGAGCGGCGACCGCATGGCACAAGACGCGCGCGAGCGCTGGCGCCATACGCTCGACGGCCTGCACACCGCGATGCGCGTGCAGGCGCAGGTGTACCAGAACCTCAGCGAAGACGAAGGCGTGCTCGCCGATCTGGTCGGCCAGAGCCAGTCGGCCAACGGCGCGCTGCAAGCCATGCAGGCGACCAACCAGTTGCTGGCCTTGCAGGCCAAGCAGGCTATCCAGGCGCAGCAGCTCCAGTTGACGCAGGACCGGGCCGCGTCGCTGGAACTGGCGCGCCAGGCGGCGGCCACCGAGCAATCGCGCGAAGTGCGGCGGCGCTTCCTCGGCGAGGGCACGCCGTACACGCCGCAGACCGTGCCGTTCTACCGCGACTGAGGAACAGGCCATGAATGACGTGGCGGTGATCGACCGCTTCCTGATCGTCTTCGCCAACTACATCGACTCGGGTTTCGGGTTGCTGGGTGGCGAGATCGCGTTCCTCACCGCCACGTTGATCGTGATCGACATCACCATCGCGGGCCTGTACTGGGCGATGAGCCACGCCACCGGCCAGGGCGATGACGTGATCGCCCGGCTGATCCGCAAGGTGCTCTACGTCGGCGTGTTCGCCTACATCATCGGCAACTTCAACTGGCTGGCCAGCATCGTGTTCCGTTCCTTCGCGGGGCTGGGGCTGACCGCTTCCGGCTCGACGCTGACGCAGGCCGAGTTCCTGCAACCGGGACGGTTGGCCAAGACCGGCATCGACGCCGCCGCGCCGATCATGGAACAGATCGGAGACATGACCGGCTTTCCGGGCGTGTTCACCAACCTCGATGTCATCACCGTGCTGTTCCTCGCCTGGCTGGTGGTGATCCTCAGCTTCTTCATCCTGGCGATCCAGCTTTTCATCACGCTGATCGAGTTCAAGCTGACGACCCTCGCGGGCTTTGTATTGGTGCCGTTCGCCTTGTGGAACAAGACCGCGTTCCTGGCCGAAAAGGTGCTGGGGAATGTCGTGGCCTCGGGCGTCAAGGTCTTGGTCTTGGCGGTGATCGTCGGCATCGGCACCGGCCTGTTCGCCGAGTTCCAGGCCGCGCCGGCCGAACCGTCCATCGACCACGCGCTGGTCATCATGCTGGCGTCGCTGTCGCTGCTGGCCCTCGGGATCTTCGGACCGGGTATCGCGACTGGCTTGGTGTCCGGTTCGCCGCAGCTCGGCGCCGGGGCGATGGCGGGCGCCACGCTCGGCGCGGCCGGTACGGCGGTTGCCGTGGGTGCGGCGGCCACCGGAGTCGGCGGTGCCGTTGTGGCCGGCGCGCGCATGGCGCCGGGTGCGGCCCGCATGGCTGTCGGCGGCGCACGTTCGATGGCATCGACCGCCAGCAGCGCGCGGTCGGCTTTCCAGGCAGGTTCCGCCGGTGCTGGCGGTGGCCTCAGAGGCGCGGCGGCCGGCCTGGGCAACGTCGCCCGGACCGGCGCGCAGTCGGTCGGGCAGCGTGTGTCTGCCGGTGCGCGTTCGCTGCAAGCGCGCGCCGCTGCCGCCATCAATCCCCCGCCTGCCACAGCCGGCGCGAGCAATGCCGCTGCCGGCTCGACGGCTCAAGGCAGCGCGGAAGCCGCATCCGCCGGCACCGGACAACCCGCATGGGCCAGGCGCCTGCAACGCCGCCAGCAGCTTTCCCATGCCGCCACCACCGTTGCGCACACGCTGCGCGGTGGCGACGGCGGCGGCGCGGGCAGCGGCCCCAGCCTGCGCGATCCATCGAACTCATAAGGAGAACCTGCCATGCGATTCAAACGACCGCAGGTGCGCTACGCCGACACACCGCAACCGGCGACGCCGTACCAGGCCGCCGAACAGGTATGGGACGAGCGCATCGGCTCGGCCCGTACACAGGCCAGGAACTGGCGGCTGATGGCCTTTGGCTGTCTGGTGCTGGCGCTGCTGATGGCCGCCGGTCTGGTCTGGCGTTCGGCGCAGTCCATCGTCACGCCCTACGTGGTGGAAGTGGACCACGGCGGGCAAGTGCGCGCCGTCGGCGAAGCGGCCACGCCGTACCGGCCCAACGATGCGCAGATCGCCCACCATTTGGCGCGCTTCGTCACGCTGGTGCGCTCGCTGTCCATCGACCCCATCGTGGTCAGGCAGAACTGGCTGGATGCCTACGACTACACCACCGACCGAGGTGCGGCCGTGCTCAATGATTATGCGCGTGCCAACGATCCCTTCACACGTATTGGTCGGGAGACGGTGACGGTACAGATCAACAGCGTTGTGCGCGTAAGCGATACATCGTTCCAGATTCGATGGGCCGAACAGCGCTATGTCAACGGCGCGGCAGCGGGCACCGAACGCTGGACGGCGGTGGTCTCCATCGTGCTGCAAACGCCACGCTCGGAAGAGCGGCTGCGCCGTAATCCATTGGGCATCTACGTCAACGGCTTGTCGTGGAGCCAGGAACTCGACTCAACCGAAGGAGGCAGGCCATGAAACCGTCTTTCCACTTTTTCGCTGTTGCATTGGTCGCCATCGCACTGTCGGGCTGCGCCACGCCACGCAAGCCACCGAGCATCACGCTCGACGAGCCGGTGCAGGCGCAGCCCTTGCCCGAACCGCCTCTGCCGATGGAGGTGGTTGCGATGCCGGAACCCTTGCCGCTGCCGGGACAGTTGATGCCGCTGCCCGAACTCGCGGAAACGCAGGCGACACCCGAGCCGGAGGACGAGCGCGTGCGCGTATCCCGCGCCAACGAGGAAGCGCGCATGGCGCCCACGCGCGAAGGCTACATCAATGCGATTCAGGTCTGGCCGTTTACCGACGGCGCACTGTACCAGGTCTATACGAGTCCGGAGCGGGTCACGGTGATTACCCTCCAGCCCGGCGAGGAACTGGTGACGGTCGCCTCCGGCGACACGGTGCGCTGGATCGTCGGCGACACGTCGAGCGGCGGCGGTGACGAGCTGCGCGTCAACGTGCTGGTCAAGCCGATCCGCGCCGGCCTCAAAACCAATCTGGTCATCACCACCAGCCGCCGCACCTATCTGATCGAGCTGACCTCGACAGAACGCGCATGGATGGCGTCGGTGTCCTGGGACTATCCGCGCGACCGCATGCTGGCCTTGCAGCGCCAGGCGCAGGCGGCGCAGACAGCGGCGCCGCTCGATACCGGCCTGACGCTGGAGAACATCCGCTTCCGCTACGCGATCAGCGGCAGCAATCCGCCGTGGAAGCCGCTGCGTGTCTTCGACGACACGGAAAAGGTCTACATCCAGTTTCCGGCCGGCATCGCCCAAGGCGAGTTGCCACCACTGTTCGTGATCGGCGCGCAAGGCGACGGCCAACTGGTCAATTACCGCTTCCGCGCGCCGTACTACATCGTGGACCGGCTGTTCGGCGCGGCCGAACTGCGCCTGGGTGGCGACAGGGGCGACGTGGTGCGCATCGAGCGGACCGACGGCACACGGAGGAACTGAGCATGGATCAGGACAATGCTTCCGGCCGGCCGGTGGCCGACGCCCCGCCCAAGGTGGCGCCGGAGCAGGTCGCGCTGCGCGCACAGCCGCGCCCGGTCACGCGCCTGAACCGACGCGTGCTGGCGGTGCTCGCCGGCGGCGTAGCCACCGCCGTGCTGGGCGCGACGCTCTGGTCACTGCAAGCGCCACAGCGCCGGGGCGGGAATGAGCCGGCCGAGCTGTACAACGTCGATCGCGTCTCGCCCTCCGAAGGGCTGGCCCGCTTGCCCGCCGACTATTCGCAATTGCCGCCGCCCTTGCCGCCGGAGGTGCCCGTGCTGGGCGAGCCATTGCCCGGCGACCTCGGCGGACCGATGCTGCGCGCCGAGCAGCAGGCACTGGGCTACCAGCAGCCTGGCCATGACTCGGCCGAGGCCGAGCGCCTGGCGCGGCTCAAGGAAGCCGAGGAAGCGGCGGTTTCGTCCGTGTTCTTCAGCACGGGCGGACAGCGTGCCGCCGTGGCCGCTCCCGCTCAGACCGTGGCGGGAGCGCCACCACTGACCGGGCTGGCGGGTTTCGATCCGTTAGCCGCCGGGCCGGCTTCGACGGCAGCGCAGCCGGCCGATCCCACCGCCGTGCAGAACCGGCAGGACCAGAAGGAAGCATTCCTGCAAGCCGGTTCCACGGAAACCCGTAATTCCGGCAACCTGCAATTGCCCGCGTCGCCGTACCAGGTGATGGCCGGCACGGTGATCGCGGCCGCGCTGGTGACCGGCATCAACTCCGACCTGCCGGGCGACGTGATCGCCACGGTGACGGAGCCGGTCTACGACACGGCCACCGGACACCACCTGCTGATCCCGCAGGGCTCGCGCATTCTCGGCCGCTACAACAGCCAGGTGAGCTACGGGCAGACCCGTGTGCAGGTGGTGTGGAACCGGGTGATCCTGCCCGACACGTCATCATTCCAACTCGACAACCTCGTGGGCACCGACCCTGCCGGCTACGCGGGCCTGGAGGATGGTGTCGATTGGCATTGGGATCGCATCTTCGCCGGCGCGGTGCTGACCACGCTGCTCGGCGTCGGCGCCGAACTGGCCGCGCCCGAGAACCGGCAGGATGGCAACCGCGTCATCATCGCCGGCCGCGACAGCGCGCAGGACACGATCAATCAAGTTGGCCAGGAAGTGACCCGGCGCAACATGAACATCCAGCCCACGCTGCCCAGCCGCCCCGGCCTGCCGGTGCGCGTCATCGTCAACCGGGATCTGGTGCTGCGGCCGTACCAGCCGCTGTTCTTCCAGAGAGGATCATCGCAATGAGCACGAACAAGCTGCGGCTCGGGCCGCTGCCCAAGAGCGAGACCGTCAAACTGACGTTTGCGTGTCCGGCCAGCTTGAAAGCCGACCTCGACCGCTACGCCGCGCTGCACGCGCAGACCTACGGTGAGCCGGTCGATGCGATGACGCTGATCCCCCACATGCTGGAGGCGTTCATGGCGCGGGATCGGGGGTTCCGTCAACGTAAAGCGATTGGTAAATGACAGCTTATTGGCGGTCGAAAGGTCGTACTTGAAATTTACCTGCCCACCCCCATATATCGTGCTTGGATGGCTACAGGAGGGCCATATATGGGGGGTGGAGAGCCATTTCGCGTACTGTGCCTGGACGGTGGCGGAATGCGCGGCGTTTACCAGGCGACGTATCTCGACACATTCGCACAGCGGCTCCGCGTCTCAGGTACTGGAGAGATCGACCCGGGCCGGGCATTCGACCTGCTGGTGGGGACCAGTACCGGCGGGATTGTCGCCTGCGCCCTGGCGGCAGGCATCCCGCTCGGCAAGGTGCTGGCGCTGTACCAGGTGCATGGCCGGGAGATTTTCCCGCGGCAGCGGCTGCGGGCAGTGCCGAAGTTGGGCAAATACGTCCGAGGCCTGTTCTCCGGCCTTGCCGCCGGCGACCGGGCCTTGCGTGCCGTGCTTACCGATGCCTTCGGCACCGAGACCATGGGGCAGGTCTACGCGCGCCGCGGCATCGGCCTGGCCATCACCACGGTGGATTTGAACCGCCATGCCTCTGTGGTGTTCAAGACCCCGCACATGGACCGTCTCAACGGGCGCGACAACGAGCGGCTATTGGTGGACGCCTGCATGGCGACCAGCGCTGCCCCCATCCTGCGATCGATCGCACGCCTGACCGAACCCGGTGGTGGCGAGGCCACCGTCGACTACGTGGACGGCGGCTTGTGGGCGAACAACCCGGGCGCGGTGGGCATGATCGAAGCGCACGAGATCCTGCAGCGGCGCGGCGAGGCCGATCGCCCGATCCACCTGTACATGCTCGGCACGCTTCCCGTACAGGGCGGCGAAGAACTCAAGAGCGCCAGGAAACTGCACCGCGGGGCGCTGGGTTGGGACAGCGGCCTCAAGGCCATCGCCGCGAGCATCAACGCACAGGCGGTCGCATATGGCTACCTCGCGCAGAAGATCGCGGAGCTGCGGGGGCACGGCAGCTTCGCCTACCGGCTGCCGGCGCAATGCCCGTCCGGCGAACTCCACAGGTATCTGGAAAACATGGACGACGCGCGTCCCAAGGTACTCAACGCGCTCGCCCGGCAAGCCATCTCCGACGTCGATTTCGCCTGGGCGACGACTGAATCAGACGATCGGATGAGCGCGTTCCGCACTGCACTGGCGGGCGCGTCCGATCCCAGTCGCCAGCAGCCCGAGGCAAAAGCCCATGACCACCATTGATTGCAACAAAGAGATGAAGGGGTATCACGCGGACGGGGTTAACCTCTCGAACGACGACCAGACGGAGATGCGCAACCGCCGCGACAGTGGCCGGACGCGGCTCAAGAACGGGTTGACCAAGGCCGGCCATCCCTTGCCCAAGGAGTTCAGCTCGCAGGGCTCCTATGCGATGCGCACCATGGTCCAGGATGATGCCTGCGACTACGACATCGACGATGGCGTGTATTTCGACAAGGAAGACCTGAAGGACGCCGATGGCGGCTACCTCGGCGCACGCGACGCCCGCACCCGGGTTCGCAACGCGCTGAAGGACGACCGGTTGGCCTACGACGCGGTGGTCAAGACCAATTGCGTGCGCCAGCAGTATCCGGACGGCTACCACATCGACATTCCCGTCTACCGCACGATCCGCTCGAAGGACTTCTGGGGCAACGAAGTCGTCGAGTACGAACTGGCCAGCGGCGACGACTGGGTCAAGTCGGATGCCCGCAAGGTGACGCGCTGGTACAACGATGCGGTCGGCTCGGAACTGAAGGCGGGGCAGTCCGATACCAGCCAACTGCGGCGGATCACCAAGCTGACCAAGAAGATGGCCCGCAGCCGCGTCGCCTGGAAGAAAAAGACCACCAGCGGCATCTGCATCTCGAAACTGGTCGTAGACCACTTCGTGGCGCGTCTCGACCGGGACGATGACGCCCTGCGCGACACTTGGAAGGCGATCAAGGCGCAACTGGTTTTCAGTCAGCGCATCGGCCATCCGGTGTATGCGGACAAGAATCTCGCGGAGGAAGGTGACGAGGGCGTGATCTTCTTCCGCGATTGCCTGGGCGAGGCATTGGAGACACTGAAAGTTCTCGACGAATACGACTGCACGCGCAAGAAGGCGGGCGACGCCTGGGACAAGGTGTTCAACACGGACTATTTCAGCGCCCAGATCGCCAAGGACGCCGCTACGGCCAAGTCCCTGCTCCAGCCTGCCGCCGCTGCCGCTGGCCTCACTTTCCCCAGCCGCCCGGTGGTGCCGAACAAGTCCTCGGGCTTCGCCTGATGAAATGGGCCATGGACGATCCCGCGCGCTTCCTGCGCGAGCGCGCGGAACTCGATCATCTCGAAGCCGAGGCCGGCTGGCTGAGCACGGCCTGGCGCATGTCCGAGGACGGCTCGATTGCGGTCGATCTCGACATGACCATCCATGGCCGCGTCTTTGCGGGGCGGATGACCTATCCGGCCATGTTTCCGGACTCGCCGCCCTACATCTGTCCGCGGGACAAATCCGAGCGATGGTCCGGCCACCAGTACGGGGCCGGCGGCCCGCTGTGCCTGCAGTGGCGGGCAGACAACTGGCATCCTGACGTGACGGGTGCAGACATGGTGCGTAGCGCACACGAACTGCTGAGCACTGAACAGCATCCCGAGTTGCCGAACACGGTGCCCTCGGCGCACCGCCTGACGGAGGGACAGGACATGCGCGGCGCGGGCCAGCGCTTCGTGGCCACCACCGGGCTACTGGCCACGTGGACTGCGCTCCCTCTATCATCCCGAACCCGGCTGAAATCGGCGATCGTGTACAACCTGGGTGCAGTCGTCATGTTCGCGGGGAAAGTCGCCGACGCGCAGGACGTGCTGCAGGACGTGGTCGACGTTCCGGAAGGTATCGCAACATCGCTTCCGCTGTTCTCGCTGTCCGGCGATGGATGGATCTTTCGTAGCGAAGTTTTCGACCAGCGCCAATCCGTCGAATACGCCGAGGCGTTGGTGCGGGTGCTGGCAGAGGCGGGATTTGCCACCGACGACGTCCTGGTGCAGGAGGCTGGCAAGTACAAGGCGAGAACCATCGTGCTGCTGGGCACGGCGTTGCCGTCGCTGCGGGTGTTCCTGATCGACTCGGGCGAGCAGCCGGAGTTGTTGGAGCACAGGATCGTGTGGCCGACGCCTTCCGATTTCAGGTTGTCGGAGGAAACACAGCGACTGGCCAATGTCCGTGTCGGCATCGTCGGACTCGGATCAATGGGCAGCAAGATCGCGGTTTCATTGGCGCGATCCGGTGTCCGCCGCTTCCTGTTGGTGGACGACGACTACCTCGCGCCCGGCAACATGGTGCGCCACGAGCTGTCTTGGGCCTACGTGGGGACGCACAAGGCACGAGCGGCGCGTGACGCACTGTCACTGATTGCCGCTGGGGTGCAGGTGGATACGCGAACCACTCGTCTCGCCGGTCAGGAGTCAGCGGTGACCGCGGCAGCCGCGCTCAAGGATCTGTCCAACTGCGACCTGCTGATCGATGCCACCGCCAATCCGGAAGTCTTCCTACTGCTGGCAGCGTTAGCGAAGCGGCAGGAAACGCCGCTATGCTGGGGCGAGATATTCGCCGGCGGTTACGGTGGGATGATCGCGCGGGCGCGCCCGGGACGCGATCCGAACCCGTTGGCGGTTCGCGACGCCTACCACGCCTACCTGGCGACCCTTCCCGACGCGCCTTTCAAGAACGCGGCAGGCTACGACGGAACCGAAGAACAACCGTTGGTCGCATACGACAGCGACGTCGGCTTCGTGGCGACCGCGCTGACCCGGCTGGCCATCGATACCGCGTTGTCCCGGGATCCAAGCGAGTTTCCCTATTCGGTGTACCTGTTGGGCATGCGCCGCGAGTGGATCTTCGAGGCGCCGTTCGATACGCGCCCGGTCGCCGTGCAGGGCCAGGGCTGGGAGCGTGGCGAGGACGCCGGAAGTGGCGAGGACAGGCATGCCGTCGTGGAAGCGTTGCTGAGGATGTACGAAGGACAAAAGCGTGCTGACGCTGATCCTGCCGCCTGAGCAGCACGAGTTGCTGCTGGCGGCGCTCCGGAAAGCCGGCCGGCGCGAGATCGGGGGAATCCTGATGGGCGAACATGCCGGACCGAATCTTTTCGTCGTCCGGGAGATGACCGTGCATCGTCGCGGTGCGTTCGCCTCATTTGTGCGAAGGATCGAGGACGCCATCGGAAGGCTGCGCGCATTCTTCCAGCAGACGGGACATGACTACACCCGGTTTAACTATCTTGGTGAATGGCATTCGCATCCATCGTTTGCGCCTTACCCAAGCAGGACAGATGATCTGTCGATGCTACAGATCGTCCAAGACGAAACTGTAGGCGCAAACTTTGCGGTATTGCTAATCGTAAAGCTTGGAGCTGAGGGAGAGCTTGTTTGCACTGCTCATACTTACCTTCCCGATGGTCTCCGGGCGCCTTCCATAGTCAGCACTGAACGGTAGATTCAGAAGGACATAGATGGAGGGCTGTATCCGGCCGATCTGAAACGACCCAATACGATCCGGCTTTCTCTCCTGACGCTCTTATGTGGCCCCTAGCCTACGAAGCCACAGTTCTGCAAAGCAGCCCTGAAAAGAGCTAACCTGCTGTCCCATATGCGGTTTCAAGCCTTATGTGATTTTCACTAAAGACTTGACAGCAGAAATTTTTTATGTGGATCGGGTTTTTGTGCGGGGCGGAACCTATCCGGGGCGGCGCTCTGCGCCCCAGGCGATCCGGGTGCAGAGAAGCGTGCCGACCCCGCAGCCGACCAGCACGAAGACCAGCGGCCAGGCATCGTCGCCGCGGGTCCAGCCGATCACCTGAGAGGCGACGGCGCCGCCGCCCATCTGAAGGAACCCGGCCAGCCCCGCCGCCGCACCGACATTGCCGGTGCCGCCCGCCACCAGCGCGCGGGCGGTGGCATTGGGCAGGATGATGCCGTTGGCGAGCGCGATGCCGGTCATTGGCAGGAAGATGGTCATCGGCGCCATCGGCAGCAGGCCGGCCGCAAGGATCAGCGAGCCGTAGCCGGCAACCGCCGCAATCGCGCCCGCGGCCAGCATGCGCATCGGCCCGACGCGCGAGGCCAGACGCGCGGTGATGATGTTGCCGATCATGTAGCCGCCCGAGGCCACGATATACCAGAGCCCGAATTCGGCCGGGGTGCGGCCCATCAGTTCGATGATCACATAGGGCGCGCCGGCGACGAAGGCGAAGAAGGCGGCGGTGCCGAAACCGGCGGCGCCGGCATGGCCCAGGAAGCCGCGATCGGCCAGAAGACCGCGATAGGCGCGCAGCATGGGCGCCAGCCCCGGCATCGGCCGGCGGTCGTGATGGGTTTCGGGCAGGCGCAGGGTCACCGCCACGAAGATCGCGGCGGCGATCGAGGTGATGACCCAGAACCCGGCCCGCCAGCCCAGCCATTGATCGACATAGCCGCCGACCGCGGGGGTCAGCATCGGCGCCAGCATCATGGCGAGCGTGACGGTGGCGATCCGCGACGCCGCTTCGGACGGATCATGGCGGTCGCGGATCATCGCCCGCCCCAGCACCAGCCCGGAACAGCCGCCGATCGCCTGCAGCACCCGGCCGCTGACCAGCTGTACGGCATCTTCGGCAAAACCGGCGACGACACTGCCCAGCGCCAGGCACAGCATGCCGAAGATCAGCGGCGGCTTGCGGCCGAAGCGGTCGGAGACCGGGCCATAGATCAGCTGGGCCCCGGCCAGCGCCCCCAGATAAAGGGTGAGCGTCAGCTGGATCGCGGCATCGCTGAGGCCCAGCCCGCGCTGCGCCGCCGGCATCGACGGCACGAACAGGTTGAGCGCCACCGGCCCGATCGCGGTGATGACCACCAGGATCCAGAGCGGCGCGTCGCGACCCGGCCTGCCGTCCGCCGGGCCGCCGACGGCCGCTGCACGCAGTTCGGGCGGTGTGTCAGACCTCGGCATCGCGGGCTGCCGCTGCCGGCCGTATCTCGAAGACGTGCTCGATTTCGGCGGTCTTGCCCATCATGATCGAGGCCGAGCAGTATTTCTCGGCCGACAGCTTGATCGCCCGGTCGACCTTGGCCGGATCCAGCCCGTCGCCATAGACCACATAGCGCACGGTGATCTTCGTATAGACCTTGGGGTCGGTCTCGGCGCGGTCGCCCTCGATCTCCAGCCGGCAGCCCTGGATCGGCTGGCGACCCTTCTTCAGGATCTGGACGACATCGAAGGCGCTGCAGCCGCCCATGCCGAGCAGCAGCATCTCCATCGGCCGGATCCCGTGATCGCGGCCGCCATGCTGGGCGGCCCCGTCCATCACCACCGTATGTCCCGAGCCGCTTTCGCCCACGAACATCATGCCGTCCAGCCAGGACACGCGCGCGGTCATCGTCGTCATCGTCATCCGTCCAATCACACCGGGTCCGTATGGCGGACCATTCATCCCGTCACCCGCATTTTCGGGCGGCTGTCGAGTAAACCACGCTCCCGGTGGCGCGGCCAGCGCGGAAGCTGGCGGGACGGGGTGGCGCGGATCGCGCGGCCGGTGCAAGATCGGCGCGTTCGTCCTGCCTCGCCATCCACCATAAGGGGAGAAGCCCATGTCCGCTGCCGACGTCCCGGGGCGCGCCTTTCTGACGGCCGACGTCTTCACCGATCAGCCCTTCGGCGGCAATCCGCTGGCGGTGCTGCCCGATGCCGACGGGCTGGACGAGGGGGCGATGCAGCGGATTGCGCGCGAATTCAACCTGTCGGAGACGACCTTCGTCCTGCCGCCGACCCGGCCGGATTGCGATCTGCGCTTCCGGATCTTCACGCCCGAAATCGAGCTGCCCTTCGCGGGGCACCCGACCATCGGCGGCGTGCTGGCGCTGGTCCATCTGGGGCGGATCAGCCCCGCCGGTGACGGCAGCCCCGTCCGGGTGGTGATCGAGGAAGCGGCGGGCCCCGTGCCGGTCGACATCCTGGCCGATGGCGCGGGCGGTCTGCCGCGGGCGGTGATGGGCGCGCCGCGCCGGCCCGAGCCGGTAGCCGATGCCCCGGCGCGCGCGGATCTGGCCGCACTTCTGTCGCTGCCGGAGCGTGCGATTGCCGATGGGGCGCTGGTCGCCTCCGCCGGCATGCCCTTCCTGTTCGTGCCGCTGGCGCAGGATGCCGATCTGGACCGCTGCCGGCCGGATGCCGCAGCCGCGGCCCGGCTGCTGCCAGAGGGCGCGCCCTCGCGGCTGGTCTATCCGATGGTGGTGGATCGGGCGGCGCGGCGGGTCCGCGCCCGGATGTTCGGGGCCGCCGCCGGCATCGGCGAGGATCCCGCCACCGGATCGGCGGCGATGGCGCTGGCGGCCTGGCTGGCGGGGATCGAGCCGGTTCTGGTGCCCGGAACCGTCGCCTGGACCATCCTGCAGGGCGAGGCGATGGGCCGCCCCAGCCGTCTGGATCTGGAAATCGATCTGGACCACACCGGGATTTCGGCGGTGCGTCTGTCGGGGCGCGCGGTGATGATGAGCGCCGGCAGACTGATCAGCGGCATATGAGGGTGTGGTCTCAGACACCATACGTCCACAGTATAAACGGACATTTGCTACAGATGCCGCAGTCCTGTTGCTTCTGTGCAACAGAGGCCCGATGCGATGCGGCGCCGTGCGGTCCGCCCTCCGCAGACCGGTGAAACGTGACGGGTGTTGTGCTACGGTCGCCTCGGTACGCATGTGGGTGCGCCACATGCTGCCCAGACAACTGGAGATGTGCCATGACCATGAACCGTATCAAGCGCGTTGCGCTGCCCCTCTTCGGCGCCACCGCCCTGATCGCGGTCGCCGGCTGCGCGAACCTCTCGGACGAGGATCGTATGCTCCTCAACGAGGCGAAGGCTGCCGCCACCTCGGCGAAGCAGAGCGCCGACGCCTCGCGCGCTTCGGCCGCCGAGAGCGCCCGCAGCGCCCAGGCCGCTGCCGCTTCGGCCGACCGCGCCGAGCGGGCCGCCGAGCGCGCCGAGCGCGCCTTCAGCGCCGGCCAGCGCAAGTGATCGCTCGCGCCGGGTAACCGGCGCGACGGAAACCCCCGGTCGGGCCTGGTCCCGCCGGGGGTTTCGCTTGGCTTCGGTTTCCGCTGCGGCGGAGGACGTCCACCGGAGCCGGGCATCACCGGACGTCGACGAAAAGAAGGGCCGGCGGAGCATCTCCGCCGGCCCTTCTCGTTTTCATGCGCTGATCCGGTCCGCGTTGCAAAGCTGCAACCGGGCCGCGGCGCATCAGTCCGCGACCGGCTGGATCAGCTGCACCGGCGCGCCGCGCGGGATGCGCGTGTCCACCGCCGCCGGCGGCGCCGGCTGGGTGATCGGCGCGGCGGTGGCGGTGACGGCCGGGATGGTGGCGGTCGGAAGGGCCGCAGGGGCCGGCGTCGCCACCGGCTGCACCACCCGGGCCTCGGCTGCGGCGCGGGCAGCCGGCGAGACGCTCAGCGTTACCACATTGGCGGGCTCCGCCGGCCGGGCGATCGGCTGGGCGGGCTTCAGCTCGGCCGGGAAGGTATGGGCGGTCAGCGGGTCCTTGCGCGGATCGACCGCGGGCTTCGGCAGGCCGTCGGCCGCCGGCTGGGGGGCGGCGGTGGCCGAAACCGGCGTCATCCGCGCCGGCCCGCCGTCTTCTGCCGGCACCGACTGCTGGCCGGGCAGGGTCTTTTCCACCGGCGTGCGCGTGGGGTTGATCGGCAGCGCCGCCAGTTCGGGGATGGTGCCGCCGCCCAGGCTGACCTTCACCGGCAGGCCGGTGCGCTCGATCACGGCGCGGGTCACCGCTTCCCAATCGACCTTGATACCGGCCTTGGTCGCGGCGGCGGCCACCTTGGGCTCCACCTCGGGCATGGCTTCGGGGGTGAAGCGGCCGACTTCCTCGATCTGATCGACCTGCAGCTGGGTGGGGTGAACCTCCAGATAGAGCTGGCCGTCGATCACCTGCACCTTGGCCGGCTGGTCGATCACCGTCACCTTGGTGCCGCTTTCGGTCATGCCGAACAGCTTGATGATGTCTTCCGGATAAAGCCGCACGCAGCCCTGGCTGACCCGCCGGCCCACGCCATAGGGGCGGTTGGTGCCGTGGATCACATAGTTCTGCCAGCCCAGATTCATCGCATGCGTGCCCAGCGGGTTGTTCGGGCCGGGGCCGACGAAGGCGGGCAGGTTGGGGTTGCGGGCACGCATCGACGGCGTCGGCGTCCAGGTCGGCCCGTCGCGCTTCATGGTGACGCGGGTCACGCCATAGGGGGTGGCGAAGCCTTCGCGGCCGATGCCGATCGGGAAGCTGAGCGGCGCCCCGCCGCCCTTCGGGAAGTAATAGAGCCTGAGGTCGCCCATATTGACCACGATGCCTTCGCGCGGCACATCGGGCAGCAGATGGGCGGCCGGCACCGTGATCTTCGTGCCTTCGCCCGGCAGCCAGGGCTCGACGCCCGGATTGGCCGCCAGCAGTTCGACATAGCCGATGCCCAGCGTGCGGGCCAGATCGACCAGCGTGTCTTCATGCTTCGCGGTCAGCGTCTCGATCCGGCCGATGATGCCGCGCGGTCCCTGGGGCACGGGCTTTGCCGCCGCCGCCTTTTGCGCGGCGGCCCCCGTGGCGCCTGCGGCAACGCCTTGGGCCTGGGCAGGCATGGCGGCGCCGACCGCGGCGGCGATCAGGGCGGCGGCGGTCAGATGTCGGAGAGCGGCAGGGACCGTGGTCACAGGAATTTCTCCACAAGGTCGATGCTCGACCGCTTGCCGACCAGATCGGCATTGGCGGTCAGCCACGTGTCGGCAGAGGCGCGGCCGATGTCGCGAAGATGCAGAATGAAGTCCCGATCGGCATTCATTTTAGAGAAACTGCCCAGCGGCACCATCTCCTGTTCGCCGTCGATCCAGTGAACCCGCATGCGCTTATAGCGCTGCGGATCCAGGCGGTTCTCGTCGAGCAGGCGGGCGACGAAGCCGATCGCGCGCATTTCCCGCATCAGCGACGAATTGAAGCTGATCTCATTGACGCGTTCCCAGATCTCGGTCGCGGTCTTGGGGATCTCGTCGCGATTGATCGGGGTGACCTGCACGATCACCACATCGGCGCTGCGGGCGCCGTAGATCAGCGGAAAGATCGCCGGATTGCCCATATAGCCGCCATCCCAATAGGCATCGCCGTCCATTTCGACCGCCTGGAAGACATAGGGCAGGCAGGCGGAGGCGAGCAGGGCTTCGGCGGTGATGGCCTCGTTCTCGAACACCTTGATCTTGCCGGTGCGGACATTGGTCGCGGACACGAACAGCTTCATCGCCCCGCATTTGCGCACGGCATCGAGGTCGATCGCTTCCGAGACCACATCGCGCAACGGGTTGATGTTGAGCGGGTTCAGCTGATAGGGCGACAGCACCCGGCTGGTCAGATCGAACAGCATCCGCGCCGGGCTCATATCCATGTTCCAGCCGCCCATCAGCCGGTCGAGCAGGGTGCGGCGAAGCGGGCTGTAGCGCCCGGCCTCCATCACCGCTTCCCACAGCCGGTTCAGGGCGTCGCGGGCGCCCTGGCGGCCGCCGGTCGCAAAGCCTGCGACCAGGGCCGCCCCGTTCAGTGCCCCGGCGCTGGTGCCGCTGACGGCTTCGACGCCGAAACGGTCGTCTTCCAGCAGCCGGTCGAGCACGCCCCAGGTATAGGCGCCATGCGATCCGCCGCCCTGGAGCGCCAGTGTGATCGGTCGGGTCTTTGCGGGAGAGCGCGCCTCGCGCTCGGCATGGGTCTGCGGGCGGTGCCGGGCATCCGTCACCTGCGCAGTGTCACCCACCGGATCGTCGACATGGTCTCTGACCCGGCGGTCGGGCGCGCGGTCGGTCATGCGGTCGTTCCTGCCCCTCATCGTCCCGGAAACCGCCGGAACCCGGGTGCCGCATTGCGGCACGAAAGCTGACCCAAGCGATATAGGCGCAGACGGGGGGTCGTGCAAAGTCTGCTGGTGAGCCCGCGCCCGGAATGCCACGGGTTGTGGCTGTGCCGCAACCATCGCGGCCCCGTCATTTCCCCCAAAAAAAACGGCGGCCGCGCAATGCGGCCGCCGCGAGAGGCGACAGGGTTGAGGCTTGCTGGAGAGCGTGCGTCCACTCGGCCTGGTCGGCGTCGCGGTCAGGGTCGATTGCCGGGCGAGGCATATCGACCGCTCACCATCGGGATGATCATGCCCCGGCAGACCGTGCTCTGGGCGTGTCAAAACCCCGCCCGCTGTGACCTTGAAGAGACATCCGCCAGCCGCCGGTCGCGTCCGGCGCTGATTCACCGATCATACGTTTGCTTGACGCCCTGGTCGGGCGCGGCCCAGGATCACCCGTCGCCGCGGCGGATGATGGCCATGCAGGCGCCCAACAAGCAGGCAACCAACAGGATCGGGAGGAGAGACCCATGGAGGGCAAAGGGGCGATGCGGGCAGAACCCGCCGGCGCATCGGACAGCGACAGGCGCGGGCCGTTCCAGAGTGGGGTTCTGCAGGTTCTGACGGTCGCGGCGATCTGGGGGGTCAATTTTCCGATCGCGAAATCGGTACTGGATCAGATGTCTCCGCTCGCCTTCTCGGCGACCCGCTATATCACCGGCGCGGTGTTGCTGCTGATTCTGCTGCGGCTGCGCGGCGTGCGTCTGCATCTGCAGCGGCGCGATATTCTGCCGCTGATCGGGCTGGGGCTGGTGGGCATCACCGCGTTTCAGGGCTTCTGGGCCACCGGCCTGCACATGACCAGCGCGTCGAGTGCCGCGATCGTGATGTCGGCCGCGCCGATCTTCGGGGCGATCTTCGGCCATCTGACCGGCCAGAAGGCGGGGCCGCGGGCCTGGGCCGGCATTCTCGTCGCCTTTGCCGGTGTGGCGCTGGTGGTCAACAACAGCCTGACGGGGCTTCATCTCGAAACCGGTGATCTGGCCGGCGATCTGGTGATGCTGGGGGCCGCCGCGGCCTGGGCGCTGTATTCGGCGCTGTCGCGCCACCTGCTGGCGCGGCTGGGCGCCCTGGCGGTGACCGCCTGGACCATGCTGTTCGGCGCCCTGGCGCTCTGTCTGCTGGCGCTGCCGGGGCTGGCCGATCAGCCCTGGGCGGCGCTCGGGGCCGCCGATTGGGCCGCCTGGGGGTTCAGCGTCGTCTTCGCCTCTGCCCTTGCCTTCGTCTGGTGGTACGAAGGGATCGCCCGGCTGGGTGTCGCCCGGGCCATGGTCTTCACCTATCTGACCCCGGTGATCGCGGTTGCGGTTGCGGTTCTGCTGCTGGGGGAAGAGCTGACCCTGGCCCGTCTTTTGGGTGCAGCTGTGGTTATTACAGGTGTTCGCCTTGCGCGGCGCGGATGAATAATGGATTTCGATTGGTTTTTAAGAAAATTCTCCATAAATTCCATTGCCTGCCTCTGTACGTTCCGGCATCTATACATATACACTCCCAATCGCGAGCCACTGGGTTGCAGGATGCAACGGTGCTCGATCCGGGGGCGAGGGGTTTAAGGTGTCACTGCTGTCGCGGGGTCTTTATGGATGGATCGATCGGACGGGGGCTCGCCGCAGCTGGCTGATGCCGCTTCTGTTCGCCGCGGCCCTGGCCGGGGCGGCGCTTGCGCTCGCGGGCGGAGAATTCGTCGCCCGGCGAATGTCGGATGCGACGCTTGAGACACATCTGACCGAGATGGTGGCCCGATCGGACGAGATCGCCGACGAGGCGGCGCGGATGCTGGTGGCCGCCAACACGGATATGGCGGCCGCCTGTTCCGAGCTCGATCTGGCCCTGCTGCGCGAGCGGATCTTCGTTTCGCGCTTCATCCGCGATGTCGGCCGGCTGGATGGGGACCGGATCCTGTGCACGGCAGCCTGGGGGCAGCTGGACCTGCCGACCCCGCTGGATCCGCCGGATTACGAAGCGCCGAGCGGCTCGCGGGTCTGGACCGCCTCCCGCAATCCGGCGGCCCGGCGCATCACCACCGACATGGTCAGTCTCGGTCGGACGATCGTGTTCATCTCGGATGCCGCCTACGACTTCATGCGCGATGAAGGTCGGCTGGTTTTCAGCTATGCCCGCAGCACCGGCCGGGTTTTCCGCACCGGCGACGGCACGCCGACCCGCAGCCTGAACGTGCGCCCGACGGCGGGCGGGGTGTTGCTGGAAGGCCGCATCTATCCCGCCGCCTGCTCGCGACGGTTCGATATCTGCGTCGCCATTGCCTCGGGTGATCGCGGCATGCTGGGTCAGCCGATGCCGGTGGTCGCAGGGGTGGGGCTGCTGGGGGCGCTGGCCGGTGCCGCTTCGGCCCTGGCCATGACCCAATGGCGCCGGCCGGGCGGGTCGATCGAACAGGATCTGCGCCGGGCGCTGGCCGCCGGGCGTCTGCGGCTGGTCTATCAGCCGGTGGTACGGGTCCGCGACGGGGGGGTCGTGGGGGCCGAAGGGCTGATCCGCTGGGACCGGCCCGATGGCGGCGAGATCCCGCCCGATATCTTCGTGCCGGTTGCTGAACGGACGGGGTTGAGTGGCGAGCTTGCCCGCTATGTCCTGATCCGGGCGCTGGATGAAATGGCACCGCATCTGACCGGGCCGGGCGATTTCCGCCTGGCACTCAACGTCACCACCATGGATCTGCTCGATCCGGACATCTTCGATCTGCTGGAGACGGAGACCCGCCGGCTCGGCATCGCGCCCGAGCGGATCGCGCTGGAGATCACCGAGCGATCGACCGCGGAATATCAGCAGCTGGCGCCGGCGGCGGCCCGGTATCGCCACCGCGGCTATCGCATTCATATCGACGATTTCGGTACCGGCTATTCCAGCCTGGCCCATCTGGGCGAGCTGCCGGTGGATGCGATCAAGATCGACCGGCTGTTCACCCGGGCGATCGGCACAGGTGCGATCAGCGCCTCGATCGTGCCGCAGATCTTCACGCTTGCGGGCCTTCTGGGGGCCGAGGTGATCGTCGAGGGCATCGAGACTGAGGCCCAGGCCTGCCATCTGGCGGTGGAACATCCCGATGCGCTGGGGCAGGGCTGGTTCTTCGGCCGGCCGGTGCCGGCCAGAGACTTTATCACCTGAACCGGGATTTCATCGCCTGAACCGGGATTTCATCGCCGGATCGGCCCCGGGCGGGTCAGAACCCGTCGGCGACCGTCTCCGGATCCTCGCCCTGCAGCACCGCCAGGAAGGCGTCGCCATAGCGGCTGAGCTTGGTGGAGGCGACACCCGGGATTTCGGCCAGCGCGCGTTCGTCCAGCGGCCGGTTGCGGGCCATCTCGACCAGGGTCGCGTCGTGGAAGATCACATAGGGCGGCACGCCCTGGGCGCGGGCAAGCGCCAGGCGCAGCCGGCGCAGCGCCTGGAACATGGTCTCGTCCTCGCCCGCCAGGCTCGGGCGTTCGGGCCGGCTGCGGTCGCGGGCGGGGCCCCGGCCGCGGCGACGCGGCGCCGGGTCTTCGCGCAGCGTCAGGCTGGTCTCGCCGCGCAGCAGCGGCCGGCAGGTCTCGTTGTCGCCCAGCCTGAGCCCGCCATGGCCGGCGGTGTCGACCACCAGCAGGCGATGGGCGACCAGCTGACGGAACACTGCTTTCCAGCCGCGCTTGTCCAACTCGCTGCCGATGCCGAAGACGCTGAGCTTGTCATGGCCGAACTGGCGGACCTTGTCGGTGGTTGTGCCGGTCAGCACGTCGATGACATGGGCGGCGCCGAACAGCTGGCCGGTGCGATACACCGCCGACAGCGCCTTCTGCGCGATGACCGTGCCGTCGAAGGTGCGGGCCGGCTCAAGGCAGGTGTCGCAATTGCCGCAAGGCTGCGTGCCGTGCTCGTCGAAATAATCCAGCAGTACCTGACGCCGGCAGCGCGTGGTCTCGCAGAAGCCGACCAGGGCATCGACCTTGCGCCGCTCCACCCGTTTCTGGGTGTCGGCCGCTTCCGACGCCTCGATCAGCTGGTAGATCCGGGCGATGTCGGGTGTGCCGTAGAGCATCAGCACTTCCGATGCCAGCCCGTCGCGGCCGGCGCGGCCGGTTTCCTGATAATAGGCTTCCAGCGATTTCGGCAGGTCCAGGTGGATGACGAAGCGCACATCCGGCTTGTCGATGCCCATGCCGAAGGCGATGGTCGCCACCATCACCAGCCCGTCTTCCTTCAGGAACCGGTCCTGGTTACGGGCGCGGGCATCCTTGTCGAGCCCGGCATGATAGGGCAGGGCGTCGATGCCCTCGGATGTCAGCCAGGTTGCGGTCTCTTCCACCTTGGCCCGCGACATGCAGTAGATGATGCCGGCCTCGCCCTGATGACGATCCAGGAAATCCTTGATCTGCTGGCGCGGCGTCTCTTTGGGCGCCACGCGGTAGCGGATGTTGGGGCGGTCGAAACTCGACAGGAACACCCGGCCCTGGCCAAGGTCCAGATGGGTCTGGATATCGGCGCGGGTGGGGGCGTCGGCGGTGGCGGTCAGCGCCACCCGGGGGACATGACGCCACTGTTCGTGCAGCACCGTCAGCCGGCGGTATTCCGGCCGGAAGTCGTGGCCCCATTGCGAGACGCAATGCGCCTCGTCGATCGCGAACAGCGCGATCTCGATCTCGTCGAGCAGGCGCAGGAAGGGTTCGGTCAGCAGGCGTTCAGGGGCGACATAGACCAGGTCGATCTCGCCCCGGCGCATCGCCTGCTCGATCGCCATCGCCTCGCGGAAGGGGATGGTGGAGTTGAGTGCGGCGGCGCGCACGCCCAGCTGCCGCAGCGCCTCCACCTGATCCTGCATCAGCGCGATCAGCGGCGAGACCACGATGCCGACCCCCGGCCGGCAGAGCGCCGGGATCTGGTAGCAGAGCGACTTGCCGCCGCCGGTCGGCATCAACACCAGGGCGTCGCCGCCCCGGGTGACGTGGTCCACGATCTCGGCCTGAAGGCCGCGGAACGCCTTGTAGCCGAAGACCTCGTGCAGGACTTCGGCCGGGTCGCGCGTCGCGGCCTTCGAACCGGTCGTGATGTCCGGGGCGTTGCCGCCCCCGGACGTGGTGTCTGGCGTATCCAAGGTTGCGCGTCAGCCCTGGATGTCGGCCTTGACCTTCAGGCTCTTGATCGCATCCGGCTTCCGCGGCGGCTCGCCACGGGCGATCTTGTCGATCGCCTCCATGCCCTCGACCACCTCACCCCAGACGGTGTACTGGCCGTCGAGGAAGCGGGCCGGGGCGAAGCAGATGAAGAACTGGCTGTCGGCGCTGTCCGGATCGGGGGTGCGGGCCGCACCGATCACGCCGCGCTCGAACGGGGTCTTGGTGAACTCGGCCTTGAGCTTCTTGCCCGAACCGCCCCGGCCGGTGCCGGTGGGGTCGCCGGTCTGGGCCATGAAGCCCTCGATCACGCGATGGAAGACGATGCCGTCATAGAAGCCTTCGCGCGCAAGTTCCTTCATGCGGGCGACATGGCCGGGCGCGAGGTCGGGACGCAGGCGGATCACCACCGTCCCGTGGTCCAGGGTCATCACCAGCGTGTTCTCGGGGTCGAGCGCGGTGTCGGTCATGAGCGGAGGGCTCCGTAACGGGTGGTCGGAAGGATGTGGATGCAGGATCGTCAAAAAGCCATACGGCACCACCCGCAACCGGGTTCACCGCTGACGCGCCCCATCCTAGCCCGATCATCCGCCGATGCGAGCGAAAAAGCCGGGGGGGTGAAAAAGGCGGCGGCGGTGAGGTGTGCCATCGCGGGTATGGGCGGCGGACTGCGCCGAAAGGTCCGGATATAGAAGCCACTGTTCTCCGACCCCGCAGGGCGAGATCAGAGAGATTGACCGCCATTCAGACGATCAGCTCTTGAAGGCATCAGGCTCGAACCCTCGCGGGTCAAAGTCGGCAAAAGCCCCACTCTCCGCCGCAGCAGCGGCGGTCCCAAGCTCGGCTTTCAACGCATAAAACTGCCGGGCGCCGTCCTCCTGCATCAGCAGGCGGATCCCGGCGCGCACCACTTCACCAAGATCGGCGTAGCTCCCTGATCTGATCAGGCCGTCGACATAGTCCTGCATCGATTCCGTCAGATGAATGTCGGACATGATCGCACCTCTCTTAGGTCCGATCATATCAGCTGCGAGCGCAGGGGCAAACGAGCGGCCTGCTGCAGACTGTCCGCCCCCGACCGGCACTTGCCGGCCCGGTAGCGGGGCGCACCCCACAAAAAACGGGTGACCGCCTGAGGCGATCACCCGTCGTCGTTCTGACCGGCTGAAAGCCGGTCCGTATCCTGCAGGTCAGGCTGCCGGCAGCAGGGCCTGGATCGGCCAGGCTGCGGCTTCCGCCGTGGGGCGGGCGACCAGCAGGCGGGCGCGGTAGAAGCCGTCGATTTCGGCACCGCCGGTGTCGATGCCGAAATCGGCCAGGCGGTCGAGCGCGGCGGTCTGCTCACTCTGGTCGTGGAAGCGGCGGTGGCGGAAGGTCTTGGAGCTGTGCTCCACCGCATAGCCGTGATCGGCCAGCATCTCTTCAAGGGCGTGCGTGTCGACGGTGCGCACCGGCATCGACAGCACCCAGGGCTTGCGGCCGTCCTCGGCCGCCGAGATCAGCTTGGAGATGGTCGCCTCGCCGACATAGCCCATGCCGCCGGCCTCGACGATCACGTCGGTATCGGCCGCCCAGCGGGCCAGCTCGGCGCTCGGCGCGTCGTTCTCCAGATCCTCGACGAAGGCCCGTTCGATCAGGCCGACGGTGCGGGAATAGCGCAGCGCATTCTCGGCCACGTCGACACCGGCGATGCGGTGCTGGGCCGCCGCCTTGCGACGCTGGAGCATGTTGCGGTCATAGGCGATGCGGCCCGCATCGTCGGGCTGGGCCGCGCGCTTGGGGTCGGTATAAAGCCGATGCAGCGTGCCCGGCTGCAGGTCGTGGTTCAGCATCATCGGCAGCGCGCCGTAGCCGCTGCACAGATCGATCAGCTTCAGCGACCCGCGGCCACGGGCCACCGCCAGGCTGCCGAGCAGCGAGCGGTAGAAGCCTGCGGCGATCTCGGGGGTCTGGTAATCGAGAGGTGCCAGGCGCTGCCAGTACGCTGCCGGATCCGAGAGGTTGTACACATCATCGAACATGGCCTTGCCGGGGCCCCAGAGACTGGTATCGGGACGGCCGCTGTTCATGGGAGATCCTCCTTGCATGTTGATCCGGAAAGTCTGCTGCATCACCTATCAACTTCGAGTTGATAAACGGACAGATGGAACGGTCCGCGGCGGCCTTTCGGGCCGCCGCGGCTGTGGGATTACTTCGGGGCTGCGTCGGCCAGGACCTGCATCTTCTCGATGCGGTCGGGGCGCCGCGGCGGTTCGCCGGGCGCGATGCGGTCGACGAGATCCATGCCTTCGATCACCTCACCCCAGACGGTATAGCTGCCGTCGAGATGGCCGGCACGGTCGTAGCAGATGAAAAACTGGCTGTCGCCGCTGTCCAGATCGCTGCTGCGGGCCATGCCCACGGTGCCGCGCCGGAAGGGCGTGTTCGACAGCTCCGCCTTCAGCTTCTTGCCCGAGCCGCCACGGCCGGTGCCGGTGGGATCACCGGTCTGGGCCATGAAGCCGGGAATAACGCGGTGGAAGACCACGCCGTCATAGAAACCCTGCCGGGTGAGTTCCTTGATCCGCGCCACATGGCCCGGCGCGATGTCCGGGCGCAGGCGAATCAGGACCTTGCCTGACGCAAGGGTCATGACCAGGGTGTTCTCGGGGTCCGGTGCCCCTGCGGGGGCCGGATTGGTCTGGGCCAGGGCGTTTCCTGCGATACCCGTGGCAGCTGCGGCGCCGGCAAGAATGCCGAGGGCCGCGCGTCGGCTGATCGTCACCAAGCGAGGGGTCCTGATCATGGTCGTTGTGGCGGGTTCGACGGAAATATAGGGGATCGGCGCGCCGAAACCAACCCGTGGACCGAAATTCGCTGCAGGGATCTGCCGTAAGTGGCTGAGTTGGCGGTGAAAATTCTCCGGCGTCACGCCATGGTCGGCGCGGGCGCCGGCGATTTACATTGATGTCGATGCATCGGTTCTGTCGGTGGCATCCGGGTTGCGCGGGTCGGTGACGATCTGCACCCGATCGCCGGCAAAGAGGGTGATGCCGTATTGCACCGGCCGGCCATTTACATCGACGTCGATGTATTCCGTCTTCAGCACCGGCCGGTTGGGCGGCTGGCGCAGCAGCCCGGCCTCTTCGGCAGAGGGCATGCGCGCGGTGATGCGGGTGCGGCCGCGGGTATAATCGTGGATGTCGAAGCGGGTGAGAGCGAGGGTCATGGAGGG
This sequence comes from Tistrella sp., assembly GCF_002684955.1. Classification (NCBI taxonomy): domain Bacteria; kingdom Pseudomonadati; phylum Pseudomonadota; class Alphaproteobacteria; order Geminicoccales; family Geminicoccaceae; genus Tistrella; species Tistrella sp. The sequence continues at coordinate 321,249 of NZ_NYWI01000073.1, read as the reverse complement.
CGTCTCGCGGAACACCTCGTCGATGCCGCGGAAGCGTTCGAACTCCAGGTAATGCCGCCCCAGGCTGACCGGCACGTTGTCGGCGAAAGAGAGGGTGGTGAGATAGATCAGCGGCGCGCCTTCCGCGACGCCCAGCCCCTCGGCGACGCGGCCGGTGGCGGCGACGGCGGCTGCCTCCAGCAGCATGCCGGCGGGGCGCCGCTCCTGCGCTTTCAGATTGGCGCTGAAGCGGGTGCGCGGGCCCAGGGCATAGTCCATCACGTTTTCATGCACGAAAGTGCCGCGGCCCTGTTCCACGCGGATCAAGCCGCGGGTCTTCAATTCGCGGATCGCGCGGCGGACGGTGTGGCGGTTGGCCCCGAAGCGTTCCGCCAGCTGGTGTTCGGTGGCGAGCTGGGCACCCGGCGTCATTATACCGCGCTGAATCTCGTCGGCGAGCACCCGTTCGATCTGCCGCCAGAGCGTCACCCCCGGTTCCCGGTCGATGGCCATCCGATCCCCCTTCTGGTCCTGCTGCGGTACCGCAGCGTCATGCAAACGTCACCCTCCCGGGCTTGCCCTCGGGCGGTGATGGAGGCATCATGCCCATGAGAGATACGGATGTCTATACAAATATACCAAGTTGTCGACATCCACTTCGACGCGGGTACGGAAGGAACAAGTCCGATGACGATGACGGCGGAGATGGCCGGCGGCACGGCGGAAATGGCCGGTGGCACGGCGGACCAGGCGGCGCGCAGGCACTGGCTGGCGGTGTTGGCCCGTGCCGATCGCGGCCGGTTGCAGGCGGCGCTGGATGATCTGCCCGGCGGCCGGGCCGGTGTGCTGGCGGGGGCCGTGGCCCTGCGTCGCCCGGAAACCGGTCTGGCCATGGTCCGCGGCCGCGCGGGCGGGGCAGGGGCCCGGTTCAATCTGGGCGAGATGACCGTCTCGCGCGCCGTGGTGCGGCTGAAGGACGGCGAGGCCGGGGTCGGTTATGTCGCCGGGCGCGACCGGGTGAAGGCCGAACTGGTGGCGGTTCTGGATGCGCTGCTCCAGACCGGGTCCCACGGCCCGCAGCTGATGCGCGACCTGATCGAGCCGCTGGCGGCCGAACAGGCAGCGGCCCGGGCCCTGGCCTCACGCAAGGCGGCGGCGAGCCGGGTGGAGTTCTTCACCATGGTCCGCGGGGAGTGACACGGATGAGCCTGAGCCCTGACATGCCGGCGGCGGCCCCGCTCGCCAGCCTTGCCCCCGGCTTCCCCGACCCGGTCGGCGATGCCCAGACCACCTTTCGCGCCGTGCTGGACGCCATGGCCCGCCCCGGCCGTATCGCCAGGGTGACGGCGGTGCCGGGGTTGGACCGGCCGCTGTCGCGCGCCGCCGCCGCCGTGCTGCTGGCGCTGGCCGATCACGACACCCCGGTCTGGCTGGACCGGGTCTCGGCCCCGGCGCTGCCCTATCTGCGCTTTCACACCGGCGCGCCGCTGGCGGTCGCCCCCGACAAGGCCGCCTTCGCGGTGATCTGCGATCCCGAGGCGATGCCGGCGCCCGATCGTTTCGCCCTCGGCACCGATGCCTATCCCGACCGGTCCACCACGCTGGTGATCGAGGTCGAGACGCTGTCGGCCGGGGCGGCGGCCGGCTGGCGGCTGGAAGGGCCCGGCATCGATGGGGCGGCGCATCTGGCGGTGACCGGGCTGCCGGCCGGCTTCGTTGCCGCCCGCGCCGCGCTGGCGCCGCTCTATCCCCGCGGTCTGGATATCGTGCTGACGGCGGGCGACCGGCTGGCGGCCCTGCCGCGCACCACCCGCATCACCCCGGAGGGCTGATCCGATGTATGTTGCGGTCAAGGGCGGCGAGGCGGCGATCGCCAATGCCCACCGGCTGCTGGCGGAAGACCGCCGCGGCGACCCGCAGGTGGCGGAGCTCGGCGTCGACCAGATCACCGGCCAGCTGGGCCGGGCGGTCGACCGGGTGATGACCGAAGGCTCGGTCTATGATCCCGAACTCGCCGGGCTCGCCATCAAACAGGCCCAGGGCGACCTGGTCGAAGCGATCTTCCTGCTCAGGGCCTATCGCACCACCCTGCCGCGCTTCGGCGCGACGGAGCCGGTCGATACCGCGCGCATGGCGATCGCCCGGCGCATCTCGGCCACCTTCAAGGATCTGCCGGGCGGCCAGGTGCTGGGCTCGACCTTCGACTATACCCATCGCCTGCTGGATTTCGGCCTGCTGGCGGGCGGCAGCGCCCCGGAACCGGTTCTGCCGCTGGCCGAACCGCTGGACGACGCCATGCCGCGGGTCACCGATCTGCTGAACCATGAAGGGCTGATCGAGCGCGAATTGCCGGTGGCCGACGAGGACGAGGAGACGGTGCCCGACCTCACCCGTGAGCCGCTGGACTTCCCGGCCGACCGGGCGCTCCGGCTGCAGAGCCTGGCCCGCGGCGACGAGGGCTTTCTGCTGGCGCTCGGCTATTCGACCCAGCGCGGCTATGCCAACAGCCATCCCTTCGCGGGCGAGATCCGCATCGGCAAAGTCGCCGTCGAGATGGTGCCCGAAGAGCTGGGTTTTGCGGTCGAGATCGGCGAGATCGAGCTGACCGAATGCCAGATGATCAACCAGTTCCGCGGCACGGCTGCGGCGCCGCCGCAATTCACCCGCGGCTACGGGTTGGGCTTCGGCCAGGTCGAACGCAAGGCCATGGCCATGGCGCTGGTCGACCGGGCGATGCGCGCGCGTGAGCTGGGCGAGGCGGTGATGGGCCCGGCGCAGGACCCGGAATTCGTGCTCTACCACGCCGACAATGTCGAAGCCTCGGGCTTCGTGCAGCATCTGAAACTGCCGCATTACGTCGACTTCCAGTCGGAACTCGACATGGTCCGTCGCCTGCGCCGTGCACATGGTGAACGGCAGGTTCAGGACGATCGGGACGCCGAAGACCAGAACAGGGATGCGGCAGAATGACCTCCCCCGCGACGACCACCGTTCTTGCCGCTGACGCCGATGGCAGCAGCGTCGATGGCTACAACTTCGCCTATCTGGACGAGCAGACCAAGCGGATGATCCGCCGGGCGATCCTGAAAGGCGTCGCCATCCCCGGCTATCAGGTGCCCTTCGCCAGCCGTGAAATGCCGCTGCCCTATGGCTGGGGCACCGGCGGCATCCAGGTGACCGCCGCCGTGCTTGGCCGGGACGACGTGCTCAAGGTCATCGACCAGGGGGCGGACGATACCACCAATGCGGTGTCGATCCGCCGCTTCTTCGCCCGCACCGCCGGGGTGGCCACCACCGAGCGGACGCGTGAGGCGACCATCATCCAGACCCGCCACCGCGTGCCGGAAGCCCGGCTGACCGAAGACCAGATCCTGGTCTATCAGGTGCCGATCCCCGAGCCGCTGCGCTGGCTGGAGCCGCGCGAGACCGAGACCCGGCGCATGCACGCGCTGGCCGAATATGGCGCGATGCATGTGAAGCTCTACGAAGACATCGCCCGCCACGGCCGCATCGCCACCACCTATGACTATCCGGTGATGGTGGCGGGGCGGCATCTGGCGCGGCCGTCGCCGATCCCCAAATTCGACAACCCCAAGCTGGACGATGCGCCCTTCCTGCAGCTGTTCGGCGCCGGGCGCGAGAAGCGGATCTACGCGATCCCGCCGCACACCACGGTGCGCAGCCTGGATTTCGAGGACCATCCCTTCGACGTGGAAGGCTGGGACCGGCCCTGCGCGCTCTGCGGCGCCACCGACAGCTATCTGGACGAGGTGATCGTCGACGACCGGGGCGGGCGGATCTTCGTCTGTTCCGACACCGATCACTGCACCAGCCGGCGCGAGGCCGGCCATGAGGGGCCTGGCATGGATGCCCCGTTCCATCCGGGCGAGGAGGGCGCGCGATGAACGCGATCGCAAAGGCCGCAGAGACCCTGTCCCCCGCCCGGCCTCTGCTGGCGGTGGAGGGGCTGGAGAAGCGCTATGGCAGCGCCATCGCCTGCACCGACGTCTCGTTCCGGATGTGGCCGGGTGAGGTGCTGGGCATCGTGGGCGAGAGCGGATCGGGCAAGACCACACTGCTCGGCATGCTGTCGGGCCGGATCGAAGCCGATGGCGGCCAGGCGCTCTATACCGACCGCGCCGGCGCCACACATGACGTGGTGACCATGGGCGAGGCCGAGCGCCGCCGGCTGGCGCGCGAGGAATGGGGCATCGTCCACCAGAACCCGCGCGACGGGCTGCGGCTGGATGTTTCCGCCGGTGCCAATGTCGGCGAGCCGCTGATGGCGACGGGCGCCCGTCATTACGGCCGGATCCGCGACCGGGCGCTCGACTGGCTGGGACGGGTGGAAATCGACGGCGGGCGGATCGACGACCTGCCGCGCACCTTTTCCGGCGGCATGCAGCAGCGCCTGCAGATCGCCCGCAATCTGGTGATCGGTCCCAGGCTGGTGTTCATGGACGAGCCGACCGGCGGGCTCGACGTCTCGGTGCAGGCACGGCTGCTCGACCTGATCCGTGAACTGAACGAGGATCTGGGCCTGTCGGTGCTGATCGTCACCCACGACCTGGCGGTCGCCCGCCTGCTCGCCGACCGGCTGATGGGGATGCGCCGCGGCCGGGTGGTGGAACAGGGGTTGACCGACCAGATCCTCGACGACCCGCAGCACCCCTATACCCAGCTGCTCGTCTCTTCCGTGCTCCAGGTCTGATCCGATGGTGACCCCGATGACGCAAGATTTCGCCGGAACGGCGACGCCGGTTGCGGATGGCTGGAGCCTGAAGGCCGAAGGCATCTCGAAGACCTTCGTGCTTCACACCCAGGGCGGCGTGCGGCTGCCAGTGCTCGATCGGGTCGATCTGGAAGTGGCGCCCGGCGAATGCGTGGTGCTGGACGGCCCTTCCGGGACCGGCAAGAGCACCCTGCTTAAAACCCTCTATGCCAATTATCTGGCCGATCAGGGCCGGGTTCTGGTCCGCCATGGCGACGAGGTGGTCGACATGTGCAGGGCGGAACCCCGCGAGGTGCTGGATGTCCGCCGCCGGACCATGGGCTATGTCAGCCAGTTCCTGCGGGTGATCCCGCGTGTCGCGACCCTCAGGATCGTCGCCGAGCCGTTGCGCCGGCGCGGGGCAGGGGCGGCCGAGGCGGAGGCGCGCGCGGCCGAACTGCTGACGGCGCTGAACCTGCCCGAACGGCTGTGGTCACTGCCGCCGGCCACGTTCTCGGGCGGCGAGCAGCAGCGGGTGAACATCGCCCGCGGCCTGGCCGCCGGCCATCCGGTGCTGCTGCTGGACGAGCCGACCGCCTCTTTGGATGCCGGCAATGTCGATGCGGCCTGCGGGCTGATCGAAGCCGCCCGCAGCAATGGTGCCGCGATCGTCGCCATCTTCCACGACCGGGCGGTGCGCGACCGCCTGGCGACCCGCCTTCTGCCCCTCACTCCCGCCGGAGCCGCCGCATGACCGCCCAGACCATCCTGACCAATGCCCGGGTGGTGACGCCCGAAACCGTGTTGCCGCGGGCGACCGTGGTGGTCGCAGAGGGCCGCATCGTCGAACTGGCCGAAGGGGTTTCGGGCCTTGCCGGCGCGATCGACCTTGAGGGCGATCATCTGATCCCGGGACTGGTGGAGCTGCACACCGACAATCTGGAGCGCCATTTCGCGCCGCGGCCGGGGGTGCGCTGGCCGTCGCTGCCGGCCGTGCGGGCACATGATGCGGAACTGGCCGCGGCCGGCATCACCACGGTTTTCGACGCCGTGACCATCGGCGATCTGAAGCAGGGCAACCGGGCGCGCGATCTGGCCGACATGATCGAGGCGGTGGCCGATGCCAAGGCCCGCGACCTGCTCCGCGTCGACCATCTTCTGCATCTGCGCTGCGAGATCGCCCATGAACGGATGCAGGCCTTGGTCGAGCCGCTGGTCGGTCATCCGCTGACCGGCATGCTGTCGATCATGGACCACACCCCCGGCCAGCGGCAGTTCGTCGACGAGGCGAAATACCGCGAATACTACATGGGCAAGCATGGTGTCAGCGCCGACGAGATCGAGGAGATGATCGTCAACCAGAAGCGCATGCAGGCGGAATACGCGCCCGCCAACCGCGCCTATGTGGTGGCGCAGGCGCGGACCCGCGGCTATGCGCTCGCCTCTCACGACGACGCCACGGCCGATCATGTGGCCGAGGCCGAGGCCGATGGCTGTTCGGTGGCTGAGTTCCCGACCACCATCGAGGCGGCGCGCGCATCGAAGGCCGCCGGCATGGCGGGGCTGATGGGGGCGCCCAATCTGGTGCGGGGCGGCTCTCATTCCGGCAATGTCTCGGCCCGGGCGCTTGCCGAAGCCGGGCTGCTCGACGTGCTGTCGTCGGATTACGTGCCGGCGAGCCTGCTGCATGCGGCCATGATGCTGGCGGATGTGGAGGGGGTGGGGCTGGCGGCCGCTATTCGCACCGTCACCGACATTCCGGCGCGCGCGGTCGGGCTCAAGGATCGCGGCCGGATCGCGGCCGGCGCGCAGGCCGATCTGGTGCGCTTCGCCGTGGTCGACGGCCATGTGCCGCTGATCCGGAACGTGTGGCGGCGCGGCCGGCAGGTGCTCTGATCATGGCTGCGGCCGAAGCTGAGACCGGGGGCCTGCTCTGCCTGGTGGTGGGGCCGTCGGGCGCGGGCAAGGATACGCTGATGGAGCGCGCGCGGGCCGAATTGGCCCCGCGCGGCCGTCATCTCTTCGTCCGGCGTGTGATCACCCGCCAGGCCGATGCCGGGGGCGAGGATCACGAGCCCGAAACCGTCGCCGGCTTCCAGGCCCGGGCGGCGGCCGGCGACTTCCTGCTGCACTGGCAGGCCCACGGCCTTTGCTATGGCATTCCGGCGACGGTTGCGGCGGCGCGGCGCGACGGGATGACGGTGGTCGCCAATGTGTCGCGTGCGGTGCTGGACGATGCCCGGCGGCGGGCGGCGCCGGTCAGGATCGTGGTGGGCGATGCCCCCGATGCGGTGCTGGCCGAACGGCTGGCCGCCCGCGGCCGGGAGACGCCGGAGGATATCCGGCGCCGCCTGGCCCGGGCCCGGGCGGAGATGCCCGCAGGACCTGATGTGGTTGTGGTCGACAATGGCGGTGCGCTGGACGACGCCGTTGCCGCCTTCGTCCGCGCGATCGACGGCTGACGGCTGCCGGTCGTCTGTATGCGTCGGCCGCCGATATGTATCAGTAGCCGGTGTGCAGAGGGTCGGGACCGAACCGGTTCGGCCCCTCGGTGCCGCGCAGGAAGCCGATCTCGACCAGCAGCCAGATCCAGCCGATCAGCGGGATCAGCATGATCAGCTGAAACCAGCCGCTGCGGCCGCGATCATGGCAGCGGCGGGCGCCGATCGCGAGGCTGGGCCAGATTGCGGCCAGAGAGAACAGTCCGCTGAACAACCCGCCCCGGTTTCGGCATTGTAGGTGCCGAGGCCCACATCGAGCAGGGTCAACAGGATGCTGATCACGAAGACCGGCAGGATCAGATACAGCCAATAGGGCTTGCGGGTGGTGCGGCCGCGGAACGAGAAATAGAACGCCCACCACGAGAAGCCGTCCCCGACCCGCGCGGCGGCCGGCGCCTGGACCGGAAAGATCGCCTGGGCCATCTGGCCCTCGGGGTGGAAATCGACCGGAACACCGCTTTCGGGGCGGATGACGCTTCGCCATTCGGTGCCCGAAAATTCATAGCGCAGGCCGTCTTCGCCTTCGATGGCGCCCGTGCCCGTCCGGCTGTCGAAGCCGATGACCTTGCCCTTCATGGAAATTCTGCCTTCGGATGCGGTAGGGGGATGTCGCGCTTTTGCGTCGTTGTCGTTGACGTGTCAGCATCCCATCCTGCGTCTGCCGCATCAACCGCGGAGCGCGAAGCGGCGGTGGCAAATGAAGGGCGCGCCCGGCGCGGCTTCCACGGCGACCGCAATGGCATCGATGACGAAGGGCCGGGTGGCAAAAGCCGCGGTGGCGCCGGCCAGGGCATCGAACAGCCGGGCGACCGCCGGCTCGTCTTCGGGCAGCCGGCCGGTCAGGGTCATGTGGAAGCGGAAATCCTCGAACACATGGGGATAGCCCCAGCGGTCCATCAGTTCGATCTGCCGCGGGGTGAGGCGGCTTTTGGCCAGCCGTTTCGCCCGGTCCCCGGCATCGAGCGGCCGGCGCAGATCATTGGTGCCCTCCACGATCCGGGCAGCGAAATCCTGCAGCGCGTCCGAGCGCGCGGCCGGCACCAGCGCCAGGAAATGCGCGATCCGGCGGAGCTGCAGCCCTTGCGGGATCATCACCCGGGGCAGGGCGGCGGCAAGCTCCGCCGCCCGGGCCTCGATCGCGTCCAGATCGACGCCTTCGGCCGGGCGGAAGGGCGCACGCAGGGTGGCATGGAAGCCATAGCGCCGCGGCTCTGCCGTCACGGCATCGAGGGCGTCGACGGACCAGTTCTCCGGTACCGCCGGGCGCGGCGCCAGGGGCCCGCCATCTGCCGCGCGGCCGAGCCAGGCAGCCCCGAAGGCCCCCAGCGGGTCCGAGGTGCCGGGCATGACGTAAAGGGCGGCACGGTACGGTACCGGCATCGGCGCGGATCTCCTGAAGACCAAGGGGCGACATCCCTCCGGATAGATCCGGAATTGCGGATGTGTATCAAGGATTTGTCTAGGGGGCAGGGCCCTCCGGCAGCCCCGTGATGCCATGGGGGCGGCCCTTCATCAATGCTTTACCGCGTCGTCACCGAAACGTCATCGAAGCCGGCTAATCAGATAGCCGACGGGGCCGCGCAATGTGGCCGCCCGGGGTACGGCCGCAGGTGATCTGAACCCGCCTGGCCGGCCTGACCGGGACGTCTCCGACGGGGGTACCCCTGCGCGAGGCGACATTGCCCCCCGATGCAGGACATTCGGAAGGACCGACCGGCGATGACCGACAGCGCCAGCGCACCCGCCATCGAGGTGGCGCGCCTGACCAAGACGTTCCGTGGCCATCGTGCGCTGGACGGCGTGAGCTTCCAGGTCGCCCGGGGCGAAATGGTCGCCCTGATCGGTGCCTCGGGCTCGGGCAAGTCGACGCTGATGCGCCATCTTTCGGGCCTGATCGCCTCGGACCGCACGGAAGGCGGCGAGATCCGCATGCTGGGCGGTTCGGTGCAGAAGAACGGCCGCATCGCCCGCGACATCCGCCGGCGCCGCGCCCGGATCGGCGTGGTCTTTCAGCAGTTCAACCTGGTCGGCCGGCTGACGGTGATCACCAATGTGCTGACCGGCACGCTCGGCAACCTGCCGCTCTGGCGGGTGATCACCGGGCGCTTCCGGCGCGACGACCGCATGCGGGCGCTGGCGGCGCTGGAGCGGGTCGGCATCGCCGAATGGGCCCATCGCCGCGCCTCCACCCTGTCGGGCGGCCAGCAGCAGCGGGCGGCGATCGCCCGGGCGCTGGTCCAGCAGGCCGAAGTGATCATGGCCGACGAGCCGATCGCGTCTCTGGACCCGGAAAGCGCCCGGCGGGTGATGGACACGCTCGCCCGGATCAACACCGAGGACGGCACCACCGTCGTGGTCTCGCTGCACCAGGTGGATTACGCGCTCCGCTACTGCTCGCGGGTGATCGCGCTTTCGAAGGGCAGGCTGGTCTATGACGGCCCGTCTGCCGCGCTGACCAACGACATGCTCGCCCGTCTCTACGGGACCGAGATCGAGGATATCGGCCTGCCCGTGCGCGACCGCGCCGCACCGGCCGCTGCCTCTGCTTCTGCGGGGCAGGCGCTGGCGGTCTGACGCCGCGCCCTGCCACCCAACGCTTCCGCCTCACGCATCCCACGCCCCATGGAAGGCATGCACCCCATGTTCCTGAAGCGTCTGACCCAGGTGGCCGTGGCGGCCGCCATCGCCGTCGGTTCGGCCCTGCCGGCCGCCGCTGCCGAAGACATGAAGATCACCTCGATGAAGGAGATCAACTTCGGCATCATCTCGACCGAGTCGACCCAGAACCTGAAGACCATGTGGGACCCGTTCCTGGCCGACATGTCGCGCAAGCTGGGCGTCGAGGTGAAGGCCTTCTTTGCGCCTGACTATGCCGGCATCATCCAGGGCATGCGTTTCGACAAGGTCGACGTCGCCTGGTACGGCAACAAGTCGGCCATGGAAGCGGTGGACCGCGCCGGCGGCGAGATCTTCGCCCAGACGGTTGCGGCCGACGGCTCGCCCGGCTACTGGTCGCTGCTGATCACCCAGGCCGACCGCACCGACCTGAACTCGGTCGAGGACATGCTGGCCAAGGCCAAGGATCTGACCTTCAGCAACGGCGATCCCAACTCGACCTCGGGCTTCCTGGTGCCGAGCTATTACGTCTTCGCCCAGAACAATGTCGATGCCCGCACCGCCTTCAAGCGGACGCTGGCGGCGAACCACGAGACCAATGCGCTGGCGGTTGCCAACGGCCAGGTCGACGTTGCGACCAACAACACCGAGAACATGGCCCGCCTTGAGAAGACCTTCCCCGAGAAGGCCAAGCAGATCAAGGTGATCTGGAAGTCGCCGCTGATCCCGGCGGACCCGATCGTGTGGCGCACCAGCCTGCCGGCCGAGGCCAAGGAGAAGATCGCGAGCTTCTTCCTGACCTATGGTGTCGAGGGCCCGGACGCCGAGAAGGAAAAGGCGGTTCTGCAGGGTCTGACCTGGGCGCCGTTCCGCAAGAGCAGCAACGACCAGCTGATCCCGATCCGTCAGCTGGAGCTGTTCCGCTCGAAGGCGAAGCTCGAGGCCGATACGGCCATGGCCGCCGACGAGAAGGCGAAGAAGATCGCCGAGATCGACGCCCAGCTCGACGCGCTGAACAAGCGCGCCGCCGAGATCGAGAAGGCCGCCAAGGCTTCGTGATCCATCGGCCTCAAGCGACCGGCGGCTCCCCGCGCCGCCGGTCGTTCTTCATGTCAGACCAGTCTCGACCATCGACGTCGTTTTCTCTGAAAGTTCCGGCCGCCATGACCGATCTTGCCCAGCCCCGCACGCCCGGCATCACGCCGCCGCGCGACCTCAAGGGATCGCTGCTGCGCTACGTTACCTATGGCCTGCTCGCCGCCGTGCTGGTCTGGTCCTGGGACGGCGCCGAGATGCGGCCGCTGGACCTGTTCCGCGATGCCGGCAATATGGGCGTGTTCGGAGCCGAGTTCTTCCCGCCGAATTTCCACCAGTGGCGCTTCTATCTGGACGAGCTGCTGGTCACCATTCAGCTGGCGCTCTGGGGCACGGTGCTGGCGGTTGTCTTTGCCATTCCCTTCGGCATCCTGTCGTCGTCGAACGTGGCGCCGGTCTGGGTGGTGCAGCCGGTGCGGCGGATGATGGATGCGCTGCGCGCCATCAACGAAATGGTCTTCGCCATGCTGTTCGTGGTGGCGGTGGGCCTCGGCCCCTTCGCCGGCGTGCTGGCGCTGTTCGTCCACACCACCGGCGTGCTGGCCAAGCTGTTCTCGGAAGCCGTGGAAGCGATCGACCCGCGGCCGGTGGAGGGCATTCGCGCCACCGGTGCCGGGCCGCTGGCCGAGGTGATCTATGGCGTGATCCCGCAGGTTCTGCCGCTCTGGGTGTCGTATTCGCTCTACCGTTTCGAAAGCAATGTCCGCTCGGCCACGGTGGTCGGCATGGTCGGTGCCGGCGGCATCGGCGTGGTGCTGTGGGAAGCGATCCGCGGCTTCTATTTCGCCGAGACCTGTGCGGTGATGATCATGATCATCGTCATGGTCAGCCTGCTGGACGTGATTTCAAGCCAGCTGCGCAAGCTGTTCATCTGACCGGAACCTTCCGCCCCGATCTCCTGTATCATCCCTGTCGAACCGCCGCCGGCCGGTGCCGCGGCGGTTCGTGGCGTTTGCAGGCAGGAGAAGACCGATGCGGTATCGCTGCGCGATCCTGGACGATTACCACGATGTCGCAACCGGCTTCGCCGACTGGTCGGCGGTGGAAGACCGGGTGGCGCTGACGGTCTTCCATACCGGCTTTGCCGACGAGGAGGCGGTGGTGGCGGCGCTCGCCGGGTTCCACATCGTCTGCGTGATGCGCGAGCGCACGCCCCTGCCGGCACGGGTGCTGGAACGGCTGCCGGATCTGCGCCTGATCGTCACCACCGGCATGCACAATGCCGCGATCGACACCGAGGCGGCCGGGGCACAGGGCATCACGGTCTGCGGCACCGAAGGCCTGGCGGCCCCCACGGTGGAGCTGACCTTCGCGTTGATCCTGGAGGTGATGCGCGGGGCCGGCGCCGAAAGCGCCCGCATGAAGGCGGGGCAGCCCTGGCAGACGGTGATGGGACGGGGGCTGGAGGGCAAGACCCTGGGCGTGCTGGGCCTTGGCCGGCTGGGCGGACGGGTGGCAGAGGTGGCGCAGGCCTTCGGCATGAAGGTCGTGGCCTGGAGCCCTAATCTGACCGATACCCGCTGCCGCGAGGTGGGGGCCCGACGCGTCTCGAAAGAGGATCTGCTGGCGACGGCGGATATCGTCACCATCCATCTGAAGCTGGGCGACCGGTCGCGCCGGCTGGTCGATGCGGCGGCGCTTGGGATGATGAAACCGGGGGCGGTGCTGATCAACACCTCGCGCGGGCCGATCGTCGACGAGGCGGCGCTGATCGACGCCCTCTCGACCGGCCGCCTGGCCGGTGCGGGCCTCGACGTCTACGACCGGGAACCGCTGCCCGCCGACCATCCGTTCCGGCAGCTGCCGACGGTGGTGGTCTCCCCGCATCTGGGTTATGTGACGGCCGAAAACTTCCGCATCTTCTATCGCCAGACCGCCGAGGCGGTGGCCGCCTGGCTGGATGGGGCGCCGGTCAGACGGATCGTCTGAGCAGAGATGACAAATATGCAGGGAAATATTCAGGTCTGCATAGAAATACTCAGGCCCTGCGAGCAGCCAGTGCTTCCCGGAGCAGCACCGCGAAATGACGATCGAGGTCTTCTTCGTCAAGATCTGGCCGAGGGTCGGCATCGGCTTCGGCGATCTTGCGGCGAAGAACGTCTAAGTCGAGCATATCAAGGCCCAACGGGTCGACGTTTTGCATGAGAGCCTCCATCTCCGGCGCATCGTAGCAGAAGATGGGGTGCGTGCCATTGAAGGTCAGCCCCGCGGCACGCCTTCGAGCGATTCGCTGCCGCCGCGATAGCGGAAGGTGCCCTGGGCCGAGGCGATGAGCGCGCCGGTCTCGTCGGTGACTTCGCCCGTGACCATGAAGATCTTGCGGCCGCCGCCCATCACCCGGCCGCGGGCGGTGAGGAGCCTGCCGCGGGTCTGGGAGATGAAGCCGATGGTGAGCGACAGGGTGACGCAATAGCGCGCCCGCGCGGGGTCGGGGCAGTAATTACCGGCATAGCCGCAGGCGCTGTCGAGCATCGAGGCGATCACCCCGCCATGGGGCACGCCGGCACGGTTCAGGTGCTGAGGGCCGAGCTCGATCGAGACCTCGGCGTAATCGGGCTGCCAGCGGACCAGCCTGGTGCCGATCAGACCGTTATAGGCCCCCGGCGGCTCACCCTCGGCCAGGATGGCGGCCAGTTCTACCGCATCGGGTGGGGAGGCGGGCGAGACGATGGTGGGGCGTCCGGTCATGTCGGGTCTGCAACTCCTGGGGGCGTCGGTCCTTGGGGGGTGGCGGTCAGCGGCGGACCAGCGAGGCTTCGATCTGCTGGGCGATGCGCACCAGACGGGGGCCGATATCCTTCTCGATCCGCTCGCGATGGACGATGAAACTGGGGCCGCCGCAATTGATCGCCATCAGCCCGCCCGAGGGCCGGCGCAGCGGCACGCCCACGGCATTGACACCGGTGGTCCATTCGCCGATCGAGGTGCAGAAGCCGCGGGCATTCACCTCGTCCAGCGCCTGCATGATACCTTCCTTGATCTTGGGCCATTCGGCGCCGGAACGGCGCTGGATGTGTTCCATCAGGAAGCCGCGCTCCTGCTCGGGCAGGCCGGCGAGGAAGGCGCGGCCGATGGCGCTGGTCGCAATCGGGATCCGCGAACCCACGTCGAGGCGCAGCGTGACCGCGGTATCGGCCCGGCAGCATTCGACATAGAGCACGTTCAGCCGGTCGCGGTCGCCCAAGGCTGCCGACACGCCGGAATAGTCGGCGATCTCCTGCAGCAGGGGACGTGCGATGTCGCGCACCGTCAACCCGGCCAGCATGCTGTAGCCCAGCGTCAGCACGGCCGAACCCAGGCGATACTTGCCGATCCGCTCGTTATAGGACAGATAGCCCAGCCTGGTCAGCGTATAGGTGAGCCGCGAGACCGTGGGCTTGGGCAGGCCGGTGATCTCGGCCAGTTCCTGATTGCCCATGGGCTGGTTGCCGACGCGGAAGGCGCGCAGCACCTCGAGCCCGCGGGCCAATGCCGTCACGAAATTCCGATCGCGGGCGGCTTCTTCCGGGTCGAGCTCTGCAATGGGCTCGATCTCGGCACGTTTGCGCATGCCTGTACTCCCAACTTCCTCCCCTGGGGCGCTTCCGATCGTCTGCCGGAATTCATACCCCGCCGCTCCGTCGTTTACCCGTGAAAATTGTCCGGACGAAGCTCGGTCTCGGGCAAATTCCGCGGATGCGCATGCTGATGGATTGCGGTTGCAGGCCAATCTGACACTGCCTAACCTCCCCGTCAACGCGATGGAATATGAGTCCGCCCTGCGGAAATCGCATGGCGGCGCCTGCCGGAGGACCCCGCCCGTGACCGATTTCGCTGCCCGAACCGAGACTTCCGCCCCCCGCCGGATCGATATCGCCGGGGTGATCGGCACCGGATCCATGGGCCGCGGCATCGCCCAGGTTCTGGCCGAAGCCGGGGTCGAGGTCCGCCTGGCCGATGCGAAGCCGGGCGCAGCCGATGCGGCGCGCGGCTTCATCGCCGACATGCTGGCACGCAAGGCTTCAAAGGGCCAGTGTGACCAGGATCACATCGACGCAACCCTGGGTCGGCTGAAGGTTGTGGAGGCCGCTCCGGCCTCGTTCGCAGGCGCCGATCTGGTGGTCGAGGCGATCGTCGAGGCGCTGGAGGTCAAGCGCACGCTGTTCCGTGATCTGGAACCGGCGGTGGGGCCGGACTGCATCCTGGCTTCCAACACCTCGTCGCTGTCGGTGACCGCGATCGCGGCGGCCTGCGCGGTGCCCGAGCGCGTGGCGGGCTTCCATTTCTTCAATCCCGTGCCGCTGATGAAGATCGTCGAGGTGGTGGCGGGGGCCCGCACCGCCCCCTGGGTGACCGCGGCCCTGACCGATCTGGCCGGCCGTACCGGCCATCTGCCGGCCAATGTCACCGACAGCCCCGGCTTCCTGGTCAATCATGCCGGTCGCGGTTTCGGGGTGGAGGCGCTGCGCATCCTGCAGGACGGGGTGGCGCGGCCGGTGGATATCGACCGGATCATGCGCGACGCGGCCGGGTTCCGCATGGGGCCGTTCGAGCTGTTCGATCTGGTCGGGCTCGACGTGTCGCAGCCGGTGATGGAATCGATCTACAATCAGTTCTTCCAGGAGCCGCGCTTCCGCCCGTCGCCGATCGGCCGCAACCGGATGGAGTCCGGGCTGCTGGGGCGGAAATCCGGCGCTGGCTTCTATACTTACGAGAACGGGCGCGCGCGGATCGAGCCGGACCCCGAGCCCGACCCGCTGGCCGGCCGCGCGGTCGACGGGCCGGTCTGGGTGGGGCCCGCCGCCGATCCGACCTGGCGGGCGGCGGCGCAGGAGCTGGTGGCGCGGGCCGGCATGGAGGTGGATGCGGGCGACCGGCCGGGCAAGGGCGCGATCGCCCTGCTGCTGCCGCTTGGAACCGACTGCACCACGGCGGCGCTGGAGGCGGGGGGTGATCCGGCCCGGGCGCTGGCGATCGACCCGCTTTTCGGCTTCGAGCGGCGGCTGACCCTGATGACCTCACCCGCCACCGATCCGGCGCTCGCCGCCGGCATGGCGGTGCGGCTGGAGCAGGGCGGCGTGCCGGTGACGCGGATTCGCGACAGCGCCGGTTTCGTCGCCCAGCGCATCGCCGCCCAGATCGTGAATGTCGGCTGCGAGATCGCCCAGATGCGCATTGCCGCCCCGGCCGATATCGATCCCGCGGTGGAACTGGGCCTCGGCTATCCTAAGGGGCCGCTGCGCCTGGGCGATAGCCTGGGGGCTGCCCATGTGCTGACGGTGCTGGAGGGGCTGCTGGCGGCGACCGGCGATCCGCGCTACCGGCCCAGCCCCTGGCTGTCGCGCCGCGCCCGCCTGGGCCTGCCGCTGACCCGCGACGAAGCCTGAGACAAGACCAGAGAAAAGCCCGGAGGAACCGTTCCCATGACCGCCACCACCGACGCCTTCATCTTCGACGGCCTGCGCAGCGCCTTCGGCCGCCAGGGCGGCGTGCTGTCACGCATCCGCCCCGACGACCTGCTGGGCCAGGTGATCCGGGCGCTGATGGCGAAGACCGGCGTTGATCCGACCGCGATCGAGGACGTGCTCGCCGGCTGTGCCTGCCAGGCGGGCGAGGATGCCCGCAACGTTGCCCGCCATGGCGCGCTGATGGGCGGGCTGCCGGTCGAGGTTGCGGCACAGACCGTCAACCGGCTCTGCGGCAGCGGCATGGCGGCGGTGATCGATGCGTCGCGTGCCATCCGCCTGGGCGATGGCGAGCTGATGATCGCGGGCGGCGTGGAAAGCATGACCCGCGCGCCTTTCGTGGTCGCCAAATCGGAACAGGCCTTTGGCCGCGATTTCAAGGTCTATGACAGCGCCATCGGCGCCCGCTTCCCGAACCCGAAGGTGATCGCGGCCTATGGCGGCGACACCATGCCCGAGACCGCCGACAACATCGCCCGCGACCTGGCCATCGGCCGCGAGGAGAGCGACGCCTTCGCGGCGCGGTCGCAGGCGAGCTATGAAGCGGCGCGCGCGGCCGGCTTCTTCGAGGGCGAGATCACGGCCGTCACCGTCGACCAGGGCCGCAAGGCGCCGGCGCTGGAGGTGACGGCCGACGAGCATCCGCGACCCGACAGCACCCTGGCGGCGCTGACGAAGCTACGGCCGCTGGCGGCCGATGGCGTGGTGACGGCGGGTAATGCCTCGGGCATCAATGACGGTGCGGCAGCACTGCTGCTGGGCACCGAAGCGGCTGGTGCCCGTTTCGGCCTGAAGCCCCGGGCGCGGATCGTGGCGGCGGCGGTGGCCGGGGTGGAGCCCCGGGTGATGGGGCTGGGTCCGGTGCCGGCGGCACGCAAGGCACTGGCCCGCGCCGGGCTCTCGCTTGCCGATATGGATGTGATCGAAATCAACGAGGCCTTCGCGACCCAGGTGCTGGGCTGCCTGAAGCAGCTGGATCTGGCCTATGACGATGCCCGCGTGAACCCCAATGGCGGTGCGATCGCCGTCGGCCATCCGCTGGGGGCTTCGGGCGCGCGGATCACGCTGACGGCGCTGCGCGAACTGGAGCGTCGCGGCGGGCGCTACGCCCTGGTGTCGATGTGCATCGGCATCGGCCAGGGCATCGCGCTGATTGTCGAGAGGGTCTGACCCAAGGGATGGGGGCTGGGCCTGGCCTTGCGGCTCAGCCGCAGAGCAGGCCCACCCAGTCCATGGAGATGACGCCGGAATAGCGGCCCCAGCCATAGAGGGCGGCCCCGAGCACGAGGCCGATGCCGATCGCGGCGGCATGAATGGTCCAGGCCGGCAAAGGCCGGTCGCCGTCGGTTGCTTCGTCCTCCGCCGCTGCATGCCTCATATGCATCCGGTCGACGGGCAGCATTTCGCTCATCACGTTCGCCTCCGTAACGGGATATCCGGAAAGTATAGCCCGGATCGCCGCCCCGCTCACGCGGCTTTCGGCTGCCGGACCACCGGCCGGTCGGAAATGGGCAGGTGCAGCAGGGCCGCAATCGCCGAGATGACGGCCATCGCCGTCCAGACCGCATCGTAGGAACCGAGCAGGTCGTAGGCATAGCCGCCACCCCAGGCGCCGAGGAAGGCGCCGACCTGATGCGACAGGAAGACAACACCGTAAAGGGTTGAAAGGTAACGCGGTCCGAAGATCCGTGCCACCATGCCGCTGGTGAGCGGAATGGTGCCGAGCCAGGTGAAGCCGAACAGAACTGCAAAGGCCAGGATCAGCGGTGCCGAGGGCGGCAGAACGACCACCGCCGTCACGAAGATCATGCGCAGGGTATAGATGGCGACCAGCATGTTGCGGCCACGGAAGTGGGCGCCCAGGCTGCCCAGCACATAGGCGCCGACGATGTTACAGGCCCCGATCAGCCCCAGCGCCCAGGCCGCCACCCAGCCGGGGATGCCGACATCGCCGACATAGGCCGGCAGATGCACGCCGATAAAGGTGATCTGAAAGCCGCAGACCCCGAAGCCGAGCGCCAGCAGCCAGAAGCTGCCGCTATGGGCGGCTTCGTGAAGCGCCTTGCCCAGCGTGTCGGCACCGGACGGGGCGGCAGGGGCCGGCGCGACCCCGGCGGTGCCCTGCGGCTTGCGCCGGCGTGCCCCGTCGAGCGCGAAGCCGAAGGCGGCCATGGCGCTGGCGGCGATGGCGAGCAGCAGGATCGCATCCCGCCAGCCGAAGGCATCGAGCATGGCATAGGCGCCGGGGACCACCGCGAACATGCCGAAAGAGCCGCCGGCGGTGACCAGGGCGAAGCATTGCGGCCGCCGCGCTTCCGGCACGGCCCGGCCGACTGCACCCAGCACCACCACGAAACTGGTGCCGGCCAGGCCGAAGCCCACAGCCACGCCCAGCGTGACCATCAGCCCGGTGGGGGAACCGGTCGAGGCGGCGAGCACCAGCCCCGCCACATAGGCGGCGGTGCCCGCCAGCACCACGCGCGACGGGCCGAACCGGTCGGCGATCATGCCGATGAAGGGCTGCATCAGCCCGAAGAGCAGGTTCTGCACGGCGATCGCAAAGCCGAAGACCTCGCGACCGATGCCGAGTTCGGCGACGACGGGGGTAAGGAAGACGCCGAATGCCTGGCGCACGCCCATCGAAATGGTCACGACCACGGCGGCCGCAATGAGCACGAGGCGGGCTGTCCGGTCGAGCCCGGGACGTGTGTCGCGTATCTGAGGTGACTGGGGCGGCTGGCCGATGGCGGACGGGGCGGCAGTCGGATCCTGGCTCATGGGCACCTCACGCGTAAATATGCTTATAAACCATCGTAAGGGTTGTGTTTCGGCTGGAAGAAAAATCCCGCCACAACGCCCCGGGAAGGGCGGTGTGGCGGGTAAAGTCAACCATACCGGGAACACAGATAGATCATAATGTCGGATCTGATCATGACGCCAATGCATAATGGGCATAATGATCATTACCGGATCGCAGCAGCTCGACCTGTGGTGGTGACCCAGGGGCGGGGAAGGATGGTCACGGCCGCCACGGGCCTGCCCCGCTTTTGACGCGGGGGATCCACATTATGCCCCTGTACCGGTTGAAGGCTGGTGCGTTGCAATGGTGTTGCTGATAAAGCAGCGGGCCACAACCACCAAGGACGAGACCGATGGACGCCACACGGCGCGGCAGGCTGAACGAGATCGATACGGTGCGGGGCCTTGCCCTGGCCATGATCTTCATCGATCACGTGCCGGGCAATCCTTTGGAAAACATCACGATCCGTAACTTCGGATTCGCGGATGCGACCGAAATCTTCGTCTTCCTGGCAGGGTTGGCGGCGGCGCTCGCCTATTTCCGCAAGTTCACCGCAGATCGGCCCTGGCTGGCCAGCGCCAAGGCGGCGAAGCGCGGTTTCGACCTCTATCTGGTCCATGTCTTCTGCATCGCCGTGGTGGCGGCGCTGGTGGCCTGGATGGCCGGCGCCACCGCCGATCCGGAGCTGTATTCCTGGATCAATCTGGGCCCGATCTTCAATGACCCGGCGGCCGGCCTGATGGGGGTGGTGACGCTGGGCCACCAGCCCGGCTACTTCAACATCCTGCCGATGTATATCTGCTTCATGCTGGCCCTGCCGGTGATGATGCTGATCGCACGGGCCAGCGTCGGCGCCATGCTGGTCGCCTCGGCCACGGTCTGGGTGGTCGCCAACATGACCGGCATGAACGCCCCGCAATGGCCGAATGGCGGCGGCTGGTTCTTCAACCCCCTGGCCTGGCAGTTCGTCTTCGCGATCGGTTTCGTGGTCGGTGCCGGCATTCTGGGCCGGGCGCAGGTGGTGCCCTACCGGGCCTGGGCCTGGTGGCTGGCGGCGGCCTATCTGGTGCTGGCGCTGGCGATGAAGCTGGCGGCCTTCTATCCCGCGCGCGACATGCTGCCGATCCCCTTCTTCCTTTATGGTCAGGACAAGACCTTCGTCACCCTGCCGCGCATTCTGCATCTGCTGGCCCTGGTCTATGTCGTCGCCTATTCGCCGGCCGGCCGCTGGCTGCGGGATCTGGGGGCCAACAACCCCTTCGCGGTGATGGGGCGCCAGGGTCTGGCGGTCTTCGCCACCGGCTCTCTGCTGGCGGTGGCGGCGCAGCTGGTCCGGGTTCCGCTGGGTGGTGGCGTGGTTCTCGATGTGGTACTCGTGTCTGCCGGTCTCGTCATTCTCGTCCTGCTTGCCGGGGGCCTCGAATGGTTGAAGCGCAGCACTGCCCAGACGTCTGCCCGCACCGCCACGCCCGCTCGTACGACCGTGACTCCTGCCCGCACCGCGCCTGCGGCGCCGTCGGCAGCCGTCCCACCGACCAAGGCCTTCGGTCCCGTCCGCGCCTGATCATGACCCGCCTGCTGCACCACGTCCTTCGCCCGCTGACCGTTACCGCCGCCATGCTCCTGCCGGGGCTGGCGGCGGTGCCGCCTGCGGCACTGGCTGCCGAGGCAGCGGTGACACCGAAGCCGGCGCCGGAACAGGATGCCGGCAGCTTCGGCCTAGCCCTGGATACCAGCATCGACGGCGTCTGCCGCGTGCCGGAAGACGGCCCGGATCTGGCGGGCGATCTGCCGGTGACGGACGAGAAGCTGGAAGAGGGGCGGCCGCTGGTGGTGCTGGCCATCGGATCCTCGTCAACCCAGGGCTATGGCGCGCCGCGGCCCGAGGCGAGCTATCCCTTCCGGCTGGAGCGCGATCTGGCCCGCCGCTACCCTGAGAGCCGCGTCCGGGTGATCAATGCCGGTGTCGGCGGCGAGATCGCAGCCGACCAGCTGGCGCGGCTGGACGAGCTGCTGGCCGAAAACGATCCCGATCTCGTCATCTGGCAGGCCGGTACCAATGATGCGCTGCGCGCGGTCGACCGCGCCCGGTTCACCGATCAGCTGCGCGAGGGGCTGGAGATGATCCGCGAGAGTGGCGCCGATGCGCTGCTGATGGATCTGCAGCTCTATCCCGGGGCCAAGGATCCCAGGACCTATGCCGCCTTCGTCACCCTGATGCATCAGGTGGCGGATGAAACCCATACGCCGATCTACAGCCGCTATGCGCTGATGACCGCCTGGGAAGAAGACCGCGCGCATCCGACCCCGGATCTGCTGTTCACCGATCGCTTCCATCTGAACGCGCTGGGCTATGCCTGTATCTCCCGTGCCCTTGCCGCGGCAATCGCCCATACGGTGGAGGAAGACGAGGCGGTGCCGACGGCGCCCAAGCGGGTTCAGACGGCCGCGACCGCCGCGGCCGGGGTGGAGGCGGGTGCCCAGAGGGTGGCGAGCGAGCCTGCCAGATGATCGATGGCCGGTGTCAGCCGGCCGGCGAGAGAGGACCGCAGCACCCAGACCGCAAGGGACAGGTCCAGTCCCCGCACCTCGATCCGCCGCAGCTCGCCGGCCTGGGCGCTCTGCATCACCCGGCGGGCCGGCACCAGCCCGAACCCGACGCCACGGGCAATCAACGACAGCTGGATGTCGGGCCCCAGAACCTCGGCCGCAACTTCCAGCCGCGCGCCCATCCGGTCGAGCAGACGCTGCACCACCATGTGATAGCCGCAGCCTTCGGGGTTGAGCACCCAGCTTGCCCGGGCCAGCTCTTCGGGCGCAATCGGACCAGAGGAGGTTTCGTCACGTGCGGAGCCCACGATCCAGACTGGTTCGGAGCCGACCCGCACCCCTTCGATATCCTGCGGGGGGTGTTCGTTGGGGTCGATCAGCACGACGGCGGCATCCAGGCGGCCGTCGCGGACCTGATCGATCAACTCCCCGGTCCAGCCGCTGCCGATCTGCAGGGCGACCAGCGGGAAGGCGGCGCGCAGCTCGTCGATCGGCCGGGTGACGGCCAGATCGACCACGCCATGGGCAAAGCCGAGGCGGAGCCGTCCGGCGGTGGCGCCCTCGGCCATGCCCATCGCCTTCAGATCTTCCACCGCACTCAGCACACGGCGGCAATGCTCCATCGCATCGCGACCGGCGGCGGTCAGCGTCGGGGGTTTGCTGCGCCGGTCGAGCAGAATCAACCCCAGCTCCGCTTCCAGCCGCTGGATCTGCCGGGTGACGGCCGGCTGTGTCAGATGCATGCGACGGGCGGCGCCGTTGATCGACCCCGCCTCGGCGACCGCGAGGAACGTTTCGATCTCGCTGAGCTTGATGCCAAGCATCGTGGATGATCCTCCGGACAGGTGAACGGCTCATTTCTGCGGTGAGCGCATGAGATGATCGTTGCGCGCGATATGTGCCGGCGTCAATGCCACTTGCACGCCGGGCCCGCCCCTGATCGGGCCGGTTCCAAAATTCGTCACGGCACGAAGGGGGAGCCCGGCTTGCCGTCCGGGGGCGGGGATCGTTAAGGTGAAGCGGCGCCCGTCGCGCATGATGCAGCTTGATCCGGAGGCCTCTCACAGGTGCCATGTCGCAAGATCGGCCCGTCCCACACTTCCCGTCTTCCGCTGGTCCCGGCGCTGTTTGCCGCAGCCCTGCTCGGTGGATGCGGGACCGTTAATGATGTCGGCCGCAGCCTTGGTCTGGTGGATGAGGAACCGGTGGCCGAAAGCGGCGAGCCGCTTTTCGCGACCGTGGGCGGGGTGACCTATACGACGCAGATCACCGTCGAGGGGCTGGATCCGGAAGAGGCGGCGGAACAGCAGCGCCTGGCCGAGGCCCGGGCCGAGAAGCGTGCCCGGGAGGAAAAGGAGGGTGCCGCCGGCAGCGTCACCGGCAGCCAGCCGCAGGTGGACGAGCTTGCCGATGCGCCGCTGGACGAGCTGTTCGACAGCCTGTCGGAGCTGCGCCGGCTGGAGGATCGCCCGCCGCCGAGCCTGGCGGCGCTGCGCCGCCGCGGGCAGGGCGATGTCGAGCTGTTCCAGAAGGCCCTGCGCTCGCGCGGCTATTTCGATGGCGAGGTGCGCCTGCGCATCGATCGCGATGCCGAGCCGCCGGCGGCGCAGATCACGGTGCGCCCGGGGCCACGCTACAAGCTGGCCGGCTGGACGGTCGACTGGGCGGCCGGTCAGCCGCCGCTGGTCGATGCCGAAAAGATGACGCCCAAGGCGCTGGGCCTGCCGATGGGGGCGGCCGCCGAGGCTGCGGAAATCGTGGCCGGCGAGCGCCGCCTGCTGACGACGCTGGGCGCCAACGGCTATCCCTTCGCCCGCCAGACCGGCCGCCGCGCGGTCGTGGACCATGACACCCGCAGCATGGCGGTGACGGTCGACATCGACAGCGGCCCCTTCACCCGCTTCGGCGATACCAGCGTCGAAGGGCTGGAAGACGTGCTGGCGACGGTGGTGGAGGGCAAGCGCCCCTGGCAGCCCGGCGACACCTATGATGCCGGCAAGATCGAAAGCTTCCGCGCCGACCTGCTGGCAACGGGGCTGTTCTCCTCGGCCGTGATCGAGACGCCCGAGACCCCGCCGGCCGACGGCAGCATGCCGGTGAAACTGACGGTGGTCGAAGGCCCCCCGCGGAGCATCGGTGCCGGCGTGCGCTATTCGACGACGGTCGGGCCGGAACTGCGTGCCTTCTGGGAGCATCGCAACCTGACCGGCCGTGGCGACAAGCTGCGCACCGAACTCGACATTTCGCCGGTGCTTCAGGAACTGGACGTGAACTACAAGCGGCCGCACCCGCGCGAGGACCGGTTCAATTTCGGTACCGTCAAGCTGATCAACGAAGACACCGACGCCTTCCAGCAGACCGGTATCGAGACCCGTTTCGGCCAGGAACGGGCGCTGGGCGACGGCTGGCGCGGCTCTCTGGCGCTCGCCCCGGAATACAAGATCCTCGACGACGAGAAGGGCGAGCGGACCAGCTATCTGCTGGGCGTGCCGGTGACCCTGTCGCGCGATGCCTCGGACAGCCTGCTGGACCCGCGCCGCGGCTATCGCATCTCGGGCGAGGTGATCCCCTATACCGGTGCGATCGAGGGGGCGGCGATCAGCTTCCTCAGGGCCGAACTCAACGGCTCGATCTATGTGCCGCTGGACGAGCTGGGGCGCTGGGTGCTGGCCGGCCGCGGGCGGATCGGCTCCGTCGCCGGTGCCGCAACGGCAACCCTGCCGGCGGACAAGCGCTTCTATGCCGGTGGCGGCGGGTCGGTGCGCGGCTATGGC
Source organism: Tistrella sp. (assembly GCF_002684955.1). NCBI lineage: Bacteria > Pseudomonadati > Pseudomonadota > Alphaproteobacteria > Geminicoccales > Geminicoccaceae > Tistrella > Tistrella sp. The sequence continues at coordinate 296,779 of NZ_NYWI01000073.1, read as the reverse complement.
TATCGTATGCTGGGACCGCTGGATGGTAATGGCGACCCGCTGGGCGGCCGGTCGGTGGCCGAAGCCGGGGTCGAACTGCGTATGCCGGTGACCCAGGACATTTCCGTCGTGCCCTTCATCGAAGCCGGCCAGATCTCGGAAGAGCCCTGGCCGGATCTGTCGACCAATCTGCGAACCGGCGCCGGGCTGGGTCTGCGCTATTACACGCCGCTCGGTCCGTTCCGCTTCGATGTGGCCCTGCCGCTCGACCGCCGGGATGCCGACGACCCCTATCAGATCTATATCAGCCTTGGACAGGCATTCTGACCGACCGGTGACCCGGATGCGGCCTTCCGAGGCGGAGTGAGACCGAAACGTGAGCAGTGACACGCCCGAACGGGCACCCGATCCGACGACCCCGTCCTCCAGCGGCGGAGCCGAGCCACCCAAGCCCGGACCTGACAAAGGCAGGGCGAAACGGCGCCGTGGCCGGATCCGGAAGATCCTGGGCTATGGGGTGGTGGGCCTTGTGGTGGTTGTGGCCGGCGGCATCGGCGGCGCGGCGATCTGGGCCGACAGCGATCAGGGGCGCCGGACCATCGCCGGGCTTGCCCGTGACGGGATCGAGGCGGCCGGTCTGGGGCCGGTTGATCTGCCGGCGATCGAGGGCAGCCTGTTCGGCCGCCTGCATCTGCCGCGGCTCCGCATCGGCGATCCGGCCGATCCCTGGCTGGTGGCCGACGACGTCACCTTCTCGTGGCGGCCCTCGGCCCTGCTCGCCGGGCGCATCGAGATTGCGACCATCGCGGCGGAACGGATCAAGGTTGCGCCGCCGCCCGATGACGGCACGCCGCCGCCACCGTCGGAGCCTTTCGATCCGCGGACCGTGCGCCTGCCCGACGAGGGCATGCTGCCGCCGCTGACACTCGATCTCCGGCAGCTGAGCGTTTCGCTGCTCGAACTCGATCCGAGGCTGACCGGCCTGGATGCGCCGGCCATGCTGGGGGTCGATGGCGCCGCGCGGGTCGGGCGTGGCGATACCTCGTGGGCCAGGCTCGACATCCATCGCCTGGACGGTCCGGCGGGACGGGTGTCTGCTGCCCTCGAAACCGATCTCAAGGCCGGCACGCTGGATGTCGATCTGGTCGCCGAAGAGGCGGCAGGCGGGCTGGTCGCGACCATGGCGGATCTTCCCGGCCGGCCGCCGATCACCGCCAGGCTTGAAGGCTCGGGCCCGCTGGAGGGCTGGACCGGCCGGCTGACGGCGGATGTGCAGGGCTTGGCCGATCTCGAGACCGGCATCGCATTGGCATTGCGTCCCGATCCCTCGCTGCAGCTTCAGGGCGAACTCGACTGGGCAGGCATGGGCCGGGCGCTGGCCGGGGCCGATACCGCCGCACCCGCAGCGGATGACGCACCCGTCGAGGGCGACGCATCCGTCGAGGGTGGCGCATCCCTCGCGCGGGACGCATCGGATCAACCGGTGCCGCCGCTGGTGCTCGCCTCGGAAACCCCGCTCTCCTTCGATCTGTCGGCGCGGCAGCCGGACGGCCAGACGCTGACCGTCGACCGGCTGGCGCTCTCGACCGGCGGCATCACCCTTTCGGGCACGGCCGGGATGGATACCGGCACCGGTGCGGTGCAGGCGCGGCTGACCGGCAATGTCTCGGGCACGGCGCCGCTTCTGGCGCTGGCGCAGCCGGCGGCGATGTCGGCGGCGACCCTGACGCTGGATGTCGACGGTACCTGGCCCGCCGTCGATGCCCGGCTGGCGGCGACGCTGGCGGCGCCGCGGCTGCAGGGCATCGGCGATGGCGGGCCCTTCGCCAATGCCGCCCGGCTGACCGCGGCGGTGACCGGCCGCGCCCCGGCCCAGGATCTGCCGGCCGATCTGGATCTGGCGCTGGATCTGGATCTCGACGGGCCGCGCCCGGCGGCGCTGGGTCTGCCGCCAGAGGCGGCCGACGGGGTTCTGTCGCTCAAGACCCGGGGCAGTTTCGACGGTGCCGCGGACAAGGTGGTGATCGATGCAGCACTGCTCGACATCGGCACCGCCAACCTTTCGGCCACCGGCAGCTACGCCCTGGATGGTGGCACCATCGACGCCCAGGCGGGGCTGTCGGCCGAAAAATTGAGCCGGCTCGCCACCCTTGCCGGCCTGCCGCAGCTTGCCGGCACGCTGGGCGTCGATGTGACGGTCACCGGCAATCCGGCGAGCCGTCTGGTGGCGGATGTCTCCGCTGAAGGCCGGTCGATGCAACTCGGCATTCCAGAGGCCGATGCGGCGCTGGCCGGGCGGATCGATCTCGCCACCCGGGTGACCGTCACGGGCGAGGGCGGGGTCACGGCCGAGAACCTGTCGCTTGCAACCGGCACCACCCGCCTCGCCGGACGGGCGGCGCTGGGGGCTGCGGGCGGGCTTGACGGCACGAAGCTCACCCTTGCGGTGCGCGATCTGGGGCGGCTGGCGGATGCGGTCGGCGCGCCGGCCGCGGGCCGGCTGGAGGCGGATATCGCGCTCGGCGGCAATCTTTCCGATCCGGCGGCGCGGGTAAATGCGCGGCTGGCGGATGGCCGGCTGGGCTCGATCGACGTCCAGCGCCTGACGCTCGGTCTCGATGGTCGCAATCTGCTCACCGCTCCGACCGGTCGCGTGGCACTGGATGGGGAGACGGCGGAAGGCCCGCTCAGGCTGACGGCCGAGGCGGCTTCGGCCGATGGCGGCAAACGTCTGGATGTGAGCGCGCTGACCCTCGATTTCGCCGGCACCACGGCGCGCGGCCAGGCGGCGGTGACGCTCGCCGATGCGCTGGTGCGCGGCCGGCTCGACATCGACGCGCCGGATCTGGCGCCGATCGGCCGGCTGGCCGGGCTCGACATGGGCGGGCGGCTGTCGCTGGATGTCGATCTGGGCGCCGACCGGCGCGGCCGCCAGACGGTGAAGGCCGATGGCGAGGCGGCGGCGCTGTCGGTGGCCGGCAGTGTCGCGGCCGAGCGGCTGACGCTGGATGCCGATATGGTGCTGGACCAGGGCCGGCCGGGCGGCCGGGCGACGATCGCGGCCGAGCGGGTGACCGCAGGCCCCGTGCAGCTGGCCACGCTGAAAGCCACGGCCACGCCCCAGGGGGCGGCGACGGGGTTCGATCTGGCGGCGACCGGCAATTTCAAGGGCCGGCTGACGCTGGATGCCAGCGGCAATCTGGCGACCGACCGGCAGGGGGCGATGGTGCTGACGCTCGACCGGCTGAAGGGCCAGGCCGTGGGTGAAGAACTGGGGCTGGGTGCGCCGGCGACGGTGCGCCTTGCCGATGCGACCCGCGTCGACCTGCCCGAATTGCGGATCGGCAAGGCCGGCCGCATCGTGCTTGATGCCGTGATGGCGCCGGATCGGCTGACCGCCGAAGGCCGGCTGACGGCGGTGCCGCTCGACCCGCTGCGCCGGTTCCAGGCGCCGATCGGCAATGGCGGCCGGCTGGACGGCACGATCGATCTGGCCATGGGCCCCCGCGGGCGGGAGGGTGCGGTCACGCTCACCATCCGGGACCTGCCGGTCGATGCCGAGGTCGAAGGCATGGAGACGCCGATCATCTCGGGCGACGTGAAGGCGACGCTCGGCGATCGGACGGCGGATCTGGACCTTGCGATCGCAGGTCTGGGCGAACAGCCGCTGACGGTCACCGCCAGGGTGCCGCTCCAGCCCTTCCGGCGCGGGGCGCCGACGGAGATTGCGCTGGATGACGCCGGGCCGGTCGAGGGCCGGCTGCGATGGCAGGGCGATCTGGGCCGGCTGGCGCTGGCCGCCGGCATCGACGGCCAGCGCTTCGCCGGGCGGATCGATGCCGACATGACCGTGAACGGCACCGTCGCCAATCCGGATGTCGCAGGCGGCATCAGGCTGACCGATGCGGCCTATGAGAACCAGGATGTGGGCACGCTGCTGACCGGCATCACCGGCGAGATCGGTGTCTCGGGGCGCTGCTGCCTGGCGGTGAAGCTGGATGCGCGCGACGGCGGCAGCGGCACGGTTGCCGTGAACGGTACGGTCAATCTGGACGACCTTGCCGACCCGCGCATGGATATCAAGGTGAAGATCGACCAGGCTCGCCTGGTACGCCGCGACGATGTCGATGCGGTGCTCGACGGCAATCTGGCGATGACCGGCGGCCTGGGCGACGGGCAGCTTGGCGGGACCGTGACGGTGCGTCAGGCAGAGGTCCGGCTGATCGACAGCGGCGGGCCCTCGATCCGCACGATCGACGTGGTCGAGGTCAGGAACGGCCGGGTGGTGGCGGATCCGGGCTCGCCCGAACAGCAGCAGCAGGCATCGGGCGGGCTGGCGCTCAACATCGATGTCCGGGCGCCGGGGCGGATCTTCGTGCGCGGCCGCGGGCTGGACACCGAATGGCAGGGCAATCTGAAGGTGCGCGGCACCACCGGCACACCGGTGATCAACGGCGAACTCAGCGTGGTGCGCGGCGAGGCCGATGTGGTCGGGCGGACCCTGACCTTCTCGAAGGGTGTCATTACCTTCGACGGTCTGGCCGATATCGATCCGCGGCTCGATATCGAGGCGACGCTGACCAATGCCGATGTCACCGCCATCGTGCAGGTCACCGGCCGGGCATCGGCACCGCAGCTGACGCTGAGTTCCGAACCGGCGCTGGCGCAGGACGAGATCCTGGCCCGGGCCTTCTTCGGCAAGCCGGGGGCGAAACTCTCGGCCGTGGATGCGATCAGGGTCGGGCAGGGGCTGGCGACGCTGACCGGTGGCGGGGGCGGCGGATTCGACCCCACCGGTTTTGCCCGTGACCTGTTCGGGCTCGACGTGCTGGATGTCGGCACCGACGATACCGGCTCCGGCGCCTCGGTCAGGGCCGGCAAATATCTGAGCGACGATCTGTTCGTCGGTGTCGAGCAGGGGGCCGGCAGCAGTGCCGTGACGGTGGAGCTGGAGGTGCTGCCCAACATCAAGGTCGACACCGAAGTCGGTGCCGAGGGCGGCAGTTCCGTGGGTGCGACCTGGAGCTATGACTACTGACGGAAGATGACCGAGGGAACGAGCGGCGCGGCGTCAGTCGCGCCGCGACGCCGCCAGCACATGGCGGGCGAAGCTGCGGAAGCGGGGCAGCACGAGATTACGCTGCTTCGCCCGGTCGCAATAGCGCCGGAGCCTGAGGGCGGTATCGGCATGGCGGCGGATGCGGAACACCGTCGCCTCTTCCTGGGACATCGCACCGCCGCCGGCCGAAAGGGCGACCCGGGCGGCCGGGGTCAGTGTCGCGGCATAGCCGGCATCCGATGCCGCCAGATAGCGCTTGGCCTGGACATGCAGGCGCACCGCCTCTGCCACCTCGGGCAAGAAATAGCTGGCGAGGAAGTCGCCGCCGACCCGGGCATGCTCTTCGTCATCCGCCAGGCGATGGGCGTCCTCGGCGGCGCCGCGGATCAGCTGGCCCACATCATGGAGCAGGGCGGCCGCGATCATCGTCGGTGCGGCGCCGTCTGCCTCGGCGATCATTGCCGATTGCACCGCATGTTCGTAGACCGTCACCGGCTCGCCCAGATACAGATCATGCGCCCGGCGCTCATAGAGGCCTGCGACGAGGTCGGGCAGGTCGGAAGAGGACTGGTAGAGCACGGACATGGGGCGGGGGCCACCGGCACAAAGCGGGATCGGTCGCCGGGATCTGCGACCGCAACCAGAGGGGGTGAACCCTATTCTTAGCCGCGCAACCCTCGGATCAGAAATGAAGTGTTGGTGACAAACCCTTGGTGCCTGACCGGTCTTGCTCAGCCGATCAGTGCCAGGGCTGCGGCGCGACCGCTGTCCACCGCGGCCTCGGCACGCCCGCCGATGCACCAGTCGCCGGCGATGGCGATCCCGGTCCCGGGATCGGCCAGGCAAGGTGAGCAAAGCGGCACCTCTGCGAGAGCATAGCGCCAGCGATGGGCCTGGATCAGGCGCGGGGTGATCGCCCGGCCGACCAGGCGTTCCAGGTTGCGAAGCAGGGCTGCGGCGGCCACTTCGGGTGTCTCTTCCAGATGAACCCGGCTCCAATGCGGGGTGGCGTGGACGACCAGGCTCTGTGGCGCGGATGGCCGGCCTGGCAGGTCACGCTGATCGCCGATCCAGGCGATCGCCTCGTCCTCGGGCCGCCAGCGCGGGCCGGGCAGGGGCAGCGTCTCGTCCACCGCCAGCATCAGGGCCCAGCAGGGGGCGACGATGGTCGAGGCGATGCGGCGGCGCCAGCCTTCCGGCAGCAGCACATCGATCAGCAGGTCCAGCGTCTGTTCGGGCGGGGCGGTGACGATCAGCTGGCGCGCATGGACCAGTGGCAGACCGTCTTCGTCCTCCAGCCGCCAGAGGCCGTGGTCGGTGCGGACGACCCCGCCGATGCGGGTGCCGGTGCGGATGTCGAGACCCTGGGCCAGATGTTTCGCGATCGCCGTCATGCCGCCCATGCCCACCCAGCGGGGCTGGTCGCGTTCGGCTTCCGCCGGCTGGCCATGCCGGGAGGGGCCATGCAGCGGCGGAGCAGGCAGGCGGCGGGCCAGATTGGCGGCCTCGGCCCCGGCCATGGCGGCGACCAGGGCGGGGCTGCGGGCGGTCATGAACTGGGCACCGTGGTCGAAGCGGAGAACCGTGCCGTCGTCGAGCGTGGCGCGGCGGGTGGCGAGCCGGCCGCCGATGCCGCGTCCCTTGTCGAAGATCAGGGGCGTGACGCCCTGGCGTCTGGCCAGCCGGCCGGCGGATATGCCGGCAAGGCCCGCACCGATGATCGCAAGCCCGATCGGGTCTTCGAAGGCAGGGGGCGGCGCTGAGGTCACGGACGATTACTCCCTCGACAGATGCCGAACGGGTGATCCGTTGGCTTCCGCCGTCGGTATATGGGGCGGAGACCGCGAATTGTGAGACCTGACCACCCGGGAGACATGCGATGCCGAAAATGCGACGCAAGGCCGATCTGCCGACCAGGCTGTGTGCGGCATGCGGGCGGCCCTTCGCCTGGCGGCGCAAATGGGCCCGCGACTGGGAGGCGGTGCGCTATTGCTCTGACGCCTGCAGGCAGAGGCGTGGCGGGGTCGACCGGCGGACCGTGGTGGCCGGCCTGCTGGGGGGCGGGCTGCTGCTGGCGGCACCGGTTTTTGCTGGCCGGGCCCTGGCGGCTGCCGCCCCGGGGACGGGTGAGCTGGCCTTCGACGTCTTCCGGGGCGATGCCCCGATGGGCCGCCACGTGCTGCGCTTCACGCCCGAGGCCGATGGCCGGCTGACGGTGTCGGTGGAGATCGATCTTGCGGTCTCGTTCGGGCCGATCACGGTCTATCGCTACACCCATCGCAACACCGAAAGCTGGGCCGGCGGCCGGCTGGTCGCGATCCGGACCCGCACCGATGATGACGGCACGGCCTATGCGGTCGACGGGCGGGCAGAGGGCGACAGTTTCGTGGTGGAGGGCGCCGACGGCCGGGCGGAGGCCCCGGCCGACGTGATCCCGACCAGCTATTGGCATCCCGAGACGCCGGCGCGGCCGCGCTGGCTGGACACGCAGCGCGGCCGGCTGCTGGATGTGGCGGTGACCGATCGGGGCGGCGTGGAGCGCCCGGCACCCGATGGCGGCAGCATCGCCGCCCGCGCCTATGACGTGACCGGCGACCTGACCATGACGCTCTGGTACCGCGCGGCCGAGCCGCGCTGGCTGGGGGTGGCCTTCGACGGGCGCGGGCGCGAGGTGCGCTATCGCCTGGCGCGGGACACGGCACCGTCGCCGCTGCGCCTGGCCCGCGGCGACTGGCAGATGCCGGCCGCCGGTGCCTGAACATTAGTGGACATGGCCGGCCGGCATCCCCTGGGCGGCGGCCCAGAGCTTGACCACCAGCACCAGCGCATAGAGCAGCACGGGGGCCGCCGCGGCTGTCGTGGCGAGAAAACGGCGGCCGCGGGGTGTGCCGGCGGGCAGCACCAGCGCCGTGCGGCGATGCATCACCCGCAGGGACCAGAGGATGGCGATCCAGGGCAGCAGGTCGAAGATGCCGAGCCAGGGCGTGCCGCGCGCGACCAGCGGCCCGATCTCCGCAGCCGGCAGGCCATAGGCGGCAATGGCGCTGTTCCAGAGCCTGGGTGCATAGACCGCCAGGAAGAACACGATGCCGTGGGCGAGCATGGCAATGCAGGCGAGCGGCGCCAGACCATGACCCAGCACCGCGGCAACCTCTGCCCGATCGCGGCCGGCAAGACGGGCGACCAGGCCCCAGCCTGTCCGCGCCGCCCCCAGGGTGAGGGCGATGGCGAGCAGCAGCGCGACCAGACCCGACCACTGGAACCAGGCCGGCATCGGGATCCGATCGGCCAGCAGCCCGCCGGCCAGGTTCCAGGGCATCATGGCGGCAAGCGGGGTGTGGTTCAGCCCGTGCTGGAACTGGACGCCGACCGCGGCAACCGCCGTCAGCCAGAGCAGGATCCGGGCGGTGCGACCGTCATCCCGGGCCACCGGCCGCGCCAGCTGATGACCGGGACGGCGCAGTTCCACCTTGACCGAGGTACAGGCGGTTGCGCAGTCCATGCAGAGGGTGCAGTCGGCCATGTCGTTGCGTTCCTCGAAGCGGAACGGGCTGAGGTGGTGGGGACAGGCGCGGGCGCAATCGAAGCTGCGGCAGGTGGCGCAGTTTTTGGCCTCGGTGGTGATCCAGGCCGACCCGGCGCGGGCATAGGCGGTGAGTACCCCGCCCAGCGGGCAGATATGGCGGCAATAGGCCATGTCGCGCCAGACGAGGAAGCTGGCGGCGGCAAGCAGGGTATAGGCCAGGAAGAAGCCCGCGGTGATGTCGGCCGAGCGGGCGAAGGCGGCAGGCGCTGCGAACGAGACCGCCCAATAGGTCACCATCACCAGCACCAGGCCGATATTGGCCCGGATCAGCCAGCGCGGCGCATGCCGCTTCAGGCCGATCCGGCTCAGATACTTGCCCATGAAGCCATGCGGGCAGACCGAGCAGAAGGCGTTCCCCAGTGTCGGGGTGACCAGGCTGGTGAAAAAGGGCCAGAAGATTCCCCACATCAATGCGAGTGTGAAGGCGCCGCTGCCGGCGGGGTCGGTCAGCCCGAACCAGATGGCGGAGGCGAGCAGGAAGACGGTCAGGCCGCGCAGCGCGTTCAGCACATGCGGCCGCCGCAACACCCCGGCGATGCCGGGGAGTGCGGTGAGTTCGATGGCGCGTGCGGGTGCAGGCGGGCGCGGTCGGATGACGACGGCCATGGCGAGGTCTCCTTCCGGGCTCAATAGCGCAGATTGACGCCGAGATAGAAGAAGCGCTCTGCCGGCTCGAAGGGCTGGAGATTGTCGGGCACATGCGTGCCGATCAGCCCGTCGACGCCGCCGGTGATCTCGACCAGCTGCGTCAGCCGGTGGCTGACCTTCACGTCGATCCGGCCGTAATCGGTGGAGACATTGCCGAGATTGCTGGCGCCGAAACCCACCGGTGCGTAATAGGACAGCATGCCGGTGCCGGCCAGATGGACCAGGGTGTCGTCATCGGCCGCCCAGTCGAGGCCGATCTTGCCCTGCTGGCGCGGTCGGCGGCCCAGCCGCTCGTCGGCGGTGGTGTCGCGGGCATCGATCCATTCCAGCGAGCCCGTCAGCATCAGATCGTCGCCGATCGGCGTGCGACCGGTGATCTCGACGCCGCGGATCCGCGCGGTGCCGATATTGGTGTAGTCATAGCGCCCGGGCGCCGTCAGCCGGGTGGTGATCAGGTCCTCGACTTCGGAATTGTGGACGGTGACGCCCAGCTCCGCGCCATCGGCGAAGCGATAGGCGGCGGCGGCTTCCGCCGTCCATGAGGTTTCGGGTTCCAGGTCGGCATTGCCGTAGATGACCGAGCGGCCGCGATGGATGATCGAATAGAGCTGCAGATAGGTCGGGGCCTTGAAGGCGGTGCCAGCACCGATGCGGAAGGTCCAGGGGCCGGGCGTCCAGGAAAGGGTCGCGCGCGGATTGGTGGTGGTGCCGACATCGCTGAAGTCGTCATAGCGGATGCCGGCAAGCAGGGTCCAGTCTTCGGCGAGCGTCCATTCATCCTGGGCGACGGCTGCCCGGCTGCGCCGGTCGGCGGAGCCCTTGGCCAGAACCGACAGGTCGATATCCTCTTCCAGATATTCGAAGCCGACGGTCGCGACGTGATCGGCGCCGAGCGGCACGGTATAGAAGCCGGTCAGTTCGCGGCCGTCGATGCGGGTGGTGTCGAGCGAGCCGGTGCGCAGCACGTCGCCTTCGGTGTGGTAGGCGCTGCCCGAGAGCGTTATCCGGCCGGGGCCGACCTCGCCCGCCCAGTTAAGCGCCCCGGTGCGGCTGGTCTCGTGCTCACGCGAGTCGACCGGCATCGGCACCCGGCCGCCATCGGAGGCGAGCCCCTTGGCCCGCAGCTCTTCATAGCCGAGATCGAGGGTGATCTCGTGACCGGGGGCCACATCCCAGGCCGTGCGCCAGGCGGCATGGCGCGAGGACTCGCCCTTCAGGTCGTCGAAGGCGGAACCCGCCTCGCTCCATGGATCGCGGGAGCGGATCGAGAGGTCGAGCCGGTTGCGGGTCTGGCCGATCCGGCCGGTCTCTACCGCCGCCCGGCCGATCCGGGTCAGCCTTTCGCCGTTTTCCGACACGCCGGCCAGGGTCTGAAGGCTGGCCCCCGGTTCGGTGGCGGCATCCCGGCTGATGATGTTGACCACGCCCGAGACGGCGTCGGCGCCGTAGAGCGCCGACATCGGCCCGCGGATGATCTCGATCCGGTCGACGGAACCCAGATCGAAGGCCGAGAGGTCGACATTGCCGAAACGGCCGCGGCGGCGGTGGCCGTCGACCAGGATCAGCGCCTGACCGTCTTCGAAGCCGCGGATGGAGAAACGGGTGGTGGAGCCGCCATCGGCGATGATCACGCCGGTCGCCTGTTCAAGGGCCCGGGCGACGGTGGTTGCCGGCACGGCGTCGAGCCGGGCCCGGTCGATGATCTCGATCGCGGCCGGCACGTCTTCAAGCGCCTGCGGACTGCCGCGGCGGGCCGTGACGCTGAGCGCGGGCAGTTCGGTGCTGCCGACAGCAGTGGCTTCGTCGGCGCGGGCGGGCAGGGGCATGCCGGTGCCGGTGAGGGCGAGGGCGGCGACGGCAGCACGGGCCGTCGCGGGCAGCAGCCGGCGGGTGCCGGCCGCGGTCTGGCGGAGGATCATGTCGGATGTCCTGGATCTGATACCGGTTCGGAACGAACGAGGCGGTGTCAGACCAGGGGTGGGGCACGGGCCGGCGGACGGGGGGCGAGGCGGTCTCGCGGCAGCGGCAGGCCGCGGGCGACCGGCTGCAGCCGGGCCAGGACCTCCGCCGCCGGTTCGGGCAGGGCGGGGGCGGTCGCGACCAGCGCGGGCGCAAGACACAGCCCGCCGCAGGGCAGGCCGTGATTGATGCGGAGATGGCCGTCGCCATCGAGCGGGCGGCCGTCATCATCGACGGTGATCTGTACCAGACCGGTCGGCGTGCAGATGACCAGCTGGCCGGTTTCCGCAGCCTTTGCGGCGGAGACGTTGAGCGCCGCGCCGCCCAGGATCTGGGCGACCAGCACCGCCAGCATGACCAGGGCGGCAGGCAGGCGATGGCCGCGAACGGCCGACAGGCCGCGCGTCGCCGCACGGCCTCTGCTGCCGCCCCGACCTTGATCCCGTGCTGTCGCCACTGCCCGTCCTGCTGATTCTACAGCATAGTATCGTCTGATCTTCAGCCGCCTGCGACGCGACATGCGGTCGCAGGCGGGTCAGAGCCAGCCGCGGCGCTTGAACAGCCAGTAGGGCAGCACGGCGGAGCCGACCATCATCAGCAGGGCGAGCGGATAGCCCAGATGCCAGGAGAGTTCGGGCATCACCTCGAAATTCATGCCGTAGATGCTGGCGATCAGCGTCGGCGGCAGGAAGACCACGGCCACGACCGAGAAGATCTTGATGATGCCGTTCTGCTCGATCTGGATCAGGCCGAGCGTCGCATCCAGCATGAAGGAGAGCTTGTTGGCGAGGTAGCTTGCGTGATCGGACAGCGAGACCACGTCACGGGTGATGGTCTTCATTGCGGCCAGCCCGGTCTTGCTGGCCCGGCCGCGCAGATTGCGGCCGGCAAAACCCGCGAGCCGGCCGATCGAGACCAGGCTTTCGCGGATCTTGGAGGTGAGGTCGCCCATCCGGCCGATCGCGGCGATCAGCGCCTCGTAATCGGGCGCCGGCGGTCGCTGGTTGCTCTTGCCCGTCTTGCCGCCGTTGCCGGGCGTGATGCCGCGGGTGCGCTGGCCGGCTTCGAACACCGTCTGCGACACCTGGTCGATCTCGGCGCCGACCAGCTCCAGCACGTCGGCCAGCCGGTCGACGATCGCCTCCAGCAGGCCGAAGAGCACGCCTTCAGCACCGGTCACGGCACCGGGATGCCGGTCGACATGGGTTGCGAAGGCGCGGAAGGGCAGCGGGTCGGTGTGGCGGACGGTGATCAGCCGGCCGTGGGTCAGCACGAAGGTGATGGCGCTGGCGACCGGGCTGCCGGTTTCGACCGAACTCAGCACGGTGGCGGTCATATAGAGCGCGCCGTCTTCCTCGTAGAGCCGGCTCGACGCCTCGATCTCGCGCATCTCCTCCTTGGTGGGGATGTCGACGCCGAGGGCCTGGTCGACGCGGTGGAGTTCCTCCATCGACGGGTCGACCATGTCGACCCAGACCACGGTCTCGTCGATCGGGCTGCCGGCGGGGGCGCGGCGGAGCACACCCGGTTCGGTGACATAGAGATTGATCATGCGCAGGGCCTCGCCGTGCTCGGGCGCAGCCGGGGCCTGGTGCCGCCGGCTGCGCCCGGTTTAGGCGCGCCGATCGTTTCAGGCAAATGAAAACTCCGTGTCGGTGGCACGGTTCCCCCGCATCATTCGCGCGGCGCCTGCATCGCCATCGCCGGCCGGCGATCGGTCTGCAGGCCGAGGGCGGGGGCCATGCGCGGCCGTTCCTTCTGGAAGAAGATGGTGGCGGTGCCGAGTTCGATGCCGAACTTGGTGACCGTGGCGCGGTTCAGCACCACGCCGTCTTCCTGCAGGAACATCCAGTCGTCGAAACGGACCTCGATCTCGCGGCCGCCGACCTTCAGGTTCATGCGATAGGTCCAGTTCAGCGCATTGCCGAAGGCGGCGCCGCGGGCCTCGCCCAGCACGTCATCGGCCTGACCGACATAGCCGTTGGGGCCGTCGGGCCGAATGGTCCAGACCCGGCGATCCAGCTCGCCATCGGCATAGCGGAAATGTTCGTCGAGGGTAAGGGTCTCGCCGTCCCAGTCGCCGTCGATGTCGACCACGAACTGACGGCGGAGATTGCCGAAGCGGTCCTCGAACATGCCCCAGGCCCGGGTTTTGCCGGTGAAGTAGTCTTCGAGGCGGAAGGCCGGTCCGGCGCCGGCGAAATCTTCGACTTTCATGGTGCTGCATCCGGTGATCGTCAGGAGGCTGAGGAGCGCGAGCACGACGCCCGCGGTGCGGCGACGGAGAGAGAACATGAGGGTTTCCGCGAAGAGGGTGGACCGCAGCCCGGCGGGGGGGCGACCGCCGGGCTGCGGCGCCGGGCGATTTCTTCCGCCAGACCGGACTGGATCTCCCGGGTGAGGGGGAAGCGGCGGACCAGCAGGATCGCCCAGATCTTGAAGGGCACCGGCAGGGCGCCGTAGACCAGGGCCAGCACGGTGAGCGCCGCTGCCCCGCCACCATCGGCGGCGGCAGGATCGAAGCCGGCGGCGTCGATCAGCGGAAAGGCGGTGCCGATGCCCAGCGCCAGCGCCGCCTTGGTGGCGAAGCCCCAGAGGGCGAAGAACAGGCCCGCCCGTTCCTGCCCGGTTTCCAGGCGGTCGATGTCGATCACATCGGCCTGCATGGCGTTGGGCAGGGCCAGATCGGCGCCGAGCGTCGCACCGGTGGCGATGCAGATGATCAGGAACGGCACGACGTCGCCGGTGCCGAGGAAGGCCGCCGGCAGGAAGGCGGCCGTGGCGATGGCCATCGCGATCGCCCAGGCCCGGTGCTTGCTGGTGCGGGCGGCAAGCCGGAGCCAGAGCGGCGCCGCCAGGATGCCGGCGGCGAAATAGACGAAGAGCAGCGGCCCGGCCAGATCGGGCCGGCCGATGACGTGCGAGACATAGAGCAGGAACAGCGTCGCCGGCAGGCCGTTCGCGAAGCCGTTGGCGATATAGGCGCCGATCAGCCGCCGGAAGGGGCGGTTGGCCACAAGGGCGCCCAGCCGCGCCAGCTGCCCGCGCGCCCGGGCGACCGGACGATCGGGTTCCGGCACCGCGATCACGGCGGCGGCGGTGGTGACCGGCAGCAGCAGGGTGATGGCGGCGCCGAGCGTGGCGAGGCCCGCGGCGGTGACCGCCGTGCCGCCACCGCCCGCCACCACCGGCAGGGCGATGGCCGCCAGCGTGCCCAGGATTACGAAAACCTCGCGCACCGTGACGATCCGGCTGCGCTCGTCATAGCCGTCGGACAGCTCCGCCGCCCAGGCCTGCTGGGAGAGCACCATCATGGTGCCGCCCAGATGCAGCACGATCGACCAGACCAGCAGATGCACCGCCCCGGCGCCGTCGGGCGGGGACATCAGCATCCAGATGCCGGCGATGGTGAAGGGCAGGCCGGCAACCATCCAGCCCCGCCGCCGGCCGCCGGGCAGGCGGACGGCATCGGCGAGCACGCCGACCACAGGGTCGGTGACCATGTCCCAGATTCGCGCGGCGAGCAGCACGCCCCCCACGACGCCGAGCCCAAGGCCCAGCGTGTCGGCATAATAGGTCGGCAGGTAGATATAGAGCGGCAGGGTGAGTGCCGCGAGCGGCAGCCCGGGCAGGCCGAACAGCGCAAGGCGCCAGCCGGGCAGCGTGGCGGTGCCGGCGGCCGCGGTCACGCGGGCCCCCCGCCGCCGATCGGCGCGCCGATCGCGAGCGCGACCAGGGCACCCAGCGTGAGGCCGATCCGGAGCCGGAGATACCAGCCGGGCAGGCCCGCCCGCAGGGGGCCCAGCGTTTCGGCGGCAAGCAGCAGGGCGAAGGCGGCGGTTGCAAGGGCAAAGCCCGAAGCCTGCGGCAGCAGCAGCGCCGCCCAGCCGAGCAGAGAGGGCAGAACCGAGATCGCGAAGCGCTGCATCGCCCGCCTGGTGTCGGCCGGGCCGGATGCCAGCGCCAGCCCCCAATGCACCGCACCCAGGAAGGACAGAATGACCGCGCCATAGGCGAGCAGGGCCGCGCGCGCCGCCGCGGCGTCATCCGACAGCAGGGCGAGGGCGGCACCGGCGGCAAACGGGATCAGCCCGGCAATGCCCAAAGCCGTCGCCAGACGCGCCGGCCCCTTTGGCGTGGGCCTGTTTGGCGTGGACCCGTGCGGCGTGCCGCCGGTCCGTGCCTCCCGCGCGCTGCCCATGACATTGCCGCTGCCCATGAAACCCGTCTCCCTGACCATTTCAGGGGTGATACGGGGATCAGGGCATTTCGGATCGGTCGGCCGTGATCAGGCGAGGAGACCAAGCCTTCGAAGCAGCCGTGTCGCGGGATCGCCGGGTCCGCCGGTCTTGTCCACAATCGTGATCAGATCGTCTGCGATGGCGTTGAACAATCGGGTGCGGTAGGCCGCTTTCACCGTGTGGGCGGCATCGCCTTCCAGTCCCGCGGCATCGAGGATCATGTCGAGCAGCCGCTCGGCGCCGTTCAGCCGGCCGAGCAGGATGTCGTGAACGCGGGCATCGCGGGAGAGAAAGCCGGCGAAGGCCCCGAATTCATCGCCCAGGGCCTGGCCGATCACGTCGCGGGTCGAGCGGCAGTCGATGGGTGAAATCCGGACGATTCTCGCCTCCTGCGGTTCCTCGATCCGGTGGCGGATCATTTCGGGCGCGGTGACGAGGTCGACCAGATCGAACAGGCTGTCGGCCGCCTGAAGGGCGGTGGCAACCGGGCCCGGCGGGATGTCGGCGACGGCGACATTAAGCGCACCGGCCAGACGATCTGCGGCAGAGGTTGCGGCTGCAAGAGCCCGATCCAGCGCCGTCTGACCTGCCGCGTTCAGAACCGCGAAGGCGGCGCGGCCGGGCCCCGTGGCACGATCGGTCATCATGGCGTCGAGAGCGGTGGGATCGAAGGCGATGCCGGTGCCCGTCATGTCGATGGTGGGGCGGATCTCCGCAAGGTCGGTGAGCACCGATTTGAAGGCGTCGACCGTCGCCCGGTCCGACGCCGACGCATAGAGCCGGTTGGCCTGTCTGACCAGAAAGCGCCGGCGGCGATCCTGGCGGGGGAAGGCCGCGGCAGCCGGGGCGCGCGGGTTCTCTGCCATGTAGAGCCGGGCGAGCCGGCGGATCAGATGGGCCTGGCGCGAGGGGTAGGGCAGGTCCAGGGCGCCGTTGATCAGGCCCGCCAGCAGGGCGGCGGCGGACTGGCTGCAGGCCCTGTCATAGGGCAGGACGCAGGCCGGCGCGAAGCTGTGGGCGGGAGCGTCGGGAGAGGCCGCGCGGAAGGCCTGCGCCGCCTGAAGGGTCTCGGCCTCCAGCAGCTTGAGTTCCTGCGCGACCCGGTTGCGCTCCGCCACCGCCTCCAGATCGTCGAGGATCGGTTCATAGCGGAAATGATAATAGAGCCGGCCGATCAGGGCGCCGCCGGCGAAGCGGGCCTCGTCGGGGATCGGCACCTCCTGCTCGGGCGTCGGTTCGACATAGGCGATCAGGCGGATCACCTGACGGCGGGCGGGCTTGTCGCCGATCGCGTCGATGACCGGGCCGAAAGGCTTGTTGTCATGCAGCCCGCCATCGGCCATCTGGGCGCGGCTGCCCCAGTCATCGCCCGTCATACGATCGTCGCCGGCCAGAATGTGTTCGCCCAGATGGCGGTTGTGGAAGTCTGCGAGTCCGTCATGGGCCGACAGTTCTTCGGCGACGTCGCGGCTGCGCAGGGGTGCGAAGGCGATCGGAAAGCTGGCGGTCGACCGGCACGCATAGGTCAGTGCGAATATGTCGTCGAAATCACCCGTGAGGCCGCCGCGGGTCTCGAACCGCATCACATGCGGGAAGCGCCGTTCCTGCTGACGGCCGTCATGCAGCCCGGCGTCGATCGGCAGGAAGCGCGGCCAGCCATGCAGGTCGCTGCGGGTGAGAAAGAGATCCAGCCGCTGGCCGTCGGGCAGGAGATGGGCGGTGCTGCGGCCGATCCCGTTCAGGGCCTCGCCGATCAGCCGGATGAATTTGCGGCCGTCGAGCGGCGTTCTGGTGCCGTCGCCGCCCTTCAGAAAGGCGGCGAGGTGATCGATCAGCCAGCCATGAGAGATCTGAGGCGGCAGGTTGCCGATGAAACGGTTCAGGATCAGCCGGCCGAGAGTGCGATACAGCCAGCCGGCACCTTCCTCGGGATCGTCCTTCAGATTGGCGATGTCCGCCTTGTCGATCCAGAACCCGTTCATATGACGCACGCCGCCGCCGGTCGCGATCGCCCGTCCCAGCACCGCGCCGTTGAGGCCGCCGGCGGAGGAGCCGGCAATGGTGTCGACGACGACGCGGAGGTCGACCGTCTCCTTCGCCAACTCGTCCAGCAGGTCGCGATAGATGGCGCTGGTCGGGGCCGGGTTCGGGGCCTTTACCGGGGATGGGGTGCTGCTCGAACGATCCCGCGAGGCGCGGAGCAGGGCGTGCAGCTCTTCGGTGATGCCGGCCATGTAGATCGCGAGCGACACCCCGCCATAGAGCACGATGCCGAGCCGCAGTTCCCGGCAGGGGACGGTATCGGTCATGGCCGGACTCCCCAGGATGCAGGCTTCAGATGGTCATGTTAGGGAATAAAAAGGGAACAGACAACGACATCTGCACGCATCAGGTGACGGGGGCCGCAGGGGAACCGGCCACCAGGCCCGCCGCGGTTTCCAGCCGGTCGGCTTCGGCTGCGGGCTTGTCCCAGCGGATGCGGGCGATGCGCGGGAAGCGCAGGGCGAGGCCGGATTTGTGCCGGGGGCTGGGCTGGACGGAATCGAAAGCCACCTCCAGCACCAGCCCGGGGGCGACGGCGCGGACCGGGCCGAAGCGCTCGGTGGTGTTGCGCCGGATCCAGCGGTCCAGCTCGACCAGCTCCTGATCGGTAAAGCCGGAATAGGCCTTGCCGACCGGCACCAGCGTTTCGTCGTCGCGCCAGACGCCGAACGTGTAGTCGCTGAAATAGGACGAGCGGCGGCCATGGCCGCGCTGCGCATACATCAGCACGACATCCAGGGTCAGGGGCGCACGCTTCCACTTGAACCACGGCCCCTTGGGGCGACCGGCGAGATAGGGGGTGTCGCGGCGCTTCAGCATCACCCCTTCGATCGTGGCGGCGGGCGGATCGGCGCGCAGCCGGTCCAGCTCCGCCCAGCTTGAGAAGGCGACCAGGGGCGAGAGGTCGAAACGGGGCGAGGGATGGGCGGCGACCAGGGCTTCGAGGGCGCCGCGCCGTTCGGCGAAGGGGTGCGGGCGCAGGTCCACGCCACCTTTGGCGAGCAGGTCGTAGAGCCTGAGATGGGCGGGGAGGGATTTCAGCAGGCCTGGGCCGACCGTGCGGCGGTTGATGCGTTTCTGAAGCTCGGCAAAGGGTGCGGGCTGGCCGTCAGGCCCCATCACCACCAGCTCGCCATCAACCGCCGCTTCGCCGAAAGGCCAGGCGTCGAGCAGATCGGGAAAGCTGCGGCCGATCTCGTCGCCCGATCGGGCATAGAGCCGGATCTCGCCACCGGCCGCCACCATCTGGGCGCGGATCCCGTCCCACTTCCATTCGGCACTGAAATCTGCCGGGTCGAGCGGCGCCAGATCGGCCAGTTCGGCAGGCGTCGCCAGCATGAAGGGGCGGAAATGCGGCAGGCCGCGAGGGTCGGGCCGGGGCCCCGTGCCGGTCGCCCAGGCGAAGAGCGCGTCGTAGGGCGGTTCCAGCCCGTGCCAGACCTCTTCCACCGCTTCAGGGTCGAGCTTCGCCCAGGCGGCGAAGGCCGCTTTGGCGAGACCGGCGGAAACCCCCACCCGCAGCCCGCCGGTGGCGAGTTTGAGCAGTGCCCAGCGCCCGGTGGTGTCGAGCCCGTCGAGCCAGCCGGCAAGCGACCGCATGGCCGCGGCGGCCGAGGGGGCGGCGGCGAGGGTTTCTGCGACCTCCGACAGCCGCACACCCGGGTCGTTGCGGCCGGGGCCCGTTGCCGCGGGTTCGGGCCACATCAGCGCCGCGGTTTCGGCCAGATCGCCGACATAGTCATATGACAGCGCGAACAGCACCGGATCGGTGCGGCTGCCGATCAGCTCGCGGATCGCCGAGGGGCGGGCGGCGCGCAGGTCGAGCGTGCCGGCGAGCGCCGCCAGGGCCCAGCCGCGATCGGGATCGGGGGTGTGGGCAAAATAGTCGCCGATCAGGCGCAGCTTGGTGGTGCGCGAGGGCGTGAGGATCAGGCGGTCGAGCAGATCGGCGAAGCGGCGCATCGGCTCAACCCTCCGTGCTGGCGGGTTGGGGGCCGGTGTGATCGGCCGGGCTGTCGTCGTCTTCGTCGCCATATCCCGCAAGGCGCAGCGGCCGGGCGTGGAGCCCCATTCCGGCCGCGGCATGGGCAAGGGCGTCTTCCCGGCCATGGGTGATCCAGGTCTCTTCGGGACGAAGATCGCTCAGCGTCTGCAGCAATTCGTCCCAGTCGGCATGGTCGGAGATGACCAGCGGCAGTTCCGCACCGCGCTGCTTCGCCCGCTGGCGCACCCCCATCCAGCCCGAGGCGACCGCGACCAGCGGATCGGGGAGCCGCCGGGCCCAACGATCGGCCACGGCGCCGGGCGGTGCCAGAACCAGTTCCCCGGCCAGATCGGCGCGCGCGCGCCCCGCCACCGGCAGCAGCGGGCCGAGCGGCACGCCCAGGTTTTCATAAAGGGTCGACAGCGGTGCCAGCGCGCCATGGATGTAGATCGGCCGGTCATAGCCGGCATCGCGGATCATCCGGATCACCCGCTGGCATTTGCCGAGGGCGTAGACCCCCACCAGATGCGCCCGGTCGGGGAAGACCTCCTGCCCGTGAAGCAGTTTTGCGATTTCGCCCGCGGCCGGTGGATGGCGGAAGACCGGCAGGGCGAAGGTCGCCTCGGTGATGAACAGATCGCAGGGCACGGGCTCGAAAGCCGGGCAGGTGGGATCGGCGCGGCGCTTGTAATCGCCCGAGACCACCGCCGTCCGGCCCCGATGGGTGACGACGATCTGGGCCGACCCCAGGACATGGCCGGCAGGTGCCAGCATCACCGAGACATCCCCCACGGTCAGCCGTTCGCCATAGCCGAGCGGCTGACCGCGCACCTGATCCGGGCCGAAGCGTGCCGCCATGATCGCCAGCGTTTCGGGCGTGGCCAGCACCGCCCCATGGCCGGGGCGGGCATGATCGGCATGGCCGTGGGTGACGATCGCGCGCGGCTTCGCACGGGTCGGGTCGATCCAGAAATCGCCGGGCGGGCAGTAGAGACCTTCCGGGCAGGGGACCAGCCAGTCGATGTCGGCACCCCGCGGGGCGGGTGAGGCGGGATCGGCAGGCGGCAGGCGGATATCGTCCGACATGGGGGATCCCGGCTGGGGGGAGGAGATCGGGACGGAGATCGATGTACCCGGTTTGTGCTCCTGCCAAGATTGGGTGGCGGAGCGCCTGAGTCCCCCCCCCCCCCCGCGGCATCATGCCGGGCTCGCCTTCGGAGCCGTCTGCACCATACTATCCGGCCATGAGCGTGCATGAACCCCGTCTGCCGGTGCTGGTGCCGGATGCCGACCTGCCGCCGCCCGCGCCGCTGCCTGCGGCGGTGGCGGGCTGGTTTGCCGCGCGCGGCTGGACGCCGCACCCCCATCAGCTGCGCATGCTGGCCGCCGCGGATGCCGGGCTGCCGGTGCTGCTGATCGCGCCCACGGGGGCAGGCAAGACGCTGGGCGGCTTCCTGCCCGGCCTTGCCCGTGCGGCTGCGGGGGACGTCGCCGGGCGGCTCGATACCATCTACATCTCGCCGCTGAAGGCGCTGGCGGCCGATATCGCCCGCAATCTGGAACGGCCGATCGCCGAAATGGGCCTGGGGCTGCAGGTCGGGGTGCGCACTGGCGACACCGATCAGCGCACCCGCGAACGCCAGCGCCGCAGCCCGCCCGAACTGCTGCTGACCACACCGGAATCGCTGGCGCTGATGCTGTCCTATGCCGATGCGCCCAGGATCTTCGGGCGGCTGGTGACGGTGATCGTGGATGAGGTCCATGCCATTGCCGGTACCAAGCGCGGCGATCTGCTGGCGCTGGGGCTCGCCCGGTTGAAGTCGCTGTCGCCGGGGCTGCGGGTGGTGGGGCTGTCGGCGACGGTGGCGGATGAAGAGGCGGTGCGGCGCTGGGTCGATCCGCGGGCGGTGATCGTGCGCGGGCGCGAGGCGGCGCAGGCAGAGGTGTCGCTGCTGATCCCCGAAGGCGAGCGGGTGCCCTGGGCGGGGCATCTGGCCCGCCATGCCATGGCCGGGGTCTATCAGGCGATCCGCGACCACGGCACCACGCTGGTTTTCGTGAACACCCGCGCCCAGGCCGAACTGGTCTTTCAGGAACTCTGGCATCTGAACGAGGACGGGCTGGCGATCGCGCTGCACCATGGCAGCCTGGCGGCGGAGCAGCGGCGCAAGGTCGAGGCGGCCATGGCCGAAGGCCGGCTGCGGGCGGTGGTGGCGACCTCCTCGCTGGATCTGGGCATCGACTGGGCGGCGGTGGATCTGGTGATGCAGATCGGCGCGCCCAAGGGCGTGTCGCGGCTGGTGCAGCGCATCGGCCGGGCCAATCACCGGCTGGACCTGGCATCGAAGGCCATTCTGGTGCCGGCCAACCGGTTCGAGGTGCTGGAATGCCGGGCGGCGCTGGAAGCGGTCGCCGAGGGAGAGCTGGATGGCGAGCCGCCGCGGCCGGGTGCGCTCGACGTTCTGGCCCAGCATGTTCTGGGCACCGCCTGCATGGCGCCTTTCGATGCCGATGCGCTTTATGCCGAGGTGACCGGCAGCGCGCCCTATGCCGCACTCGATCGCCCGAGTTTCGATGCGGTGGTCGATTTCGTCGCAACCGGCGGCTATGCGCTCAGGGCCTATGACCGCTTCCGGCGGATCGAGCAGGACGAGGCCGGGCGCTGGCGGGTGGCGGGGCCGGTGGCGGCCCGGCAGTACCGGATGAATGTCGGCACCATCATCGAGATGCCGATGCTGAACGTGCGGCTGACCAGACCCGGCGGCCGCGGCATGGGTGGCCGGATGCTGGGGCGGATCGAGGAATGGTTCGTCCAGGGGCTGGTGCCGGGCGACAGCTTCGTCTTCGCCGGCGAATTGCTGGTTTACGAGGCGCTGCGCGAGACCGATGTGCTGGTCAGCCGCGGCCGCGGCGGCGACCCCAGGATCCCGTCCTATGGCGGTGGCCGCTTCCCGATCTCGGCCTCGCTTGCCCGCCGGGTGCGGGGGATGCTGGCCGATCCGGCCCATCGCGACCTGCTGCCGCCCGCGGTCGCCGAATGGCTGGCGATGCAGGAGCAGCGGTCGGAGCTGCCGGGCGCCGACGGTCTGCTGGTCGAGACCTTCCCCCGCGGCGGCCGCTGGTTCCTGATCGCCTATGGCTTTGCCGGACGCAACGCCCATCAGACGCTGGGCATGCTGCTGACCCGCCGGATGGAGCGGATGGGCTTCCGGCCGATGGGCTTCGTCGCCAACGACTATGCCATCGCGATCTGGAGCCTGGATGCGCCGGAACGGATCGATGCCCTGTTCGGCCAGGACATGATGGGCGAGGATCTGGAAGCCTGGATGGCGGAATCGAGCATGCTGCGCCGGACCTTCCGCAATGTCGCGGTGATTGCGGGGCTGATCGAGCAGCGCCATCCGGGGCGCGAGAAGACCGGTCGGCAGGTGACGTTCAGCTCCGATCTGATCTATGACGTGCTGCGCCGCCATCAGCCCGATCATGTGCTGCTGAAGGCGACCTGGGCCGATGCGGCGGGCGGGCTGACCGATCTCGGCCGGTTGAACGACATGCTGGTCGCGGTGCAGGGCCGCATCCTGCACCGGCCCCTGGCCAGGGTCTCGCCGCTGGCGGTGCCGCTGCTGCTGGAGGTGGGGCGCGAAAGCGTGCCCGGCCAGGCCGATGACGACCTGCTGGGCGAAGCCGCCGCCCTGATCGAAGACGCCACCCGTGGATGACCGCCCGTGACCCTGCCCCCCGTAACCCTGATCTCCGCCCCCCGCGCCACTGCCCAGCCGATCGATCTCGGCGGCGAGTCCTTTCTGGCCGATCCGTCGGGCGCGCTGATCTGGCCGCGGCGGGACACGATGCTGGTGGCGGATCTGCATTTCGAGAAGGGATCGGCCTTCGCCCGCAAGGGGCAGCTGCTGCCGCCCTATGACAGCCTTGAGACCCTGATCCGGCTGGAAGATCTGGTGGCGACCTACGGGCCCCGGCGGATCCTCTGCCTGGGCGACAGCTTCCATGACCGGGACGGGCCGGCCCGTCTGGATCCCCTGGATCGGCAGCGCCTGGCGCGGCTGGTGGCCGCCCATGACTGGATCTGGATCACCGGCAATCACGACCACGGGGCGGCGGCGAGCCTGGGCGGAACGGTGATGGACGAGCTGCTGGAGTCCGGGGTGGCGCTGCGTCATGAAGCGGCAGCTGCGGCCGCAGCGGATGAGCGGCTGGAGATCAGCGGCCATTTTCACCCGAAGGCGATCCTGCGCGTCCGTGGCCGGCGGCTGTCGCGGCGCTGCTTTGCCGGCGGACGCGCCCCCTGTGGCCGCGACCGGCTGGTCCTGCCGGCCTTCGGGGCCTATGCGGGCGGGTTGAATGCGCTGGACCCGGCCGTGGCACGGCTGTTTGCTGGCGGGTTCGACGTCTGGGCGACGGGGGACCGGGCGGTGCATCGCCTGCCGTCATCGCGGCTGGATCCGGACCAGCCGCATGTCGGCGGCCACCGGCCGTCATCGGGCCGGGCGGTGCAGGGTGCTGCCGTGCCGGGGATCACCAGCGACGCGGGCGAAGCCTGACGCGCAGAAAGGCCCAGATCAGCGGGGCGGGGAAGGCGCGGGCACGATGGGCGGCGGCCCCCGGGCCGTTGCGCAGGGCGACCCCGGCCGAGAGCGTCCAGCGCCCGCGTGTCGTGCTCCAGCTGATCGAGACCAGTGCCCGCGACGGGCCGCCACCCTCTACGGGCGCCGGCACCAGACGCAGTCGGGCGGCCCTGCGGCCGGGCAGCACCTGGCGGATCGTGGCGGGCGGCAGCGCCATGGGGCAGAAATTCCCTGTCACGCAGGTGTGGCTCTCAGCCGACGACGAAAAGCCCGGGTGGAAACCGCGGCACCGGGAAGGTGATGCGGCTTCCACCCGAAAGTTTTGGATCGGTCAGCACTGGCTTGGTCCGTGGAGTGCGGGGGCCGCATCCGTCCGCGCTTCCGGCATGGCCCCCGCCACCGGAACGGGCTTCACCCCGGACGGATGTCTTCGTCGTTCCCGGGGGCACGGGAAAATTTGCGGCCCCCTGGGAACCAATCTGGTCAGTTGGCGGTTCGGGGCTGGTCCTCACCCTCACCGTCGAAGAGGTCGCCAATGGCGGAGAGAAGTCGTTCCCCCAACCCCGGCTCGGCCGCTGCAGCCGGTTCGGTGGCCGCCGGCCGCGGCGTTGCCGACGCCGGCACATCCGTCGCCGCAGAGGTTGCCGTCTGGACGGGCGCAGCTTCATGGACGGGCGTTCCGGCAGCCGCCGCGGCGGAACCGGCCGGCGTGCCGTCGGCGGCTGAGGGCGTGGCCGGATCCGGATGGTCCAGGTCGTGCCGCGCGCGCAACTCCCCCACCAGGCGCATCAGGGCGGGATCGTGCTGCGCCATGGAGTCATCGGTCACGATATCCGCCTTGCGCGGCGGCTCCAGCGCCGCCGCGGCTGCGGGACTGATCAAAGTCGACGGCGTGCCCGATGTGGCGTTCTGCCAGGACGGCGATGCAACGAAGGCGAGAAGAGCGGCAGCGGATACGGCCGGCAACACTGTGTAGCGAAGAGTCGCCATGTGAAGTCTCCTGAGCGGAACCCGGATGCGGATCCGGTTCCGGCCGCGACGACCTTGGGTGCGGTCGCGGCTTGACCGACACTATGTGAAATCTCGTGTGGCGCCGCACGCGGCAAACTTGTGGCAAACAGGCGCTGTTTTACGTCACGGACCGCTGCTGTGACATGTTGTATCGTGGTGCCGAGTATTCGGACGACGGGCTTCAATATATGCGCATGGCGCATTTTGGGACGGATGCCCCGATTGCATTGCATGCGCTGCAAAGCAAATGCGCCGGAGCCCGCAACCTTGACTGTTCCATCGTCGGGCACTTCGGCTAGAATACAGGCCACGTCGGCGCTGCAAGTTGCAGCGTCGCGCGCGACCGACGACCAGGACGATAAAAAAGAGAACCAGAAAATTGGAGCCGGTCGGGCGAGACCAGGTTCCTGGATCGAGAGGCTGAGGTGACGGCATCCTCCGTCGAGCGCCGGACACGGCGCCGCGCAGCAGTCGCGGCAGTGTTTGCGGCCGCTCTTACGTTGTCCGCATGTGCGGCGCCAAGACCCGCGCCGGTCGCGTCAACGGCCATGACGGCGCAGCCGGGTCCCGCGCACGATCCGCGGCTGGCGGCGGCCGCGGGCACGTATAACGGCGCCCTGCTGACCCCGCAGGAAAAGCCGGCCCCGCCGCCCCCGAAGCCGGACAGCACGCCATCGGCCCAGGCGCAGCCGGTCTCCGGCAGCCGGGACGATGCCGGCGAAAGCCAGCAGGCCCTGCTGACCCCGGTCGTCCCCGATGTCGGGCCCGACGATCTGCGGGGCCTGTCGCCGGAACGCGTGCGCGCCCTGCTGGGCGGGCCGGTTTCGGTGACCGAGGAACCCCCCGCGACCGTATGGCAGTACCGCACCGGATCTTGTGCAGCGGATCTGTTTTTCTATCTGGATATCACGTCACAGGAGTTGCGGGTGGTGACGCTCGCGATTCGTGGCGCAGAGGATACCGAGAAGGCGCGCAAGGCCTGTCTCGCCGACATCAGAGCAAGGAACCGGAATGGCGGACGAAGCTGAACACGGCATGGCCGGGACGACCGGCGTGGATGATCTGCACGTCGCGATCGTCGACGATGACGACCTGTTCCGGGAATCCATCGCCCAGAACCTGGTCGATGCGGGCTTCGCCGTGGCCGATTTCCCAAGCGGCCCCGGCTTCCTGTCGTATCTTGCCGAGGGCGAGGCGCCGGGACTGATCCTGCTCGACTGGAAGATGCCCGAGATGAACGGCATCGAGGTGCTGCGCCGCCTGCGCTCGGACGGGTGCGAAATTCCGGTGATCTTTCTGACCGTGCTGTCGGATCAGATCTACGAAGAGGCAGCGCTGACCAGCGGTGCGGTGGATTTCGTCGAAAAGTCGCGCAGCTTCTCGATTCTGCGGCGGCGCATCGAACTGATCCTGGGCGGACAGAAGCGGCGGTCCGAAGCCGCAGCCCAGGGCCAGGCCGGCGAAGCCGCCGGCGCCCCCGCCGATGCGGCCGCCGCGTCGGATGTGCTGCGCAATGGCGAGATCGAGCTTAAGGTCGAAACCCACCGGGCCTATTGGCGTGGCCAGGAAGTGCCACTCACCGTGACGGAGTTCCGCATGGTGCTGCATATGGTGGAACGCGCCGGATTGGACGTGCGCTATCGCGACCTCTACGACCTTGTCCACGGCGCCGGTTTCATGGCCGGCGACGGGTCCGAGGGCTATCGCTCCAACGTCCGGACCTTCATCAAGCGCATCCGGCAGAAGTTCCGCGATCTGGACCCTGATTTCGGCCAGATCGAGAACTATCCGGGCTTCGGCTATCGCTGGCTGGATGCAGAGCAGCCGCGGTCGACCGACGCCGCTGCGACGGAAGACTGAGGGGCGGCGGCGGGATGACGCTGCTGCGTGCGCTGAGACGAACGGTCGACAGTTTCGCCGTCAAGCTCGGCATTCTTCTGGTCGTGTTCTTCAGCGTCCCGATGATCCTCTACGACCAGTTCGAAGAGGCGGATCGTCAGCAGCGGACCCTGCTTCTCGACAGTGTCCAGCGCCAGGGCAATCTTGTTGCCCAGGCGCTGGTCCCCCTGCTGTCGGAATTCGATGCGGCCGCCGTGCCCCGCGTGCGCCAGACCATCGAGCGCATGGCGCAGCCCGACGTCTCGATCAAGCTGATGCTGCGCCCGTCGAACGAGGCGAACCGCAATTCGTTTTTCTACATCGCCTCGGTCCCCGCCGTGCCGGTGGATTATCTGCAGGAAGAACGCGCCGAGCTGATCGAGACCGGGGTTCTGGACCGGCTGGCGGATACCTGCGGCGGCGGCCGGCCGCTGGCGGTGGAATACACCAACCCCAAGGGGCAGGTGGAGGTGCTGACCTCTCTGACCCCGATCGATGCCGCCATGGGCTGCTGGGTGGTGATCACGGCCCATGCGACGGACGGGATCGTGGGGCAGAGCCTGGCCCGGCCCTATTGGCAGATGCCGGAAGTCCGCTTCGCCGGTGCGGTCTATCTGACCCTGGCGCTGGTCGTGCTGTGGCTGTTCACCAGTGTCTGGCGCAATATCCGCGGCTTTGCCGGCGTCGCCCGCCGGATCCGCAAGGATCCGGGCACCCAGCGCTCCTTCTCGGAAATGAACCGGGTGCCGGAGCTGAACGACGTGGCCCGGTCTTTCGACGACATGGTGCGCGATCTGCGCGGGACCGCGGAGACCATGCGCCGCACGGCCGAAGAGAACGCCCACGCCTTCAAGACCCCGATCGCCGTCATCTCCCAGAGCATCGAGCCGCTGAAGCGCTCAGTTCCCGCCGATGATCTGCGCGGTCGCCGCTCGCTCGACCTGATCGAGCGGTCGGTGCAGCGGCTCGACGTGCTGGTCAATGCCGCGCGCCGGATCGAGGAGACCGTGGCCGACCTGCTCAACCCGCCGCGCACGCCGCTCAACCTCTCTGCCCTGCTGGAAGACATCGTCGACGAGTATCAGGAGAATGCCCGCACCACCGGCGACCGCCGGGTGGTCGGCCGGATCGATCGCAACATCCCGGTCAGGGTGGGGGCCGACATGATCGAGACGGTCATGCAGAACCTGCTCGACAACGCGCTCAGCTTCACGAAACCCGGCACCGAAGTCGTCGTGACGGCGACCGTCACCGAGGGCCGTGTGCGGGTGCTGGTCGATGATCAGGGCCCGGGCGTGCCGCCGGGCGATCTGGAGCGGATCTTCGAACGCTATGTCTCGATCCGCGACGACAGCCAGCGCATGCCGGGTGCCGGCAATTTCGGCATCGGGTTGTGGATCGTCCGTCGCAATATCGAGGCGGCCGGCGGATTGATCCGGGCGGAGAATCGCAAGGAAGGCGGTCTCCGCATGGCGGTGGAGCTGCCATTGGCCCGATGATCCGCCTTCTTCAGGTGATCGGTTGGGGACGTTTTCGCTCGACCTTCGGGCCGTCATGCTGCAGCTTGATGACACTCCCCCTTGTTCGG
This sequence comes from Tistrella sp., assembly GCF_002684955.1. Taxonomy (NCBI): domain Bacteria; kingdom Pseudomonadati; phylum Pseudomonadota; class Alphaproteobacteria; order Geminicoccales; family Geminicoccaceae; genus Tistrella; species Tistrella sp. The sequence goes on along the minus strand of NZ_NYWI01000073.1, from coordinate 268,220 downwards.
GGGGGCGCGACAACTGAGACTGGTATAAGTGATGTACCGTTCCCCCCGATGGTCGATTACCTTTTCTCTCGTCATCTCTGTCACGCTGCCGATGGCGCTGGATGTCCGCCCGGCCCGGGCCGACGACGCCCACACCGGCATGTGCGCCGCCTCGGCCGTGGTCGAACCCGCCGCGACGGGCATCTTCGGTGACAACCTGGACAGTCATCTCTCCGAACAGGATCGGCGCTGCCTGACCGTGGTTCTGAACGAGGCGGCGCCGGCGCAGACGGCAAGATGGACCCTGGCCGACGGCACGCTGATGCTGGTGACGCCGGGCCGGGAGCGCGGCACAAGGGGGGGGCGCTTCTGTCGCGACCTGCGCGCCACCGTCCTGGAGGGGACGAAGACCGACACCGACTATGTCACCGCCTGTCGGGTTGGGACCGGCCCCTGGGGGCCGGTGAGCTGAACCGCACAACGTGGCCTGCCCCCCGGCCCCGGGGGGAGGCTGCCGGATGACGGCGCTTTCCTCTGGACCCGGTTGGTCGGCTCGGCTATCCATCTGGACATGACGGGATATCGCCACAGCCCTCCAATCGCGACCGGATGCCGTGCTCGCCTGCTGGCCTGCGCGCTCGGCATGGCCGTGTCGGCGGGGCTGACCGGTGGCCAGGCTGCGGCTGCGTCTGATCTGATCCGCCATCTGCCCCCACGCACACCCCTGGTGACCATGCCGTGGGCGGTGGAAGAGGGCGGGCTGGATGTCGCGGTGCTGAGCACGCCCCGGCCGGTCGTGACGCCGCTTCCGACCGCCCGGTCCCGGACGAGCGCGCTTCCGCCGATCCGGCTGCCGGGCGACATCGACGCCGCCATGGGCGATGAGCGCAAATCCCGTTTCCTGGGCGCGGTGCTGCCGGCAATCGTTGCGGTCAACAATGCCGTGCTGGGCGAACGGGCCCGGCTTCAGGCCATTCTGCGCGATGTGCGGGCGGGCATCACCCCCAGCCCGCGCGATCAGGCCTGGATCGCCCAGATCGCCCGCTTCTATCGCGGCAAGGCCACCGATCTGGACGACCTGCTGGCCCGCGTCGACGCCATTCCCACCTCGCTGGCGCTGGGGCAGGCGGCCCTTGAATCCGGCTGGGGCACGTCCCGGTCGGCGCGGGAAGGCAATGCGCTGTTCGGCGTGATGACCTGGGACGATGCGCTGTTCGTGGTGAAGCCCTACGAGACGATCGTCGAATCGGTCATCGATTATGTCCGCACCCTGAACAGCCATCCCGCCTATGCCGAGTTCCGGGCCGAGCGTCAGATGATGCGTCGCATGGGTGAACAGCTGGATGGCGGCCTGCTGCTGCGCCACCTGACCCGGTACTCCGAACTGGGCGGGGACTATATCGAACGGGTCACCGTGGTCATCCGGCAGAACGGCTTTGCCGATTATGATCGCATGGATCTGCTGGCCCCCTGGGTTCCGCACGGCTGACCGGCGCGAGGCATCCCCCCATGACGGGTTCCGACCTTCCGCCGCCGGTCGAACATCACGTCCAGTCCACCGTGCGTGGCCCGGGCGAGGGCGGTGTGGTGGTCGGGCTTGCCGCCGCCATCGTGGCGGTCACCGATGATGACCCGCGCATTCTGGTGGTGCATGGCGATGAAGGCGACGCCCTGCCGGCCGGCCCGTTCCGGCCCGAGGCGCACCGGACGCTGGAAAGCGGTCTGCGCGCCTGGGTGACGGCGCAGACCCGGTTGCCGCTCGGTTATGTGGAACAGCTTTATACCTTTGCCGATCGCGGCCGTGACCCGCGGGAATGGCAGGGGGGGCCGCGGATCGTGTCGATCGGCTATCTGGCCCTCGTCCGCGAGGCGGTGCCGCCGGCCGATACCGAGGCGGGCTGGCGGTCCTGGTACGATCTGTTTCCGTGGGAGGATCGCCGGGCCGGCATACCGTCCGTGGTGCGGGATGTCATCCGGCCCAAGCTGGAAGCCTGGGTCGCCGCGGCGGCCTCGGCCGAGCGGGTGCGGCGGCGGGCCCGGGTCGACCTGGCCTTCGGTGCCGGCGCCGGCGAGGCGGCCGACTGGCATGACGAAATGGTGCTGGAGCGCTATGAGCTGCTCTACGAGGCGGGCCTGGTGGCCGAAGCGGTGCGGGACCGCAGCTTCGGCGTCGCCGCAGCCCCCGGCGGGGGCAGTGACGGCGGCGTGCCGGCCAAGGGGTGGAGCATGGGGCGGGCGATGGCCTTCGACCATCGCCGCATCCTGGCGACCGCCATCGGTCGCATCCGCGGCAAGCTTGCCTACCGCCCGCTGGTCTTCGAGCTGATGCCCCCCGCCTTCACCCTGACCGGGCTGCAGACGGCGGTGGAAGCCCTGGCCGGGCGCGGGCTGCACAAGCAGAACTTCCGGCGGCTTGTGCTGCAGGCGGGGCTGGTGGAACCGACCGGCCGGATGACCAACGAGACCGGCGGCCGCCCGGCCGAACTGCATGCCTTCCGCGAGGATGTGATGCGCGAGCGCGGCGGGGCCGGGCTGCGCCTGCCCGGCCGCCGCTGAGGCCCGCCGTCGCGACGCCCCCACGCCCGCAATGCCGCGATCTCAGAAGCCGATGCGCAGACGCAGCCGACCGGTATGTTCGGTCCGGTACTTGTCGCCGGCGAGCGTTGCATAGTCGGCGGTCAGCGCGACGTCGTTGCCGATCAGCGCGGTGACGCCGAATTCCAGCCGGGCGTAGTCGGGATCGACCTTGTCGATGGGCGCCGTGCCGCTCGACAGGGTGACGGCGTCGGCGCCGTCCTCGTATTCATGTTCCCAGGCCATGCGGCCCGAGAAGATCAGCGCGCCCCAATCCATCGACCGCATCACCGAGGCATGCATGCCAAGCTGCGAGGTGACCGACTTTGCGTTCTGATCTTCGAAGGTGACGCCGCCGGTGCCCCGTTCGGTGAAGCCGTCGATATCGGCCTTCAGATACTGGCCCTGGACGAAAGGCCCGAACACCCAGCGGGTGGGGGAAAAGCGGCTGATGCGGGGTCGGAAGTCATAGCCGACCCGCAGCGTGCCGCCCCATTCCCTTCCGTCCGGCGTGGCGGTGACGTCGCCGGTGCCGGTGTCGCGGCGATAGTCGTAATCCAGCCAGCTATGGGCGAGGGTCAGATCGGCATAGGCCGATTTCGCGAAGGTGGCCGAGCCGTAGAGCATGGCGGTATAGCCGCGGGTGTCGATGCGGGTGCGGGTGCTGTCGATCTCGCCATCATAATCGCCATAGCCGAAACCGGCACCGAACAGCAGGCTGTCGAAACCGCCCTCGTCGCGCAACACCTCGTAATCGACCCCGCCGACCAGGTTGATGGCATCGTAATCGACCGTGACACCGCTGGCCCGGGTGCCGTCGATCTCACCCACGGAGTATGAGGCGGTGACATAGGCGCGCAGACCTTCGACACCGCCCATATCGCGCGCCTGGGCCGTGTTGCCGGCGGGCGCTGCGGCGGCATTCTGGGCCAGCTGGGCCAGCTGGATGCCGCCATCCTCTTCAGCCGAGACCAGCTGGGCGAGCGGGGCGGCGAGGGCGGTGATCATGCCCGAGCGCCCACCCCAGAACACTTCGGTGCCTTCACCGCCATGCGAAAGGCCGGTCAGACGCTGCGAGACCAGGCGCATATGTTCGCGCGCCATAGCGAAGGCCATCTGCCGGAAGGCGTTGGCATAGGGGATGGTCAACCCGCCGCCGCCACCGCCACCGCCGATCGGCGTGCCGCCGACGCCCGCGAAGGCGAAGATGAAGGTGTTGGGCGTGCCGGCATCGGCGTCGCTTCGGGGGCCGTCCGAGGGCTTGCCGAGCGAATAGATCTCGGCACCGACGGCTTTGAGCGCCGCCAGCGCCTGTGCCTCGTTGCCGGCCGCCCCGTAATAGATGGTGAAGGTCACCTCTTCGCCGACCGGCAGTTTGCCGAAATCGAAGTCGAACACGGCGCCATGGTCGGACGGGCCGCCATTGGTGAAGTTGCCGTTGGCGACCGTGCCTGTCGCCGGGATCGCGCCCTGCGGCGTGTTGGGATTGCCGTCGGCGAAGCCGTTATTGCTGACGGCGATCAGCTTGGTTGCCGGCCAGCCCTGAATGGTGACGACCTCGGAGAACTGGGTGGGCGGAATATCCCAGTCCATGGCACGGCGATAGATCAGCTTCGCAACCTCGCCAGCCGCCGAGGCCGAGATGTTCTTCACCGTGACGTCGACCTGATACAGGTTCTCCACGCCGTCGATGGGCTTGAAATCATGGGTGACCTGCAGCACCCGGCCATCGGCGCCCGGCTCGACCACATTCACCACCGATCGGGCGGCGCTGCCCGTGGATGTCGCATGGGTGCCGGTGCCGCTGACGGTCAGGTCGATACTGGCAGGGTCGATATTGGCGGTGCCGAAACTTTCGCCCGCCTTGCCGAACAGGGTGGTGCCGATATCGGCGATGCCCCAGCCTTCGCAGGCGCAGCCGGGCCCCAGCGCTTCGCCGAAGCTGCCGCCGGTATTCTTCTCGGGAAGATAGGTCAGGCCGATCGGCGTAGGCGCGGAGCGCGGCACGACCAGGTTGCCTTCGGGATTGATGCCGAGCTGGACCGTCCCGTTGTCGATGATCGCCTGGGCGAAGGCCCCGGTGGATGCCACGGTGGACGAAAGTGCAACCGCCAGCGCGGCGACCGAGGCCGTGCCCCGGAACCGGAGAGAAATCTGCATGGCCTCTAGCCCCTGATCGTATCGCGTCGTGATGCACCGGCCCCGGCGATGCCGGGCCGTGTTTACGGACTATGGTTAACCCGTCCTTGACGCGACGATGGCATTGCGGTCTCGGCCCCCACAACCATCGGAACGGGGGGCGCCCGAACAGGGGGCCTTGAACAGGGGGACCGGATTTGGGGGACTGGAATTGGGGGGAGGGGGCTGAACGGACGACATATCCGGGCACTGCCCCCGGCCGTCTTCCGACCGTCGGACTTGCGGCCGGCCTGCGCTGCGCTTAGGCTGATCGGCGGCCGGAGGGGCGGCTGCCGGGATGGGGCGATTCCGGCCTTCGTGGGGGCGGACAAGAAGAACAAGAAGGGGTGCGTATCGATGGAACATTCGCTGTTCCGCTATATCGTTCGCCATAGTCTGCGACATCAGATCATCCTTCTGATCCTCACCGTCGCATCCTTCCCCTTCCTCTATATCTTTCTGGACCTGCCCAAGGTCATCCTGAACAAGGCGATCCAGGGCAGCGATTTCCCGAAGACCTATTTCGGGTTTGAATTCGATCAGCTGGAATATCTGTTTGCACTCTGCGCCATCTTCCTGCTGTTGGTCATCGTCAACCAGGCCTTCAAATACGTCATCAACGTCTACAAGGGCCTCTTGGGCGAGCGCATGCTCCGGCGGCTGCGCTATGACCTGTTTATGCGGGTGCTGCGCTTCCCGCTGCCGCATTTCCGCCGGACCAGCGCCGGTGAGACCATTCCGATGATCACCAGCGAGGTGGAGCCGCTTGGCGGCTACATCGCCGAGGCGATCGCAACCCCCGCCTATCAGGGCGGCACGCTGCTGACCATTCTGGCCTTTCTGTTCGTGCAGGACCCGTTGATGGGGCTGGCCGCGATCTCGCTCTATCCGATCCAGATCTATCTGATCCCGAAGCTGCAGCGCAAGGTCAACAACCTGGGCAAGACCCGGGTGCGGCTGATGCGCAAGGTCTCTGACCGGATCGGCGAGACGATCACCGGTATTCAGGAAATCCGATCGAACGATACAGCGGCCTATGAGCTGGCGGATTTCGCGAACCGCATGAACGGCGTGTTCTGGGTTCGCTACGAAATCTATATCCGTAAGTTCTTTATCAAGTTTCTGAACAATTTCATTTCGCAGCTCGGCCCGTTCTTTTTCTTCACTATCGGCGGCTATCTGGTGATCAAGGGGCAGCTGTCGATCGGTGCGCTGGTGGCGGTGATCAGCGCCTATAAGGAGCTGTATTCGCCGTGGAAGGAACTGCTCGCCTATTATCAGATGAAGGAAGACGCGCGGATCAAGTATGAGCAGGTCGTGGCCCAGTTCGAGCCCGCCGGCATGATCGATCCCGACCGTCTTCTGTCGGATCCGCCCAAGATCGAGCCCTTCACGGGGGAGATCGTCCTCTCGGGCGTCAGCCTGGCCGACGAGGGCGAAATCCAGCTGCTGGAAGGGGTGAGCCTGCATCTGCCGCTCGATGCCCATACCGCCGTGGTCGGCGGCGCCGGCAGCGGCAAGCACGAACTGGCCTTGATCCTGGCGCGTCTGGCCGACCCGCAATCGGGACGGGTGACGATCGGCGGCCAGGATCTGGCCGGCCTGCCCGATGCGGTGGTCGGGCGGCGCATCGCCTTCGTCGGCGCCTCGACCGTGTTCTTCAACGGCGCCCTGGCCGACAACCTGCTCTACGGTCTGAAGCATCGCCCGGTCATCGCGCGCGAGCTGGACGGAGAGGCGAAGCGGCTGTGGGAGCGGGACCTGAACGAGGCCCGGCGCTCGGGCAATTGCGAATGGGATATCAACGCCGACTGGATCGATTACGACGCGGTCGGCGGCGAGGGGATCGAGGCGGTCGAACGCCGGATGATCGAAGCCCTGAAGATCGTGCGGCTGGACGACGACGTCTTTGCACTGGGCCTGCGCGGCCGGATCGATCCGGAGGCGGAGCCCGAACGCGCGGCCCGGGTGCTGGAAGGCCGCGAGAAATTCCACAGCGCCCTCGGCGCGGAAGGATTGGGCAAGCTGGTCGAACCCTTCGAGGTGGAGCGCTGGAACGACAACGCCAGTGTCGCCGAAAACCTGCTGTTCGGCGCCCCGCGCGGCGATGGTGAAGAGCTGGAGGCGCTGGTCGAGCATCCCTTCGTCGAAGAGGTGCTGACCGATGGTTCGCTGGATGCAGATCTGGTCGAGGCCGGCCGGCGTATCGCTGCCACGATGATCGAACTCTTCGCCGACCTGCCGCCCGACCATGAGTTCTTCGAGCAGTACAGCTTCATCTCGTCGGAAGATCTGCCGGGGTATCAGACGCTGCTGAACCGTATCGAGCGCGAGGGGGTGGGCGCACTCGACGCCCAGGAACGTCGCCGCCTGGTCGGTCTGGCCCTGCAGCTGATCCCCGCCCGTCACCGGCTGGACGTGCTCGACGATCGGGTGCGGGAGCGGATCCTGATCGCGCGCAAGCGCCTGATGGAACACGGACCCGGCGACCTCAAGGCACGGATCGAGTTCTTCGACCGGACGCGCTATCATGCCCGCAGTTCCATCCAGGACAACATCCTGTTCGGACGCATCGTCCACGGCCAGGCCCAGGCGCGCGGCAAAGTGGGGCAGAAGCTCGCCCAGGTGATCGACGAGGCGGAGCTGCGCGACGTGGTGATGGCCGCGGGGCTGGCCTTCCAGGTGGGCTCCGGCGGTTCCAGGCTGTCGAATGCACAGCGCCAGAAGGCGGCGATCGCGCGGGCGCTGCTCAAGCGGCCGGATCTGCTGGTCCTGTCGGAAGCGACCTCCGCCGTCGACACGCTGGAGCAGGTGGATCTGGTGGAGCGCCTGCGCGAGGCGATGGCCGGGCATTGCATCGTGTGGTCGCTGCAACGCCCGGCGCTGGCGCGGAGTTTCGACCGTGTGGTCGTGATGCAGGGCGGGCGGGTTGCACAAACCGGCACGCCGGACGAGATCGATCAGGAAGGCAGCGCCTTCCGCCGCCTGACGTCCGAGGGCTGACGGTGCGCGATCGGGGAATGCGTCCCGTGGGATGCATGCAAGGGAATGGGCGCCGGCGATGACCCGGCTGCAAAGGTGCAGGAGGCGACGGTGAGCCTGATTCGCGATGTCGAAGTGCTGCGCAATGTGCCGATGTTCGCCAACATCGAGCCGGCCAAGCTCAAGCTCGTCGCCTTCACCAGCGAGCGGCTGACCTTCGATCCGGGCGACCGGGTGTTTGCCGAGGGCGATGTCGGTGATGCGGTGTTCATCATCGTCGAGGGCTCGGCCGAGGTGCAGGTCGCAACCCCGCGCGGCCCGTTGAAAGTGGCCGATCTGGGCCGCAACGACGTGGTCGGCGAAATCGCCATTCTGTGCGATGTGCCCCGGACCGCGACGGTGGTGGCGGCAACCCCGGTCATCGCGCTCCGGATTTCCAAGGAACTGTTCTTCCAGTTGATCGCGCAGGTGCCGCAGATGGCGGTGGAGATCATGCGCGAGCTGGCCCGCCGGGTTGATCGCACCACCGAGCGCTACCGCCTCGCAGTTGCGGGTGACGAGGGCCGATCGAGTGCCGCAGAGCCGGTCGACGCCTGAATTTCCGGGCGTCCATCCGCGGCGCGTCGTTGTGTCGCGTAGGCTGTCGGCCTATCTTTGTGGCATGAACATGTCACGCCTCGGGCGACGCCGGTTTCGGGCCGCACTGCCGGTCTCTGGCCGATACGCCGGTTCGGGTGCGTGACGTGTCCGAGCCAAGAGGAAGCGCCCCGTTCCGACCGGTCCCCCACCGGAACCGGTCCTGCGGGAGAAGCCTTCCCGGCACGTGGGTCTCGAGCCCGACGGACGAACCGCCGGGCGGACCGCGTCACGACGTGTTGTGAGGTTAGTGATGGACTATCAGGCGTTTTTCGAGGCCGCGCTCTCTGATCTGAAGCGCGAAGGCCGTTACCGCGTCTTTGCCGATCTCGAACGCCATGCCGGCGCTTTCCCGCGCGCCACCCATCACGGTCCCCAGGGGACCCGCGACATCGTCGTCTGGTGCAGCAACGACTATCTGGGCATGGGCCAGCACCCCAAGGTGCTTGCGGCCATGCAGGATGCGGTGCGGAACATGGGCGCCGGTGCGGGCGGCACGCGCAATATTTCGGGGACCAACCATCTGCATGTGCTGCTGGAAGCAGAGCTTGCTGATCTGCACGGCAAGGAAGCGGCCCTGCTGTTCACCTCGGGCTACAACGCCAACGAGGCGGCGCTTTCGACCCTCGCGCGTGGTCTGCCCGGATGTCATCTGTTCTCCGACGCGCTCAACCATGCCTCGATGATCGCCGGCATCCGGCATTCCGGGGCGGCGCGGCACATCTTCCGGCACAATGATCCGGCCGATCTTGAGGCGAAGCTCGCCTCGGTCGACCCCGCGGCGCCCAAGATCGTGGCCTTCGAATCGGTCTATTCGATGGATGGCGACATCGCGCCGATCGCGGAGATCCTGGATGTCTGCGAACGCCATGGCGCCTTTTCCTATATCGACGAGGTTCACGCCGTGGGCCTCTACGGCCCGCGTGGCGGCGGTGTCGCCGAAGCGCGGGAGCTGATGGGGCGGATCGACCTGATCCAGGGCACCCTCGCCAAGGCCTTCGGTGTGGTCGGCGGCTATGTCGCCGCCTCGGCCGCGACGGTCGATTTCATCCGCAGCAATGCGCCGGGCTTCATCTTCTCGACCTCGCTGCCGCCGGCGATCGCGGGCGGTGCGCTGGCGAGCGTGCGGCATCTGAAGGAAAGCACGGTCGAGCGCACCCGCCATCAGGAGCGTGCGGCCCGGCTGAAGCGGCTGCTCGCCGAAGCGGGCCTGCCGGTGATGCCGTCGGTCAGCCATATCGTGCCGGTGATGGTGGGGGATCCGGTGGCGTGCAAGAAGGCCAGCGACCTGCTGCTGGACGAGCACGGCATCTATGTCCAGCCGATCAACTACCCGACCGTGCCGCGCGGTACCGAACGGCTGCGCTTCACGCCCAGCCCCTTCCATGACGACGCGATGATGGACCATCTGGTCGAAGCGCTGCTCTCGGTCTGGAGCGAGCTCGGCCTCGATTGCCGCCAGGGGGCTGCGGTCGCCTGATCCGCCTTTTCCGCAGGCATCCGAACCGACGGCGCCGGAGGGCTTCCTCCGGCGCCGTTCTTGTATCGGTGCGACTTGTGTCGCCGGCCGGGCGGGGCCAGATTATCCGGATCATCCGCCGAAGGATCCGCCCATGGCAGCCGATGCCGATATCCTGCTGGAGATAACCGCGACCGCAGGCTTCCTGAGAGTGGCAGCCGTGGATGCGGCCACGGGCGAGGAAGTGGCGTTCATGGCGCCCCACGGCACGCCCGAGGCGGCGTTGGCGCGGCTGGCGCGCGACAAGCTCGCCTATGTCCGCAACCGCCGGAATGCGGGGGCGCGACCTGCACGGGATGCGGCGCCCGCTATGGTTCCGCGCCCCGGCGGCCGTTCGATCATCGTGTGACGGTCCGCGGTCGCCGACCGGCCGGATCCGCCGTCCACTGATGGTGGACGAGACCGGCGAATATGTTCGAAGTTGCATGTGCCTCCCGAGTTTCCCGGAAGGAACGCGATGCGATAGTGCCGTGCGCGCAAATCTTCGGGAAAGCGGCATTCGGGGCTTGCCGCACCCTGTGGCCAGTGGCTACTCTTTTCGACAGATCGATGACAGGGGATCGAGGCCGCGACCGGGGGGTCGCAGAGAAGCCTCGACACCGGGGGCTGCAAGACGATTGCAGGACATGACGGGCGATCACGGATGACCAGGGGGAAGGCCTCATCCGTTCGGACCACGTTCACGACCGGGACGGCGGGTCAGGTCAGAAACCTGCCGGAAGCACAGGGCCATTCTCTCGGGGGAGAGGGGATGCCGGTTGCAGGACGTGTGTGTCCGACGGAGGCGACCAGCCGGGCAGACGGGATGACGATGTCAGGGGCTGCGCGTCATGACGGCCGTGACCAAGACCGTATCGGGGGGTCATGGACTACTTTCTTCAGCAGTTGGTCAACGGGCTCACGCTCGGCGGCATCTATGGCCTGATCGCCATCGGCTACACGATGGTGTACGGCATCATCGGCATGATCAACTTCGCCCATGGCGAGGTGTACATGATCGGTGCCTTCATCTCGCTGATCGCCTTCTCGGTGCTCGGCATGGCCGGCATTACCTATGTGCCGCTCGCCTTGCTGATGGTGCTGTTGATCGCGATGGCCTTCACCGCCGCCTATGGCTGGACGATCGAGCGCGTGGCCTATCGGCCGCTGCGCGGATCCTTCCGCCTGGCGCCGCTGATCTCGGCCATCGGCATGTCGATCTTCCTGCAGAATTACGTCCAGATCGTGCAAGGCGCGCGCACCAAGGCGCTGCAGCCGGTGATCTCGGGCGGGATCAGCATCCACGGTTTCGGCGACAACGCCGTCACCATCTCCTACATCCAGATCCTGATCGTGCTGACCACCGTTGCGGCGATGACCGCCTTCACTCTGGTGATCAAGCAGACGCCGCTCGGCCGCGCCCAGCGCGCCTGCGAGCAGGACATGAAGATGGCATCCCTGCTCGGCATCGACGTGAACCGGACGGTGGCGCTGACCTTCGTGATGGGGGCGGCGCTCGCTGCGGTGGCCGGGCTGATGGTCACGCTCTATTACGGTGTGATCGACTTCTTCATCGGCTTCCTGGCCGGGCTGAAGGCCTTCACCGCGGCCGTGCTGGGCGGCATCGGTTCGCTGCCCGGCGCCATGCTGGGCGGGCTGCTGCTGGGGCTGATCGAGGCCTTCTGGTCCGGCTATTTCTCGGCCGAATACAAGGACGTGGCGGCCTTCTCGATCCTGGTCGCGGTGCTGATCTTCCGGCCCACCGGCCTGCTCGGCCAGCCTGAGGTGGAGAAGGTCTGATGGCGACCACCACCGGAACCCCTGCCGCCGGCCGGCCTAATCCCGTCGGCGCGGCGATCAAGGATGCGGGTCTCGCCGCCTTCGTCGCCTTCATCCTGGCCCTGCCGATGCTGGGTCTCAAGACCGTCGCCGAAGGCCCGGTCGTGGTGGTGGAACCGCGCTGGGACTGGCTGATCATCGCGGTCGTCGCGGTGTTCTTCGGCCGGCTGGCCATCACCACCTGGGCCCGGGTCCGCGGCCCGGCCCATGGCGGCGCCCGCGCCGGCACCCATGCCGGCCAGGGTGTGGCGAAATATCTGAAGGGCATCGGCTGGGGCGGTATCGTCGTGGCGATCATCCTGCCGCTGATGCCGTTCATGGACCGCACCTCGGTCGACCTCGCCACCCTGGTGCTGATCTATGTGATGCTGGGCTGGGGCCTCAACATCGTGGTCGGCCTGGCGGGTCTGCTCGACCTCGGCTATGTCGCCTTCTATGCGGTCGGCGCCTATTCCTATGCGCTGCTGAACGCCTATTTCGGTTGGTCCTTCTGGGCCTGCCTGCCGCTGGCCGGGCTGTTCGCCGCCTCGTTCGGCATCGCGCTCGGCTATCCGGTGCTGCGTCTGCGCGGCGACTATCTGGCGATCGTGACGCTTGGGTTCGGCGAGATCATCCGCGTGGTGCTGCTGAACTGGAGCTGGTTCACCGGCGGCCCCAACGGCATCGCCAGCATTCCGCGACCGAGCTTTTTCGGGTTCGAGTTCACCCGCAATGCGGGCGAGGGCGAGACCGCCTTCCACGAGCTGTTCGGGCTCTCTTATTCCTCGGAACACCGGGTGGTGTTCCTCTACTACCTGATCCTGGCGCTGGCGCTGATCACCAATCTGGTGGTGCTGCGCATGCGCAAGCTGCCGATCGGCCGCGCCTGGGAGGCCCTGCGCGAGGACGAGATCGCCTGCCGGTCGCTGGGCATCAATCCCACCAATGTGAAGCTCTCGGCCTTCGCGCTGGGGGCCACCTTCGGCGGCTTCGCCGGCGCCTTCTTCGCCACCCGTCAGGGCTTTATCAGCCCCGAGAGCTTCGTCTTCACCGAAAGTGCGGTGATCCTGGCGATCGTGGTGCTGGGCGGCATGGGCAGCCAGGTCGGCGTGGTTCTGGCCGCCATCCTGCTCATCCTGCTGCCGGAACTCGCCCGTGATCTGCAGCAGTTCCGCATGCTGTTCTTCGGCCTCGCCATGGTGCTGATCATGATCTGGCGGCCGCGCGGCCTGCTCGCCTTCCGCGAGCCGACCATGCAGCTCTCGCGATTGAGGTCCAGGCTGGGCCTCAATGGGCGCGACGGATGAGGCGGGGAGGATCCATCGGATGACGACGACCGCAACCGCGGCGCCCCGCGCGACCACCGCCCCGGCGCCGCTGCTCGAGGTCGAGCACCTGACCATGCGTTTCGGCGGGCTGACCGCCGTGAACGATCTGAGCTTCACCGCCGCCAAGGGCGAGATCACCGCGATCATCGGCCCGAACGGCGCCGGCAAGACCACGGTGTTCAACTGCCTGACCGGTTTCTACCGGCCGACGGCGGGGGCGCTGACGCTGCACACCGCGGAAGGTGCCCGCCAGCTGGAGCGGATGGACGGCTTCCGCATCGCCCGCGCCGGTGTCGCGCGCACCTTCCAGAACATCCGGCTGTTCCCGAGCCTGTCTGTGCTCGAGAATCTGCTGGTCGCCCAGCACAACCTGCTGATGCGCGCCTCCGCCTTCTCCATCGCCGGCCTGTTCGGCCTGCCATCCTATCGCAAGGTCGAGACCGAAGCGCTTGAGCTGGCGGTCGACTGGCTGCGCCGGGTGGAGTTGATGGACCATGCCGACCGGCTGGCGAGCGAGCTGCCCTATGGCCATCAGCGCCGGCTCGAGATTGCTCGTGCCATGTGCACCCGCCCGGCGGTGCTGTGCCTGGACGAGCCGGCGGCGGGGCTCAACCCGCGGGAATCGCTGGAACTCAACGATCTGCTGCTCTCGATCCGCGACCGCGACGGGGTGGGGCTGCTGCTGATCGAACACGACATGAGCGTGGTGATGACCATTTCCGACCACGTCGTGGTGCTGGATTACGGCCGCAAGATTTCCGACGGCCTGCCGGAAGCGGTGCGCAACGACCCCGCCGTCATCCGCGCCTATCTGGGCGAGGAAGAGGATGACGAGCTGCCGCCCGAGGTCGCAGCCGATCTCGGCATCAGCCCGGAGGCGCAGTGATGCTGGAGATTTCGGGGCTGGAAACCTTCTACGGCAACATCCAGGCGCTGAAGGGCGTGTCGATGTCGGTGGCCGAGGGGGAGATCGTGTCGCTGATCGGTGCCAATGGCGCCGGCAAGTCGACCCTGCTGATGAGCATCTGCGGCAATCCGCGGGCGCGGTCCGGCCGGATCGTCTTCGACGGCCAGGACATCACCGGGCTCGACACCCACCAGATCGTGCGTATGGGCATTGCCCAGTCGCCCGAGGGCCGGCGGGTCTTCCCGCGCATGTCGGTGATCGAGAACCTGCAGCTGGGAGCGGTGACCACCGATCCCAAATATTTCGCGCAGGATCTGGAGCGGGTCTTCGACCTGTTCCCGCGGCTGAAGGAGCGGCGCAATCAGCGCGGCGGCACGCTGTCGGGCGGTGAACAGCAGATGCTGGCGATCGGCCGGGCGCTGATGAGCCGCCCACGGCTGCTGCTGCTCGACGAGCCGTCGCTGGGCCTGGCACCGCTGGTGGTGAAGCAGATCTTTTCGATCATCCGCGAAATCAACACGTCTGAGAAGATCACCATCTTCCTGGTGGAACAGAACGCCTTCCATGCGCTGAAACTGGCCCATCGCGGCTATGTGATGGCCACCGGCCAGATCGTCACCTCGGGCACCGGCCAGGCGCTGCTGGCCGATCCGGAGGTCCGGCGGGCCTATCTGGAGGGCGGGCATTGATGCGCGGTATCGATGGGGGGAACGGTTCATGGAAGCCGTGATCGGAAGCAGCCTGCCGGTCTTCATCGGCGTGACGCTGGCGCTGATGGGCTTCTGCGCCTACATGACCGGCCGCGCGCTGGCCATGACCTGGCGGCCGGTCTGGCATGCCGTGCCCTATGGCATGCTGCTGGCCGCGGCGTCGCGGTTCCTGAAATACGCGCTCTATGACGGTGAGCTGATATCCTTCACCGGTTATGTGGTGGATGCGGTGGTGCTCGTCGCGATCGCGATGATCGTCTATCGTGCGTATAACGCGATGATGATGGTGAAGCAGTATCCATGGGCCTATGAGCGCGCCGGGATTTTCGGCTGGCGCGAGAAGGGCGGGGCTGCCGGCTGAGACCGGCAGGGTCCCAGGCTCAGGGCGGTTGAGGCCCGGGCGCTGGCGCCCAGGACGATTGAGATGGGTTTCCGTGCCGGGGGAGCGGGCGTGATCGCCCGTCGGCGCGGGTCAACAGGGAGACGACCAGACCATGACCAGGACTTCGATCAATCGCGGTCTCAAGGGGGCGCTGCTCGGCGCCGTGGCGACGCTGGCGCTGGCCGGTGCGGCGCAGGCCGAGATCGTGATCTCGGTTGCGGGCCCGATGACCGGCCAGTACGCCGTCATCGGCACCCAGATGCGCAACGGCGCCGAAATGGCGGTGAAGGACATCAACGCCGCCGGCGGCGTGAACGGCGAGCAGCTGCGTCTGGTGGTGGGCGACGATGCCTGCGATCCGAAGCAGGCCGTGTCGCTGGCCAACAAGCTGGTGTCGGACGGCGTGGTCTTCGTCGCCGGCCACTGGTGCTCGTCGTCGTCGATCCCGGCGTCGGACATCTACAATGACGAGGGCATCGTCCAGATCTCGCCGGGCTCCACCAACCCGCAGCTGACCGAACGCGGCCTCTCGGGCGTGTTCCGCACCTGCGGTCGCGACGACCAGCAGGGCGAGGTGGCGGCCGCCTTCATCAACGAGCATTTCAAGGGCAAGAAGGTCGCGATTCTGCACGACAAGACCACCTATGGTCAGGGTCTGGCGGATGAGACCAAGAAGAACCTGAACAAGCTGGGCGTGCAGGAGGCCATGTATGAGGCCTATACCGCCGGCGAAAAGGACTATTCGGCCCTCGTCACCAAGATGAAGAACGAGGGCATCGAGCTGATCTATGTCGGCGGCTATCACACCGAATCGGCGCTGATCCAGCGCCAGGCCAAGGAAGCCGGCCTGAACGCGGTGCTGATGTCGGGCGACGCCATGGTCACCGAGGAATGGTGGTCGATCACCGGCCCGGCCGGCGAGGGCGCGCTGATGACCTTCAGCCCGGATCCGAAGCTGAACCAGGCGGCGGCCCCTGTTGTGGCGAAGTTCCAGGAATCGGGCTTCGACCCCGAGGGCTATACCCTCTACACCTATGGCGCGGTTCAGGCCTGGGCCCAGGCGGCCAATGCCGCCAAGTCGGTCGACTTCGAGGCGGTGAACAAGAACCTCCACTCGATGAAGTTCGACACCGTGCTGGGCAATATCAGCTTCGACGCCAAGGGCGATGTGGCTGCCCCCGGCTACGTGGTCTATAAGTGGAGCAACGGCAAGTACGCCTATTATTGATCCACGACGATCAGTGACATATGGCGGCCCCGCGCGTGATGCGCGGGGCCGTTTCCTTTCGGCATCATGTCGTCAACTGATGGCGGGGCCGGCTTCGACGACGCGTTCGGCATCGCGGTCCCAACGCCAGTGGCGGGCGGCGGGATCGATGAGCACGCCGCCCTGCTGACGCGGCGGCGGGGCGAGGCTGAGGGCATCGCGACGGCCGGTAAGCACCGCCCGCCCGGCGTCGGTCAACGCGACGGTCGCCCGATAGGGATCGCCATCCGGGGCATCGATCAGGCGGATCGCCGGATCGCCGGCCTGCGTCATCTGGTGCAGGATCGCGAGATACATGGCGTCGCCCAGCCAGGGCAGGGGGTCGGTCTCGCGCATCAGCCGGCCGAACAACCGGCCGGCGGTCGGTGGCGCGTCCGGGGCCTCGGCGATCATCTCCAGCGTCAGGCGTTCGGTCAGCGACAGGCCGTCACCGAGCCCAGGCAGTTCGGCCAGATACCGGCGTAGTGCCGGGGCCATCTGGGGCAAGACAGGGGTGCTGCCGGCGGCAATCGCCGCCAGATCGCGCGGATCGGGCCGGCGCAGGGCTGCCCAGACCGCCTGGCCAAGCCCGAGCATGTCGCGGGTGACCGGCCGACGCTCGGCCCAAAGCAGGCGCAGCGCCGGCGGTGGCAACTGGCCGAGGCCGATGAAGCGCGCCCGGCCGGGGAAGCCGTCGCGCAGGATCAGCTGCAGCCCCTCGCAGCGGCCGGCTGCCGCGAAGGCGGCAAGGCATCGGGCCAGGATCAGCTGGTCATAAGGGTCATGCTCCATCCAGAGCACCACGGGCCTGGTGCCGCCTGCGGCTGCGGCGAGCCCCTCAGCCTCGCGGGTGAGCTTGTCGGTGACGGCAGCCACGGTCAGCCCGGGGAGGCTCTGATAGCTGCGGGCGATGAAGCGGGCGCGGACCCCGATGATGTCGTCGCCCTCGGGTACGGGGCCATGGCAGATCGGGTCCGAGACTTCCAGGAAGTCACCGGTAAAGCCGGCGAGGCGCAGGCCGTCGCGAATATCGCTGCCACAGCGCAGGTGAACGGTTCCGGGGGCTTCGTCTGCCACCGGATGCGCGCCGGCGATGGCGGCGCCGGCCGCGTCGAGCGCTGCGATATGGGCCTTGAGCTTCGGCCAGGAGGCGAGCCCCAGCTCGCGGGCGATGACGTGAAGCGCATCAGCCAGCACGGCTGGCCGGTCGGCACGGCGCCAGTGGCGGTGCAGTCGCGCCCGGGCATCGGGATCGCCCGCCCGGGCGGCACGGAGCAACTCACGTGCCTGGCGACGCTGTTGATCGAGGTCGAGAAGGAATGGTTCGGGTCGCACTGCGGGCGCAGAACGCCGGTCGGTCATCACGGAAACCCTTTCCGGTACCGTCCGTGTCCGCCGGCGGACGAGGGAAAGGGCGACGGAATGATCGGCCATATCTCTCGTCGGTCGCGGGCGCAGCCCTTTCCGCGGACGGGCGGGGCCGACCGGACCCCATGCCCGAAGCATAGGTCAGGTCGCGGGGGTGAGACAAGCGTCAGCCGACCAGCAGGGCCGTGAGCAGGGCGTGGCTGGCAAGCCCGATCGGCACGATCAGCAAAGGGCGATCCAGGCGAAGGGCGATCAGGAAGCATTCGACCACCACCACCACCGAGACCAGCGTGCCGGGATGGGCATAGCCCATCAGCGGTCGCCCCGCCTGGGGCGCCAGCAGGGCGCTGCCGATGATCCCGCCCAACACGGCGAAGGCGGCATAGTCGAAAAAGCGGAAGAGGGGGCTGGCGGCGGCGTTGTCGGGCGCTTTCAAAACCACGAAGGGCAGCAGCCGGAGGGCATGGCTGATCACGCCGGCGAGCAGGATCGCGAGCCAGACCCGCCAGTCGGTCATCAACGAGTCGAGCAGAGCGGTCATGCAGCCCTCCCGTGGCGGGCGCCGATTTCCTCGACCAGAACGATGACCAGTCCGGTGGTGACCGCCACGATCATCAGGCCGAAACCGGGGACCAGCTGATCCGCAGGGTCGACCAGCACGAAGCCGATAAGGCCGGCGATGAAAGGCGCCCGCCGCCGGGCCGCCTTGGCGAGGAGCGTGGTGAAATAGACCGGCATCACCAGCAGCAGCAGGGCGGAAAGTTCTGCGGGCAGAATGTCATCGGCCAGGAAGCCTGCGACGGAACCGCCCGCGGCGAGCGGCACCGACAGCGTGACCACCCCCACATAATAGCGCAGCTTTTCTGCCGCCGACCGGGTGGCATGCTGATTGGCCCAGGTATAGCCCAGCGCGAAGGTGCTGGCCGAGAGGAAGAGCAGCGGCGGCAGCACCCGGCGATGGGGCAGGGATCCGTAATGCGGAACCAGCGCCGCGCCCATCAGCAGGAAGCGGAAGTTCACCACCAGGGCGATGCCGGCAACCGTGATCCAGGCGTGCTGCTTCAACGGCTCCAGGATCACGAATTGTGCCGGCGCGGCAAAGATCGCGAGGGTGACCGCCACGGTTTCCGCCGCATCCAGACCGGTTTGGCGGGCAACGGCGCCATAGGCGGTGAAGATGAACAGAAAGGTGATCGCCACCGGGACGGCGTCGCGCAGCCCCTGCATGAAGGGGGTGGGCGCTGTTTCGGATGTCGATACTGTACTCATTCCACCCGGCCTCGACAGATCACGTCAGAGGCATCATGGCAGTCGATGCTGCAGTGCGCCATGCGGAAAAGAACGCAAAGGTTGCATGGGTGGCCTGCAAGCATCAGGCGGCATGGCGGCCGCGACGGCGCATCTCGTCGAGAGCGGCGACGAGAACCTCGGGTCCGGCCCCCTTGCGGGCATGGTTCTCGCTCAGATACCGGCGATAGGCGCGGGCACCGGGCAGGCCCTGAAACAGGCCCAGCATGTGACGCGTGATCGCGATCAGATTGGTGCCGCGGCTGCACTCGGCCTCGATATAGGGCAGCATGCGCTCGGCGATCTCGAACCGATCCGGGATCCGGGTGGTCTCGCCGTAAAACCGGGTATCGACCTCGGCCAGGATATAGGGGTCGTGATAGGCGGCGCGGCCGAACATCACACCATCGAGCCCGCCCCCGATCTCCACCTCGGCCTGATCGAGCGTGGTCAGCCCGCCATTGATCAGGATTTCAAGATCCGGGCGGGCGCGCTTCAGCGCATGCACCAGCGGGTAGTTCAGCGGCGGGATTTCCCGGTTTTCCTTGGGGCTCAACCCCTTGAGCCAGGCCTTTCGCGCATGGACGTAGAAGACGCCGACACCGGCCGATGCCACCGTTTCGACGAAGCGGAACAGGGTTTCGGTCTCGTCCTGGTCGTCGATGCCGATGCGGCATTTCACCGTCACCGGCACGTCGACCGCAGCCTTCATCGCGGCCATGCATTCCGCCACCAGCGCCGGCTCGGCCATCAGGCAGGCACCGAAGCGGCCGGACTGGACCCGATCACTGGGGCAGCCGCAGTTCAGATTGATCTCGTCATAGCCGGCATCGGCGGCGATACGGGCCGCTGTCGCCAGATCTTTGGGGTCCGAGCCGCCGAGCTGCACCACGACCGGATGTTCCGACGGATCGTAAGCCAGATGCCGGGCGGCATCCCCGTAGATCAGGGCACCGGTGGTGATCATCTCGGTGAACAGCACCGCCCGCCGGCTGATCTGCCGCAGAAAATAGCGGTCATGCCGGTCGGTCCAGTCCATCATCGGGGCAACGGCTATCTTACGCCATTGATCTTTCACGGGGTTCCTGCGGCCTCGGCTTGTTGAGGAGGGGCGTGCACATGACGGCACGCCCTTTTACGACGTTTTCGGCCCGGTTTCGATGGTTGAGTGCGCAGGGCGCGCCTACGAAAATCGCCACGCCTTGATATTGAGGGGCCGGCCGTGATCGGCAAGCCCCGCTTCGCTTCCGGGTGGCGAGGTCGCACAGGGTCCGTGTCAGAGCCGGACGATGATCGTGTGGGATGTGCCGATGGGCAGCGCCGTTTTGTAGGTGATCTGTTTGAGAACCAGGTTGGACCTGATGGTGGCGACGCCCTCGATTTTCGACAGCTTGCTCGTGATCAGATGTTCAAGGTCTTCGACGTTCCTCAGGATCACGCGCAGGAGGAAGTCGCAGTCGCCGGTCATCCAGTTGCATTCCATCACCTCCGGAATCCGCTCGACCGACTCCCGAAAATTCTCCAGCGCCGACTGCGGCTGTTTGTCGAGCGTGACCTGGATATAGGCGTTGATTTCAAGCCCCATCGCCTTCGGGTTCAGAAGGGTGACCCGCCTCTCGATGATGCCCATCTGCTCCAGCTTCTTCACGCGCGTGAGGCAGGGTGACGGAGACAGGTTGATGCGCCCGGCAAGCTCGACATTCGTCAGATTAGCGTCCTTCTGCAACTCGTTGAGGATCTTGATGTCCGTCCTGTCGAGCGTCAGCGTGTTCATGATGGTGACTCCCGTTCATCATGGCGTCTCCCCTTTGCACAGCGGATGGCCTGGCTCAGAACCGGCGCGACGGCGGAAAACACCGCCGGACAGACCTCTCGGGTCGATACGCCTTCCATCTGCCTTCCGGCTGTGCACATCGGAGAGTGTATCCGACACCAACCCTTGGCAGGATCTATTGGATTGCCATTTTATGTCGCGAAACTGTCAAATTGGGCGTATGTTTCGCGGTGGAATGCGTGAGGGGCCGCAATATTGCCGAAGATTGTGCGGAAGGGTGCCAAACGGCCGGACGCCTCGACGATCGGCGAGGCGGTGGCGCGGCCATGGGATGTCACGGGCCTGCGTGTCAGCTTTGCCGCGCTTGATCCTGACGAGCTTGCCCGGCCGGTCACCTCGTTTCTGATCCGCCGCGAAGTGGACGATGACGAATTGCCGATCCACCAGCACCGGAAGGGGCAGCTGGTTGTGGCGGCAGAAGGCTCGGTCATGTGCCGGACGCTCGACGGGCTTCGTATCGTTCCGTCCAATGGCGCGGTCTGGATTCCGGGAGAGATTCCCCACAGCGTCTCCATGTCGGATAACGGCCGGGCATATTGCCTGTTCATCACCACAGGCGTGTCACCGCTTCCGAATGCCTGCGCGACATTCTCGATCAACCCGATGCTGCGCGAGATGATCTTTCATCTGGCCAACCAGCCGCCGCTCTATCCCCTGGAAGGCCCCACGAGCCGTCTGGCGCAGGTCATTCTGGACGAGCTTGCGCAGATGAAGGCGGAGCCGCTGCATTTCCCGGTGTCCAGCCATCCACGAATACAGCGTATTGCAGCACAATTGCTGGAGACGCCGGACGATCGCAGGACCCTGAAGGAATGGGCGGCAGCGGTCGCGATGAGCGAGCGCAGCTTTGCCCGGCTGGTCCTGAAACATACCGGGATGCCGTTCGGCCGGTGGCGCCAGCAGCTCCATATCGTGATGGCCGTTCAGCGGCTGTCGATGGGGGCGACCGTCCAGGCGATCTCGCAGGAGCTGGGATATGATTCCCCAAGTGCTTTCACCGCCATGTTCAGAAAGCACATGGGACAACCTCCGCGTCGATATCTGCGGGACCGGACGGAGGTCGTGGGGGACTGACGCGAGGTCGGCGCGGGTATCCGGCACGGAAGGGGCCCGATCAGGCGAGGCCGCCTGATCGGGATCTGCTTCGGGTATGAGGCCTGCGGGACGATCATCCCGTCAACTGACGATGTCCTGATGGATGCTCTTTCGCGCCGCCAGAAAGGCCGTGGCGGCCACGATGAAGACCACCGCGGTGCTGATCAGGGCCCAGCGGATGGCATCACCGGAGCCGAGCGAGGGGGCGAGAAAATCGCTGAGCAGGCCGACCGACAGCGGCCCGAGACCAAGCCCGATCAGATTGGCGAAGAACAGGAAGATGGCGGTGGCCGTTGCCCGGCTGCGCGGGCGGACCAGGCTTTGGACCGTCGCGAAGATGGGGCCGTAATAGATGGATTGCAGCATCATGGGCAGGCTCAGAAGGCAGAGCGCCGCCAATGTATTCGACGTGAGATAGGTTGCGAGCAGCGCAAAGGGCATGCAGAGCGCCGCCACGGCGGGAATGGTGGCATAGGCATTCAGGTTGCGGCGTACGGCGCGGTCGGTGACCCAGCCACCCAGCCAGGTGCCTGCCGCGCCGAAGATGCCGATGATCAGCCCCAACGCCGTGCCGAGAAAGCCGGTGGCGCCCAGCTGAAGACCGGTGAGGTCGTTGACCGCAGCGGCGAGGGTGACCAATCCCTCGGCATGGTTGCGCAGGTAATGGGAGCCCAGAAATCCGAGATTGCTGTAGGTCCCGAAACTCATCGCGACCATGGCGATCGTCAGGCAGATATAGGTGCGGTTCCTGCCGAGTTCGCGCAGCGCGTCCCTGAGGGGGGGCGTCGTCTGCACCTCTTTCGCGGCAAAGGCGGATTTGCGTGGCTCAGGCAGGGTAAAAAACGCGAGAAGCCCCAGAATGATGCCGGGCACGCCGACCAGGGCGAAGGAGGCGCGCCAGCCGAGCTGGTCCGCGATCAGGCCGCCGACCATCATGCCGACCAGCGAACCCGCCGGAATGCCCATGGAAAAGAAGGCCAGCGCCGAGGCCCGCTTCTCTCTGGTCGTGTAATCGGTGATCAGAGACTGAGAGGCCGGGGTGCAGCCGGCCTCGCCGACGCCGACGCCGACCCGGGCGAGGAACAGCTGGGCGAAGTTCTGGGCGACGCCGCAGAGGGCTGTGAAAAGGCTCCAGGTGATCGCTGAGAGCGCGACGATCCTGGCCCGGTTCGCACGCTCTGCCCATCGCGCGATCGGAAGGGCCAAAACCGCATAAAAGAGGGCGAAAGACAGCCCGGTCAACGATCCCAGCTGCCAGTCCGCAAGGCCCAACTCGCGTTTGATCGGCTCCGCCAGAATATTGACGATCTGGCGATCGACGAAATTCAGCATGTAGATGAGGAACAGCATCGTCAGGGCATACCGCCGATGGCGGGTCGGCGTGGATGTCAGCGGCGGCGCCGACACCTTTGTGGTTGCGTCTTCGATCATCCTGCAGTCTCCAAAAGGACCGGGCATACGCGGTTGTGCCGGGTCGGTTTCGGTCGGAACCCGGTATCGGGCAGCACGCAGTGCTCACGTTCCGCTCCCGGAGGAGGCGACGTGGGCGAGCAGGGCAAGGGGCTGGTCCATATCGACGGGGAGCGTCGGACAAGCAGCATCGAAGGGGGGAGGGGGCGATATGGGGGAGGAGGGGGCGATGAGAGGGTGGGCGAGACGGTGCGGCGGGGATCAGCACCGCGCACGCCACCCTCTCTCCGGATCCGAGATGTCCGGAAAGCCTGTCTGCGGGACGGTTATGGTGCAGGGTCGGGAGAGGGGTTATTTCCCAGGGACCGCGAGGTCGAAATATTCCAGGGTTCCGAATCTGCCCGCGGCATAGATCAGGGAGCGTTTGTCAGGGTTATGGCTCTGCGCGACAACCGCACCCATGATGATGGTATGTGTGGAGACCTGGAGAGTGTCTTCTATCCTGCAATCGAAACTACAGACCGAGTGCAGAAGAACCGGCGCGCCGGTGGCCAGATCGTGCCAGTCGACGGGGGTGAAACGCGATGCGCCCTTGCTGCCGTCCATCGCGGCGAAGCGTTCCGCCAGCCGGACCTGATCGGCGGCGAGCACGTTCCAGGAAAAGGCGCCGGTGCGGAGAATGACGTCATGCGCCTCGGCATTGCGGTTGATGCAGGCAAGAACCATCGGCGGCTCGACGCATAGCGAGGTGGCGGCGGTGACGGTCAAACCACGCCTGTCGGCCCCCTGGCCCGAGGCCACGATGGAGACCGACCCGGCAACGGATCTGAGGAGCGTTCTGAAGGCCGCCGTCTCCACATGTTTCAGAACGGCATGATCGTGCGCGGACATGCTGAGCCTCCCACAAGGCGATGGAATGACATGCTGTCGACCCGATCGTGACTGCGGACACGGCCGTTCAGCATGGGTGCGGGATGTCGGGTGAACCGGCTTCACGGGGTGGCGGTGGCGACCGGCAGTGTCCGGCGCTCCACGATGTTCAGGCCATAACCCCTGAGGGCGACCGGGGTGTGCTCCGAATTGGAGAGAAGGATCATGTCGTGAATGCCCAGCTCGGCCAGAACCTGGGCGCCGATGCCATAATTGCGCAGCTCGGTCTTATCCACGATCGGCTCACCCGACTTCACCCGAAGAAGCTGCGACATCGGCAGATCGCGGCTGAACAGCACGATGACGCCGCGGCCTTCCGCGGCGATGTCGGCCATGGACCGGGCGACGATATCGCTGCGATCACCGGTCTGGCCCAGCACGTCCGACAGGACGTCCAGCGGGTGCATGCGCACCAGGGTCGGCCGCGCGTCGATCACGCCCTTCACCAGCGCGATCGCTTCCGTCCCGGTCGCCGTGCTGCGGAAGGTGATGGCGCTCCACGTGCCGCCCCATCGGCTGTCGAATTTCGCCGTGACCACACGTTCGACATCATGATCATGGCGGCGGCGATAGGCGATCAGGTCGCGGATCGTGCCGATCTTGAGCCCGTGACGGCGGGCAAAGGCGATGAGATCGTCGAGACGGGCCATCGTGCCGTCTTCCTTCATGATCTCGCAGATCACGCCGGAATGGTTGAGGCCGGCCAGCCGGGCGACGTCGACCGCCGCCTCGGTATGCCCGGCGCGGACCAGCACGCCGCCCGGTCGGGACACCAGAGGAAATATGTGGCCCGGGGAGACGAGATGTTCGGAGCCCCGGGCGGCGTCGATCGCCACCGCCACGGTCCGCGCCCGGTCCGCTGCGGAAATGCCGGTGGAAACCCCCTCGCGCGCCTCGATCGAGACCGTGAAGGCCGTCGCGTGCCGCGTGCCGTTCTCGGCGCTCATCAGTTTGAGGCCGAGCTGATCGACCCGTTGCTTGCTGAGCGCCAGGCAGATGAGACCCTTGCCATGTGACGCCATGAAGTTGATCGCCTCGGGCGTCGCCATCTGCGCCGGAATGACGAGATCGCCCTCGTTCTCCCGGTCCTCGTCGTCGACAAGGATGAACATCCGACCATTGCGCGCCTCGTCGATGATCTCTGCCGTCGAGGACAGGAACGGATGGCGTGAGGTGCAGGACAGCATTGTCATGACAATCCTTCGAGCGGCACGATGCGACCGCGTCATGTGTTCGAGAGGGCGCTGCGGATCAGGCTGTCTTCGGAATGGTCATAGAGAGAATCGATGAGGTCCTTATAGCGTTCGTTCAGGACCTTCCGCTTCTTCTTCCTGGTGGCAGTCATCACGCCGTTCTCGGCCGTCAGTTCCTCGGGGAGGATCCGGAACGACTTGATCTGTTCGACAGGCGCCAGTCTCTGGTTCGCCTTGGCGACTTCGCCCTCGATCAGGCGGATGACGGCTTCCGACGAACAGAAATCCGAATATGTGTTGATGGCCTCGCCGCGGTCTTTTGCCCAGTCGGCGGTCGCGATGTGGTCGACCTCGATCAAGGCCACGAGGTATTTGCGCCCGTCACCGCACACCGCCGCTTCCGAGATGTACGGACTCTGGCGCAATTCATTCTCGATCTGCGCCGGGCTGATCGACTTGCCGCCGGAGGTGTTGATGATTTCCTTTTTCCGATCAATGATCGCCAGCAGGCCGTCCGGGCGAAGTTGAACGACATCACCTGTGTGCAGCCATCCGTCACGGAGCGCCTCCAGCGTCTCCTCGGGCTTGTTCAGATAGCCGATGAACAGACCGGGCCCCGCGACCAGCATTTCGCCGTCGCCGGCGACCCGCGTCTTCCAGCGGGGATCCGCGATCGGCACGCCGATCGTGCCGGGCGTCGACCAGTCGCGCATCTGGGCGACATTGGCCCCGACCAGTTCGGTCTGGCCATAGGCTTCCTTGAGATTCACACCCCATGTCTGCCAGAGCTTCATGACGTCCGGCGGCATCGGTGCGGATGCGGTATAGGGAGACGTCAGCTGGTCGAGCCCGATCTCCGCCAGAAGCGGCAGAAAGATCTGATCGCGACAGGTGGCGAAAAGCGCCTGGAGAAACGGGTCATCGGGGCCGTCCGCCTGGCGATCCGCAAGGGCCTTCTGTGCGATCGACATCGCGAAGTGATAGGACGTCTTCCGTGCCGACGAGGATGCATTGATCCTGCTGACCAGTTCGGCGGCATAGCGTTGATAAAAACGCGGCGGCGCCATCCAGTAGGTCGGTTTCACGTCCTGAATGGTCGCCGCGAAGTCGGCACCGGTCTCGCCGAAATAGGGCGTCACCCTGCTGATGAGGGGAAAGACGATCCCCTGTCCGAGCCCCACGACATGAGAGAGCGGGAGATGGACGACAACCCGCTGGGGGTCGCGGTAGAGGGCCGGGCAATAGCTTCGGGTGGTCGCGGCCCCCTGGATCAGCGACCGGTGGGTGAGGATCGCGCCCTTGGGATTGCCGGTCGTCCCCGAGGTGTAGACGATGCAGGCATTGTCGCCGGGACGTGCCAGGCCGGCCTGATCGTCGAGCAACGCGGCACAGGCCGAAGCCGGCGCGGAGAACTGCGACAGCGTCACGATGTTGCAAAGGGACGGAACCGTGGGATCGAACACCACGATCTTTTTGAGCGTCGCCGCCTGCCGGCTGCGCAGGAGGACGTCGAGTTCCTTCTCGCCGGCAACGAAGACGAATTTGCTGCCGGAGTCTTCCAGGAAATATTCCACCTCCTCTGTCGACGAGGTGAAATAGATCCCGACCGCCACGCCGCCGGAACAGGCCGTCGCCATGAAGGCGATGACCCATTCCTGCGAGACGTCGCCGATGATGGCGACGTGGTCCCCTTTCTGCAGGCCATGATCCAGGAGGGCACGCGACAGGCAGGCGACCTGCCTTGCATAGTCATCCCAGGTCGAGGCGTGCCACGAGCCGGCCCGCTTCTGAAAGAAGGCGACGTCCTTGCCCATTCTGTCGCGGCGGTCACGAAGCAGCGACGGCAGCGTCCCGTCTTCGGGGGGCATCGGTGAAGGAGCAGTGGCAGAGGGGGCAGCTGGAGAAAACGCGTGTGGCCCGCCCATGTCAGTAGCCACCTTCTGCGAAGCGCTTGCGCTTCTCGCGGAACGTGGAGACGGCGTCTCTGCGCTCAGGGCTGTTGAAGGTGAGCATTTCGAGCGCCGCAGCCGTGTCGAGGTTCAGATGAACCTGATCCTTGATCAGCTTGTTGACGGCGTATTTGGTCCAGACGATGGCGTCGCGTGGGCCGGATGCCAGCATCTCTGCATAGCGGATCGCATGCTCGACGACGGTGCCTTGCGGTACCACCTTGTTGATCATGCCGGCCGCTGCCGCGTCCTCCGCCGAAATGAAGTCGCCGGTCATCAGATAGTGTTTCGCCCGGACCGGCCCCAGAAGGAGCGGCCAGATCACCGCACCGCCATCTCCGGCAACCACGCCGGCCGTCACATGGGTGTCGGCGAAGCGCGCGCCGGGTTCTGCGAAGACGACATCGCAGAACAGTGCGAGCGTGGCACCAAGGCCGACGGCAACCCCGTTCACGGCGGCGATCAGCGGCGATTCCAGTTCGAGCATGTTGCGGATGAGATGACGCCCGGAGCGGGTGGCGGAAATCGTTCCCACGTCGTCGTCGAGCGCGTTCTGATCGCCGCCTGAACAGAAGCCCCGCCCCGCACCGGTGAGCACGATGGCCCTGACGGCCGGGTCGTTGTCGAGATCGGCGAACACCTCTTCCAGCGCGGCGTGCATCGGCCAGTCGATGGCGTTCAGAATTTCGGGCCGGTTCAGGGTGATGACGGCCACGCCGCTCGCACGCTTCTCGACGAGCAGGCCCGAATAGGTCTTGTCGGTCATGAGACTCTCCAGATCGGTCGGCAGGCTGTCAGGCCGAAGGGCCGGTCTTGCGCATCATGCGAATCCGGTCGAGGATCTCGTCCGTCGGGCGCACGACGTTGTTCCGGTCATTGAAGTGAGGAATGACATAGCGGCCGACCAGCTCGATCGCTTTCATGATCTCGTGATGCGAAACCGAGTCGATGTGGAACAGAATTTCTTCGGCGCCGGCATCGATGAACCGTTCCAACTGACGGATGACCGTATCCGGGCTGCCGCAGACCAGGCTGGCCGAGTCGTTCAGGAGATAATTCCAATCGGTGGCCGCGCGCTGGAGGGCTTCCAGCCCTTCACCCATATAGGCGTAGTCGTCCGCGATCTTGGCGAGCCGGGGATAGGCATCGGTCGAGATCCGGGCGTAGTGCATCAGCGGCTCGGCATAGATGTTCTTCGCCGCCTGATCGGTTTCGGCGATGCCGAGGAACACCGGCATGCCGAGACGCGGACGGTCGAGGGGACCGTTAGGATCCCGGCGCCAGTTCGACCGATAGGCTTCCACCATCTTCGCCTGCGCCTCCCAGCCCTGATAGAGCGTGTGGCTGAGGACCGCGAGCCCCTGATGGGCCGCCCAGACGTGACTGCGCTCGCTGGTCGCGGCGATGCCCATCAGCGGATAGGGCTTCTGGAGCGGCTTCGGGACCAGCATGCGGGGCGGAACCTGGTAGTGCTCGCCCTGGAAGGTGAAGATGTCCTTGCTGAAGGCTTCGCGGATGAGCGCGATCCCTTCTTCCATCTGCGCAAGGGTTTCAGCAGGCTCCACATTGAAGGCCCGCATCGCGATCGTGGTGTTCGCACGGCCGCAATACAACTCCATGCGCCCGTTGGACAGGATGTCGGTGACCGCGGCACGCTCTGCCGTGCGCAGCGCGTGATTGATCTTCTTCGGCATCAGCGAGACCGCCGGCCGCAGCCGGATCCGGGACGTGACCGCCGCGAGGTAGCCATAGACGACCTCGGGCGCGGAGCTGGAAATCCCGCCCAGTGCGACATGCTGTTCGGACAGGCTGACGATGTCGAAACCCATCTTCTCGGCGAAGACCGCTTCCTTGACAAGCTCATGAAGCCGGCGCGCATAACTCTGGCCGACCAGAGTTTCCTGCTCGGACCAGAAGCCGAACTTGACTGCCATTTTGGGATGCCCTCTCGGGTTTGTTTGGAATACCCCTCTAATGACTGGAAGCTTGTCACGAAGCCCGCAGCAGAAGCTGCCGAAGATCCGCGAGGTTTGCCGGGTGTTCGGAATATTGTTTGGCGGGCGGAGGATCGGCCCGGTTACGCCCGATCGCCTTCGGAAAAGCCCGCGACGAGGAGGGCGGCGATCCGCTCGATGCAGTGCCTGCCGATCGCTGCCGAGGATCCGTCGGGGTCGCCCAGGATGCCGTTGGGGCTGACGGCCGCAAGCCCGTCGCGCCACATCAGTTCCAGATCGCTCTGCGACAGAAGACCCGGTTTTCCGGCTTCGTACTTCGCGGTACGCACCCGCTCGGGGTGGATATCGAGCATCAGCGAGGTTTCGGCGATATCCGCATGACCGCCCACCCTGATCGGCTCACCCCCCGCTTCTTCGACTGCATCGCGCCACCGTTCCAGCCAGGCCCTGGAATCGGTGAATGCCGAGACGCGGCAGGAGGCGGGCACGGCCGATCGCAGCCGGGGCAGCATGCCGGCCAATGGCGGGAAATTGCCGACATGTGCCGAGAAAATGAGAATGCGGTCGAAGCCGTGCCGCGCCAGACTGGTGCAATAATCCCGGCAGATCATTTCGAAGGTGCTGTCCTGCAGCGAGATCGTGCCGGGAAAGGCGAGATGATGGGAGGAGCAGCCGACCCTTATGGTCGGCGCAACCAGCGCATCTCCGATACCCTTGGCCACCAGGACGGCCAGGTGTTCCGCATGGTCGGCGTCGACGCTGAGGGCCAGGTGCGGCCCGTGCTGCTCCACCGCGCCGCAGGGGATGACGATGGTCCGCATGCCGTTTTCGACGGCACGGGCGACCTCGGGCGAGGTCATGAACTCAAGCCGGAGATGATCGCCGTCAATCATGGGTCTGCCTCGCCTTGCGCTGGAGGAACCGTTCGCGCGCCGCGGCGGTCTCCGCGCGGCTCAGATAATCCTGCATGTCGCTGAGGGTGCGCGCTTCGAGCTGCGCGTCGGTCATGAGGGGCGCATCGTTGAAGGTCCGCTTGATCGCGGCGAACAGATGCATGTCCTTGAGACGAAGGGCGTCGGCCATGACGCGGGCCCGATCCTGCACATCCTGCGACGGAACGACCTCGTCGACGAGGCCCATCGCCTGCGCCTCGGGTGCCGAAACCAGTTCGCCGGAATAGAGGAGCCGCTCGGCCATCCGACGCCCAAGGCGGTTCATCGCCTGGCGCATGCCCTTCGCCGCCGGAAGCAGGCCATGATTGATTTCGGGGAAGCCGAACCGGGCGTCTTCGCTCGCCACGACGTAATCGGCGTACAGCACCAGTTCCAGCGCGCCGCCCACCGCATAGCCGTTGACGGCGCAGAGCAGCGGGCAGCGATAGTTCTCGAGCACGGTCAGCAGATGGTGGAAGACGCGCATTCTGGGCAGCGCGATGTCCGCCTGCGTCTCGATTTCGCGTATGTCGCCGCCGGCACTGAAGAAGCGCTGACCGGCCCCGGTCAATATCACGGCCGGTGCCTCGGCCTCTTCCCCGAAGCGGACGAGGGCGTCGGCCAGGGCCTGGATCAGATCCAGGGTGAGCGCATTGGCGGGCGGCCTGTCGATGGTCATCCGGACCAGCGCCGGGGATACACGATCGATCCTCAGCATGTCGCATCCTTTCACGTCAGCATGTTCAACCCGGCCTCGTCATCCCGGCGATCGTTCACCATCGGCATGCGGGGCCTGCCTGCTGACGCGACGTTAGCGCGGGCGCCTGAAGGGGTTCTGCCGAAGACGCGTCATGCGCGCCGGCCTGAAAGAACATCGTGGCGTGACGGTGCGGTCCGGCGGTGGTCCATGCCGAATGCGCCTTGGGTGATGCCCGCAAAAGAAAACTCGGGCGATGCCCGCAAAAGAAAAGCGGAACCTGCTCCCAAGCGCAGGTTCCGCTAAAGCCGTTTGAAAACGGAGAGGCCGCCGGGGCGGTTCGGGAGGTGTCAGAGGTCGGTGACGCTGGTCCAGTCGATCCAGCCGAACACCCAGGTGGCCAGGATGAACAGGCCGAAGGCGATGCGATACCAGGCGAACACGGCATAGCTGTGCTGCCCGATGAATTTCAGCAGGCCGCGCACCGCGATCATCGCAAAGATGAAGGAGGTGACGAAGCCGATCGCCAGCACGCCCAGATCACCCGCAAGCAGGGTGGAGCCGTGCTTGAGGAACATGTAGACGGTGGCGCCGATCATGGTCGGGATGGCGAGGAAGAAGGAGAATTCGGTGGCCGCCTTGCGTGACATGCCGAAAATCAGCCCGCCCATGATGGTAGATCCCGAGCGCGAGGTGCCCGGGATCAGCGCAAGGCACTGACAGAGCCCGATCTTCAGCGCATCCGACCAGCGCATTTCCTCGGTGGAATTTGCCCGGACGCGGTGGTCCCGCTTCTCCGCCCAGAGGATGATCAGGCCGCCGATCACCAGCGCCGTTGCAACCGTGATCGGGTTGAACAGGTATTCCTGGATGATGTCGGCGAAGAGCAGCCCCAGAATGACCGCCGGGAAGAAGGCGATCAGCAGGTTGCGGGTGAAACGCTGCGCCTCGCGATCGCTGGGCAGGCCGGCGACGACATGGACGATCTTTCCGCGATATTCCCAGACGACCGCCAGGATGGCGCCGAGCTGGATGATCACGTTGAAGGCGATGGCGAAGTCGCCGCGGAAATTCAGCAGATCGGCGACGACGATCTGATGGCCGGTGCTGGAGACCGGCACAAATTCGGTCAGACCTTCGACAATGCCCAGAACCAGGGCGTCGACGGCATCTCCAAGGGTCACGGGGTAGCGCTCCGGAAAGGATGGATGCGGCGGGTGCGGCGACCCTGTTTAGCACATCAGCCGGTGCCAGATCATGATCCGATTGGGGTGCCAGCCCGGCGTTGCATGCAATGCCGGGGGACCGGAGCGTGACGAAACGTCACTCTGAAACCGTCCGCAGCCATGATAGATTTGATCTGCAACAAACACGCGGTCCATTAACGGTCCCGCAAAGGCGCCCGGCATATAACGGATGCGCCCCCAGACGATAAGGTCCGAGAGCCATGAACGACAGCCGCCTTCTGCCCAGTTCCGGACAGCCGCCTACGAGCTGCTCGCGTGTCGATTGTGATGCCTGCGACGTGCGTGCCCTGACTTTCTGCGGCGATCTCGGCCATGATGCGATGTCGGCGGTGGCGTCGATCGTGTCGCGGATCGAGGTGCCGGCCCATGCGCTGCTTGCCGAGGAAGGCGAGCGGTCGCCCTATGTGTACAACGTGACCGCGGGTACGGCGAAGCTCTATAAGAGCCTGCCCGACGGGCGGACCCAGGTTCTGGGCTTCCTGCTGCCCGGAGATTTTCTTGGCCTGGGCGACGACCGCCTGGGCGGTCTGGCTGCCGAGAGCCTGACCCGGGTGTCGGTCTGCCGCTTCCGGCGCCGGGATTTCGAAACCCTGCAGGAGCGGATCCCGGTTCTGGGCCGCCGTCTGCTGAGCCTCGCGCAGGACGAAATCGCCCGCTCGCGCGAGCAGATGTTGCTGCTGGGCCGCAAGAGCGCCCGCGAGCGTCTGGCCTCGTTCCTGCTGGGCCTCTATGACCGGCTGGAGGCACGTGGCGAGGCGAACGACCCGCTGCCGCTGCCGATGACCCGGACCGATATCGGCGACTATCTGGGCCTGACGATCGAGACCGTCAGCCGGACGCTCGCCGCCTTCAAGCGCGACGGCATCATCTCGCTGGATGGCGTCCATGCCGTCCGTCTGCTCGACCCCGAGCGGATGCGGTCGCTGGCGACCGGCGACGAAGCCGACCGCATGGCGGCCTGCTGATCCAGGCTGAACCCGCCTCCGACATGAAGAACGTCGGCCATCCTGTGGCCGGCGTTCTTTTTTGGGGGCCTCCAGGCTGTTCAGGTCTGGTAGGGGTCGGCCGCATCACGCAGCCCGTCGCCCAGGAAGTTGAAGGCAAGCACTGTCAGCACCACCGGCACCACCGGCAGCAGCAGCCAGGGATATTGGGTGACGACGTTGATGTCCTGGGCATCGTTCAGCAGCACGCCCCAGGAGATCAGCGGCGCGCGCACGCCGAGACCCAGGAAGGAGAGTGCGGTCTCGCCCAGGATCATGGCCGGGATGGTGAGCGTGGCCGAGACGATCAGATGGCTCATGAAATTGGGCAGAAGATGGCGCAGGATGACCCGCCTGGGCCGGGCGCCCATGACCACGGCGGCGGTGGCATAGTCTTCCTCGCGCAGCGCCAGAAGTTTCGAGCGCACCGCCCGGGCAAGACCCGTCCAGTCGAGCAGGCCCAGGATCACGGTGATGCCGATGAAGATCCAGAGCGGATGCCAGGTGACCGGCATGGCGGCCGACAGTGCCATCCACAAGGGCAGCTCCGGGAACGAGCGGATCACCTCGATCAGCCGCTGGATGCCGGCATCGACCCAGCCGCCGTAATAGCCCGAGAGCCCGCCGAACAGGATGCCCAGGGCGAAGCTGATGGTGATGCCGATCAGACCGACGGTCAGCGAGATCCGCGCACCTTCGATCACCCGCGAGAGCATGTCACGCCCCAGCCGGTCGGTGCCCAGCAGGAACAGCGTGCCGCCCTTTGGCGGACAGACCAGCCGGATATCCATCGGGATCAGCCCCCAGAGCCGGTAGGGCTCTCCCGAACAGAAGAAGCCGATCGGCAGCGGCCGCACCCGGTCTTCGGAATAGGTCCGGGTGAGGGTGTCCATGTTCAGCGCATAGCGGGTGCCATAGACGAAGGGGCCGACGAACTCGCCATTGTGGAACAGATGCACCGTCTGCGGCGGGGCATGGATGTTGTCGATATGGCGGGTGTTGGGGTTGTAGGGGCTCAAAGGCTCGGCGAAAATCATCACCAGATAGATGAAGCCCAGAAACCAGAGCGAGGCCATGGCGAGCTTGTGCCGGCGCAGCCGCCAGAACATCAGCCGCCATTGCGAGGCGAGATAGTATTTCTCCTGCGCCGGGGTCAGGACCTCGTCATGAACGGGGTCGAAGGGGGCGTGGGAGATGTAGCGATCAGGGCCGCTCATCGCGAACGTCCTCCGTCGAGGCGGATGCGCGGATCGAGCAGGGCGAGCAGCAGATCCGACACCAGCACGCCGATCACCGTCAGCAGCGCCATGAACATCAGGAACGACCCGGCCAGATACATGTCCTGGGTCTGCAGCGCGCGCAGCAGCATCGGCCCGGTGGTCGGCAGCGACAGCACCACCGACACGATCGCCGCACCCGAGA
The DNA here is from genome assembly GCF_002684955.1 of Tistrella sp. NCBI lineage: Bacteria > Pseudomonadati > Pseudomonadota > Alphaproteobacteria > Geminicoccales > Geminicoccaceae > Tistrella > Tistrella sp. The sequence goes on along the minus strand of NZ_NYWI01000073.1, from coordinate 233,680 downwards.
CCACCTGCGGCAGCACATTGCCGAGATCCGCGATGAACGGGTTCAGCGCCATGCGCAGCGGATATTTGACCAGGATCTTCGCGGGATGCAGGCCCTTGGCACGCGCGGTGGTGACGTATTGCTTGCGCAGCTCGTCCAGCAGATTGGCCCGCAGCCGGCGGATCATGCCGGCGGTGTTGGAGGTGCCGATCACCACCACCGGCACCCAGAGATGCTCCATGACCGACAGGAACTTGGCCCAGCTGAGCGGCTGGTCGAGATATTCCGGGTCCATCAGCCCGCCGATCGAGGTGCCGAACCAGATGTTCGACAGATAGAGCAGCACCAGGGCCAGCAGGAAATTGGGGGTGGCGAGGCCCAGAAAGCCGACGAGGGTCAGGCCGTGGTCGAGCGCGCTGTACTGGCGGATGGCGCCATAGATGCCGATCGGGAAGGCGACGGCATAGGAGAAGATGATGGTGGCGAACGACACCAGCATGGTCAGCCACAGGCGGTCGCCGACCACCTCGGCCACCGGCAGCTGATATTCGAAGGAGTAACCGAGATCGCCGACCAGCAGGCCCGAGGCCCAGCGGATGTACTGTTCCCAGAGCGGCAGGTCGAGCCCGTATTCTGCGCGCAGAAACTCGATCTTGGCCTGGCTGGCTGCCTCACCCTGGGCCGCCAGCTCGGCAAGCTGCGTCGTCAGATAGTCGCCGGGCGGCAGCTGGATGATGACGAAGACCAGGATGCTGATCAGGATCAGCGTCGGTATCATCATCAGCAACCGCCGCGCGATGTAGGCGAACATCGCTTGCCTTGCTCCCCCTCCTGGATCCGCCGCGGGGTTCTGTGGTGCCCCTCAGCTGTCGCGGTGGATCTTGAGCCCGATCGGTCGTCGGGCGCCCGTCAGTTGTCGAGCCAGAAACGCTCCGGCCGGTAGAGGCCGAAATGCGATCCCGGATCCCAGTTGTAGAGCCCCCGATCGGGCAGGTTGCGCAGGCGCCGATTGGCGACCACCGGCTGCAACACGCCTGCGACCAGAGAAATGGTGTAGACCTGATCGGCGTTGATCGCGAGCATCTCCCGCCAGATCCGCGCACGGTCGGCCGAGGACGGCGCCACCGTCCAGTCCTTGTAGAGCGCCAGCAGCTGTTCGGGCTTTTCCATGTCGGGCGCTTCGCCCGACCGGCCGCCGGTCTCAAAATACTGGCCCCATTTCGGCCATTGCAGCGATTGCTGGCTGACCGGCGCCAGCTCCCACGGGTCGGTCTCGGCGGTGGCGAGACCGGCTTCCATGCCGAACCAGACGCTCATCAGGGTATCGCCGGCGAAGATCCGGTTGCGGAACAGGTCGCGCTGCATCGGCCGCGCATAGGTCTTGATGCCGAGCTGCAACCACTGATCGTGGAGCAGTTCCAGCACGTCCATCTGCTCGGTGCTTTCACCCGCGGTCTCGATCACCAGCTCCAGCGGCCGGCCATCGGGCATCAACCGGATGCCGCGCTCGTTGCGCTTGTCGAGACCCATATCGTCGAGCAGCTTGTTGGCCCGGTCGACATCGTGGTTGGCCCAGACCTTCCGATAGCCCGGGCGCGACAGCGGGCTTTCGTCGAGCACGCTGTTGCCGCCGCCGATGGTCAGGCCGTAATAGAGCACCGCATCGATCTCGTGCCGGTCGACGCCCATCGACAGGGCCCGGCGGAAGCGTGCATCGCGGAACAGGGTCCGCCAGCCCGGATCCCGGGCGTTGAGATTGGGGTAGAGCGCCAGATGGGCCCCGCGTCCCGTCCGCCACAGCGACACCTTGTAGTCAGAGCGCTTTTCGCCCGCCTTCAGGAAGGTGTAGTCGGTGAAATCCAGCCCGCGCGCCTGGAGCAGGGCGTCACCGGTGCCGGCCCGCGCTGCGATCAGCTTTCCGTCAACGATGTCGATCGCCATCTGGTCCAGATAGGGCAGCTGGCGGCCGTTCAGGTCGATGCGGTGGTAATAGGGGTTGCGCTCGACCAGGAACCGCACCGCCGGCGGCGCTGTCAGCAGCCGCCAGGGCTGCAGGGTCGGGAAGTCCGGATTGCTGAAATCGGTCGCCGTGTCCATGCGGTTGTGCAGCGCCGCCCAACTCGACTGCTTGCGCTTTTCGATCATCGCCGCAAGCTTGTCGGGATCGGCATAGCGTTCGTGGAACTGGCGCAGATAGTGCGCCGGCCGGTAGAGCGTCAGCGGCAGCGGCCCGGCGATGGCCGGCAGCAGGCGCGGATTGGGCTTCGACCATTCATAGCGGATGGTGGTCTGGTCGATCACGGTAAAGCGCGGCGGCTCTCCATCGACCAGAAGCTCGCGCGGCGGGTCCGCCGGATAGAGCTTCTTGTTGTTGACCACATCCTCCCAGTAATAGCGGAAATCTTCGGCCGTGAAGGGCTCGCCGTCGGACCAGCGATGGCCGGGGCGCAGATGCAGGGTGAAGATCCGCCCGTCCTGGACATCCATCTCCCGCAGGATATCGGCCTCGAACGAGAAATCGCGGGTGTAGCGCACCAGCCGGGCATAGCCGTAGACCAGCGCCATGCGCACATCCTTGGGCCGGCCGACCAGCATCGTCCAGCTGCCGCCATAGCGGCCGGGGCTGAGATCGGGGCCGACGAGGTCGTCGACCGCCGGTATCTTGGGCAGACGCTCGGCCATCGGCGGCAGCTTGCCCTCCGTCACCTGCTGTTCAAGCACCGGCGGCTCGATCAGCTGTGCCGGCATGGGCGCGCTGGGCGAGATCATCATCTCGATGATGCTGCCCATCGCGGGCCCGGCATCGTCGCCGGCCGCGGCGCGTGCGGGTGCGCCGAAGGCGAGCAGGGCGGCTGCGGCCAGGATGCCGGCAAGACGCGTGAGGCAGATCATGCCGCGGCCTCCGCGCTTGCGGCCACCCGGACGAAATGGCCGGGCGTCACCTCGTCCATCACCGAGGGCCCGCCCGGCGCCAGCCGCCAGGGCTCGGGCCAGGCCGCCGGATCCGAGGCGCGGCCATCCATCAGGGCCGCGAAGTCGAGCGGCCGGTCGGGATCGGCTTCGGGCACCGCGGCGATCAGCGCCTTGGTATAGGGATGGCGGGCATCTTCGAACAGGCGTTCGCGAGGCGCGCTCTCGACGATCCGGCCTGCACACATCACCAGGATGCGGTCGCACATATAGTCGACCACCGCCAGATTGTGGGAGATGAACAGATAGCCGAGGCCCAGCGCATCCTGCAGATCCTTGAGCAGGTTCAGCACCTGGGCCTGGACCGACACGTCGAGGGCCGAGACCGGCTCGTCCAGGATGAGCAGTTCCGGGCCGAGTGCCAGCGAGCGGGCGATGCCGATGCGCTGACGCTGGCCGCCCGAGAAGCTGTGCGGATAGCGGCGGAGATGGCGGATATCCAGACCCACCATCTTCATCAGCGCCTTCACCCGCTCGGCGCGCTCTTTCGCGGTGCCGACCCCGTGGATCTCCAGCGGTTCGGCGATGATGTCGAACACGGTCATCCGCGGGTTCAGCGAGTGGAACGGGTCCTGGAAAACGTATTGCAGACGCTTGCGGAACGGGATCCAGCCGCCGTCGTCGAGGGCGGCGAGGTCGGTCGGCGCGGCATCATGATCACCCTGGAACAGGATCCGGCCTTCATCGGCACGGATCGCGCCCAGCAGCATGCGCGAGGTGGTGGTCTTGCCGCAGCCACTTTCGCCGACCAGGCCGACGCTTTCGCCCCGGCCGACGCTGAAGGAGACATGGTCGACCGCGGTCACGCTGCTGCCGCCGCCGCGGGCGAAGAGTCCGGTGCCGCGGCTGGTGAAGCGTTTGGTCAACCCCTCGACCGCGAGCAGCGGCGTGTCGGCGGCCGCTTTCGGGCCGGTGCCCTGACGCCCCACCACATCCGCCGCCAGGCGGGGATCGAGGGCGATTTCGCGCAGCGGCACCAGCCGTTCCGTTCGGTCCATGCCGATCCGCGGCACGGCGCCGAGCAGGGCCTTCAGATAGGGATGTTCCGGCTTGCGGATCAGCTCGGCCGCAGGGCCCGCCTCCATCACCTTGCCGCGATAGAGCACCACCATGTCGTCGGCCAGGCTTGAGACCACACCCAGATCATGGGTGATCAGCAGCACGCCCATGCCCAGTTCGTCCTGCAGGTCGCGGAGCAGTTTCAGGATCTGGGCCTGAAGCGTGACGTCGAGCGCCGTGGTCGGCTCGTCGGCGATGACCAGTGCCGGCCGGGCGGCAAGCGCCATGGCGATCACGCCGCGCTGACGCAGACCACCCGACAGTTCGAACGGGTAGCGGTCGAGGGCGGCTTTGGGGTTCGGGAAGCCCACCTTGTGCAGCATGTCGGCGGCGATCTCGCGCGCCGCTGCGGCATCTTCGTTCAGATGCAGCCGCACCGCCTCGGTGATCTGGTCGCCGAGCGTGTGCAGCGGCGACAATGCGCTCATCGGCTCCTGAAAGATCATGCCGATGCGGCCGCCCCGGATCCGGCGCATCGTCCGGCCGGTGGGGGCAAGCGTCGCAAGATCGGTGGCCTGGCCGTCGAGCGGGTCGGTGAAGACCGCGGCCCCACCCTCGATCCGGGCGATGGACGGCAGCAGGCCCATCACCGCCTGGGTCAGCACGCTCTTGCCCGAGCCGCTCTCGCCGACCAGCGCGGTGATCCGGCCCGGATTGATGGTGAAGGACACGCCGTCGACCGCGGTCAGCGGCCCTTCGGGCAGATGAAAGCGCACGACCAGATCGCGCACCGACAGCAGCGGCCGCGGCTGCGGCCAGGCATGGCGCCGGCCGCTCATGCGATCCCCCGGGCGAGGCCGAGCGCCGCCAGATTATGGGTGGTGACGTCGTCGAGCGGCAGGGCGCGGGCTTCGGCCGCAGCCAGGGCCAGGGCGACGAGGCGGTGGAAGTCTTCAAGCGTGTCTTCAGCCGCAAGCCGCACCCCGCCGTCGTCGACCAGGCGCAGGCGGAACCAGCCCGCACCCTTGCGGGGGGCGAAATGTTCCAGCCGGAAGGTCCTGAGGCGGGCGAGATCCAGCCGGCTCTGGCCGATGGCGCCGCGACGGACGATGTGATGGCCCTCCGCCGTCCAGCTTTCGGTGAGCTTGAGCCCGCGCTGAACCGCGAAGGCGGCGAACAGCAGCACCAGCGCGATCAGGGCCAGCTGCAGCACGCCGTTCATGCCATCGACCACCAGCAGAGGCAGGGCGATCACCGCACCGCCGGCGGCCGCGCGGGCAAGATCGGCGATCAGGGGGCCCGGCCGGTGACGCAACCGCGGCAGGGCGGCGGCCACCGCGCATGCCGGCGCGGGCCTGCCGGTCAGGTCCATGGCAGTCTCCGGCGTGGTCGGAAGCGACGTCGTGGAAAAGGTCACCGGTCCGGATCATCCTCGGCGTTGCGCGATCCCCATGTCGCGCCGTCGATAGGATGCCCGTTGCCCCCCGCGCCTTGCAAGCCGTTCTGCGCCGAGGTGGACCACCATCGACATGTTGCGTCGCACCAGCCGGGATCAGGCGGCGAAAACGGTCTGCAGATCCGGCCAGGTCACGGCCGGATGGGCCGCAAAATGGGCCATCAGGCGGTCGAGAAACCCATCCAGTGCCTGGTCGTGCACAAGATGATGGGTCAGCAGGCCGGTCGGCTCCGTCGGATCGGCCCGGCCGGTGCGACGGGCGGCCAGATGTGCGGTAATGGCGCCCAGGGCTGCGACCTCGCCCGTGAAGCCACGGCCGCCATGCCAGTCGATCGGGTCGATATGGGTGTTGACCTCTACCACCCCCGGCGCCGGAGAGCGGGTCTTGCGCGGTTTGAACCGGCTGAGACCGTTGATGCCGATCGCCGGCAGCTCCCGGATCAGGGGAACTGGCAGCCGGTTCCAGGGCGGGGTCAGGACCGGCAGCAGGCGGGGACCGAACAACTCGTCCAGGCGGGCGCGGCCACGGGCGAGATCGGCGGTCATCTCTGCCATCGGCCGGCCGCAGGCGAGTTCGGATTTCTTCTTGTCGGGCCGGGCATGATTGCCATGCGACCAGCCATGGACCAGCACCCGGATCCCGGCGGGTGCCGTCGCCAGGCGATCGCCGAGGGCAGGCCCGGCCGTGGCCGGGATCACCGCCAGGGCCAGCGGCACGCCGCAGGCCTCGGCGCGGCCGAGCAGCCGGTCGAGCGCGGGCGAGGGCGCGGTGGCATCGTCGTCGCGCCACCAGAAGCTCGCCGCCCGGCCGGCCGCAGCCCAGGCATCCAGTTCGGCGGTGAGATCGGCCCAGGGGTCGGCAGCCATCCGATGCTATCCCCTGGCCGCCAGCCGGTCGTGCAGCAGCCGTGCCGAGGCGGCGGCTCCGTCCATGTCGAGCCGCGGCCAGTCCCGTTCGGCCGCGAGGGCGCGATCGGCGGCAGCGGCCAACCCTTCGGCAGTGAGGGTCTCTTCGTCGACCACCTCGACCAGGCCGCGCTCGGCGACCAGGCCGGCGCGCAGCCCCTGTTCGGTTTCAAGCCCGCCCGCATAGGGGACCACCACGGCCGGCACCCGGTTCTCGATCACCTCGAGCAGGGTGTTGTAGCCGGCCTGGGAGATCGAAAGGGCGGCGCGCCCCAGCATGGCGACGAAATCGGGGCGGGCACGCTCCACCACGAAACCGGTGGCGTCGGCCTCTGCCGCCACACGGCTGAGATCGTCCAGCACCGGATCGGCCAGGTTCCAGCCCACCAGAAGCCGCCAGCGCCGGCGGGCGAGGGCAGGCGAGGGAAGGGCGCGGGCGGCGATGGCGGCGCGGAACAGCGCCTCGCTGACGGCGCCGCCGCCGGCGGAAACCAGCACCTCGTCCCGGCCGTCCTGCGCGCTGCCACCGGGCGGGGGCGCCGTCTCGCGTGCCCGGTCGACGACATAACCGGTATAGCGGACGAGATCCGAGACCTCGGCCATCAGCGGGAAGGTGCGCTCGAACGGCACCAGCGCCGGATCGCCGTGGACCATGACCAGATCGTAATAGCGCCGCGCCCGGGACAGCATCTCGCGGCGGCGCTCTTCCTTCGGCGGCTCGACCAGGATGTCGCGCACCGAGGAGACGATCAGCGCCGGGCGGGGCAGTGCCCGCGCGGCTTCCACCATCGGCACGATTTCCGAGGCGAGCTGGCGGCGGCCGAAGGGGAAGAGTTCGGTGATCACCGCCACCGGTTGCAGACGTTCGACGATCGCCACCAGATGATCGCGGCGCCGGGCGCGCCAGGCATCGTCGATCACCTGGCCGTCGGGGCCGACCAGCACCTTGAAGAACTTGTCGACCGCCCGGGCCGGCGGCAGCTGGACGAAATCGGCCGGGCCGGTATCCAGCCCGCGCACCGGAAAGCCGCCGCTGACATAGGTGACGGCGAAGCCGGCCGCTTCCAGCGCCCGGGTCAGGGTCGCCGCCCGCTTCTGATGGCCGATGCCGAGCAGGTGCTGGACATAGAGCAGGATGCGCGGACGATCGGTGCGGCTGGTGGTGGCGTCGGTCATGTGGTCTGGCGTCCTCAGACGAGCTTCAGATTCAGGTGATGCACGGCGACGGCGCCGGTCTCGTCGACCCGGAACAGATGGGTGGCATCCCAGGCGAGATTTTCCGGCGGCTTGCCCAGCATCGGCCAGCCGGTGGCCGCGGCATAGATCGCGCGGATCACGCCCTTGTGGGTGACGGCCACGACATTGCGGCCATGGGTGCCGATGGCCGCCAGCCAGGGCTTCAGCCGGCGCTGGACATCGCGCGGGCTTTCGCCCTCGGGCGGGCGGAAATCCAGCCCCTGGGCTTCCATCAGGGCCATGCGGTCGGGCTGCTCTCGGCGCAGATCTTCCAGCCGCCGGCCCTCCCAGATGCCCCAGGCCATTTCGACCAGTTCGGGCGCCACCCGGGCGCCGGGCGCCCCCAGCCGGGCCGCCGTCTCGCGCGCCCGGAGGAGGGGCGAGGTGTACCAGTCATAGGCGGTGGCGATGGCGGCGGGCACCTGCCAGCCGGTCACCTCGGCGCGGCCCCGGTCGTTGAGCGGCAGGTCGTGCCGGCCCTGCATGCGGCCCTGGTCGTTCCAGTCGGTGCGGCCATGGCGGATCAGGGCCAGGATGATACCGCCGGTGGTCGGGCGGGTAGGTCCGGTCATCTCGTCTCCTCCATGGGCCGGGGCGCCCGTTGCGCCGCATGGTTGCGTGCGGCGGCGGCCAGCGCGTCGTCGAGTGCCGCTGTGGCGGCGGCCAGATCGCGGCCGGCCGCACGCCGGCCCGCCGCGGCGGCCAGCCGGGCGCGGGTCTCCCGGTCGTCGATCAGCCGCCGGGTGAGGGCGGCGAGGGCGGCGGCGTCTTCCGGCGGGGCCAGAAGGCCGGTCACCCCGTCATCCACCACATCGGGCACGCCGCCGGTGCGACCGGCAACCACCGGCAGCCCCGCCGCCTGGGCTTCGAGCATCGCCATGCCATAGGCTTCGCGCACCGCCGGCCAGACCAGGATATCGGATGCCGCCATCGCCGCGGCCAGGGGGGCGGGGGCAAGCGCCCCCAGGAAATGCACCCGGCCGGCGGCTGTGGGTTCGAGTGCCGCCGTCACCTCGGCCCGGGCGGGGCCGTCGCCTGCGACCAGCAGATGAAGCGGTGTCGCGGCGAGCGCCGGATCGGCGAGCATGCGGCCGATCACGCGGTAGCTGTCGAGCTTGTCGCCGGCCCGCATCATGCCGACCGCCAGCAGCCAGGGCCGCGCCGGATCCAGCCCGGCCGCGGCGGCAAGCCGGGCACGGGCCCGGTCGCGATCGGCACGGGCGGCCTGAAACAGGCCGATATCGTCCAGAAAGGGCGGCAGCAGGCGAAGCCGGTCCGCCGGCAGCAGGCGCCCCAGGCAGACGGCATCGAGCCTGGTCATCGGCATCACCAGATCGGCGGCGGCGAGGGCATGGCGGGCGGCGTGAAAGCCGGCCTGCCAGGGGCCGGTCGCGCGCTTGGGCGCATCCGACGCTTCGATCACCAGATAGGGGATGTCGAGGGCGGCCGCGACCACCGGCCCCAGGTAATCCGGCGCCTTGTGATAAAGGTGATAGGTGATCCAGGCATCGGGGCGCGCGGCGGCGGCGGCGGGGCGCATGTAGCGACGGGCCAGCATCTGGCCGAGGGCGGTGCCGATGCGCGCGATCCGCGCCTGCCGGTCCGGGTCGCCGCGGCCGTCGCGGCTGCCGAAGCGGCAGGCGGCCTCGGTCTCATGGCCGGCATGGCGCAGGGCGGCCAGGATCTGGCGGGCCATCCGCCGGTCGCCGCTCGGCACCGGATGATCGGGATGTTTCAGGGGGCAGTAGAGGGCGACCCGCATCAGCGGCCTCCGCGCGCCGCCACCGCCGCCCGCAGCCGGTCGATCAGCGGCCCGACCGAGCCGGTCAGCGAGAAGGCGCCTTCAAGCCTGCGGCGCCCGGCCGCGCCCATCGCCGCCCGGCGGGCCGGATCGCGGATCAGGGATGCGAGCGCCGCCGACAGGCCGGCGGCATCATCGGGCGCCACCAGCCGGCCGTTTTCGCCGTCGTCGATGAATTCGGGGATGGCCGAAACCCGCGTCGCCACCACCGCCAGGCGCTGGGACTGGGCTTCCATCAGGACATTGGGCAGGCCGTCGCGGTCGCCGTCGCCCGCGATGCGGCTGGCGAGCACGAAGAGATCGGCCCGGCCATAGGCCTCGATCACCTCGGCCTGGGCGCGGGCACCCAGCCAGTCGATGCGGTCGGCGAGACCGAGACGGGCGGCCTGATCCTTCAGCCGGTCCTTGAGCGGCCCGCCGCCGATATGGACGAAGCGCCAGGCGAGATCCGCCGGCAGCCGGGCCAGGGCATCGAGCACGGTGTCCCAGCCCTTCTTCTCCACCAGCCGGCCGACGCCCACCAGGATGACCGGGCGGGCCGGGTCGGTGCCGTCCGGTCCCGCCGGCTGTGACCCAGGATCGGGAAAACGCGAGAGGTCGAGGCCGTGATAAAGCAGCTGCACCCGGCCGTCGGGGGCGAGCGACGCCAGATGGTCGCGATTGGTGGCGGTGCAGGTGACGGCCCAGGCGCAATCCGCCAGCTTTTCGGCCTTTTCCCAATCCGGGCTGGTCCAGATGTCCTTGGCATGGGCCGAGACCGACCAGGGCAGGCCGCGCATGATCGCGGCATAGCGGGCGACCGAGGCCGGGGTGTGAAGGAAATGGGCGTAGATCATCGCCACATCTTCTTCCAGCTCGGCAGCGAGCACGGCCGCCTGGCCGAAGCGGCGGATGCGGTTGCGGGTCCGGTCGCGGGCAAGATCGCGCAGCCAGACGTCCCGGGCCCGGGCGAAGCCCGGCAGGCGGGCGGCACGCCGCAGGCCGCGCAGCACGCGGAACGGCTCCTGATGGAGATATTCCGGCAGATAGCGGACCCCGGCGGTGATTTCGCGATGGACCGGATGGACCCGGGTATCGGTGGGATGGCGCAGCGATACCAGCCGAAGCGGCAGCCCGGCCACTTCCAGCGCCCGGATTTCCTGGGCGATGAAGGTCTCGGACAGGCGGGGATAGCCCTTCAGGACCACGGCGATCGTCGGTTGTTGGCCATGGCTGGCAGAGGTCACGCCGGGGCCGGGTCGCCAGCCGTCAGGGTGCCGCACGGCGTCGTGCCCCGAAATCGGCCTCGTCGGACCAGGTTTCCTCGTCGGGCGCGGCCTCGGCCTGCGGGGCCTGAAGCAGGCCGCCACCGCCGCCCGATACCTGGCGGATCCGGGCCTGGGGCCGGCCGCGCCGGTCCAGCTCGGCACCCACCAGATCGGCGACCGCATCCAGCCCGTCGAGCATGCCGGCCGGCATCACCGAAGACGGGTGGGGCTGGCGCTCGAGGCCCTGCAGCGCCTCGGCCATGGCGGCAGCGCTGCGATCGGGGCCCGGATCGAGCAGCATGCGGGTCAGCCCCAGCTTCTCGGCCCGGTCGGCGCGGATGAACTGTTCCAGCCGGGGCTCGGTGCGCGGCACGATGACCGCGGGCTTGTCGAGCGACAGGATCTCGCAGAAGGTGTTGTAGCCGCCCATGGCGACCACACCCAGCGCACCGGCCATCAGGGTCTCGATATTCGCATCGAAGGTCAGCGCTTCGATCTTGTCCAGCTTCTGGGCCCGGGCGCGCAGCCGGTCGCGTGCCTCGCGGTTCATGAACGGCCCGAGCACCAGCACCGCGCGATGCGGCAGGCTGGACCCGTGCTGTTCATAGGCCTTCAGCACCCAGTCGATCAGCTCTTCGCCATCGCCGCCACCGCCGGTCGTGACGAGGATGTAAGGGTCGCCGGCGATCAGCGACTGGATGCGTTCCGATGCGGCACCACGCACCGCCTCGCGGCGCAGATAGCCGGTAAAGGTCATCTTGGCGCGGACATCCGCCGGCAGGTCGATGCCTTCCAGCGGATCATGGATTTCCGGCAGGCCGTAGACCCAGATGTCGTCGTAAAGGTCGCGCAACGCCGGCAGCACCCGCTTGCGTTTCCATTCGGGCGCCAGCTGGGCGGGCTCGTCCATCACATCGCGCAGCCCCAGCACCAGCCGGGTGCCGCGGCGCTTCAGCCGCTTCAGCGTGCGGGCGACCTCGCCGCGCAGGCCCAGCGGTTCCTTGTCCACGATGAACACGTCGGGCTCGAACACCTCGGCCGTGCGCTCGATGATCGCCCCCCTGAGCTTCAGGATGTGGTCGACGTCCATCTTGAGCTTCAGCGAGGTGTAATCGCCATTGCGCAGCTTGATGACACCCGGCACCCGGACGAAGTCGGTGCGGGTTCTGAAATCGAAGCTGCCGATGATCGGCGAACCCGAGAGGATCAGCACCGACATGTCGGGGAATGTCCCGACCAGGCCGTGTGCAATCTCGCGGCATCTGCGCAGATGGCCGAGCCCGAAGCTGTCGTGGCTGTAGATCAGCACACGCGCGCCGTTCATGCCTTCCGGAACCTCCAGCTTGCGGCATATCGGCCGGACTATGGCACAGGCCGGCAGCGGACGGGAAGCACGGATGTCGCGACGCGGTAAGCGCGCATGCAGGGCGCGGCATCCATGCAATAACATGCGTATGGAATGAATGTTCTCCTTGGCGATCATAAGAGACATCTGATATACAGCTTTTTGTCCGGAAGGGCGGCCCTGCGGGATCAGGCCCATGCACCGGACCCAAGCCAGAGTTGAAGGTTCCGGAGAGTTCCACATGTTGAGCGACGCGACCATTACCCTCGTCAAGGCAACGGTGCCCGTGCTGCGCACCCATGGCGAGGCCATCACCACCCGGTTCTACGAGCGCCTGCTGGCTGCCCCCGAGATCGCGGCGATGTTCGATCCGGCGCATCAGCGCGACGGGTCGCAGCCGCGGGCGCTGGCGGCGGCCGTGCTGGCCTATGCCGAGCATATCGACAACCTGGCCGCGCTGGCGGGTGCGGTGGAACGCATCGCCCACAAGCATGTCGCCGTCCAGGTCCGGCCCGAGCAGTACGACGTGGTGGGGGCCAATCTGCTGGCCGCGATTTCGGACGTGCTGGGCGATGCGGCGACGCCGCCGATCCTGGCGGCCTGGGGCGAGGCCTATGGTCTGCTCGCAAAGGTGTTCATCGATCGCGAGGCGGCGCTCGTCGGCGAGGTCGCGGCACGGCCGGGCGGCTGGCGCGGTTTCCGCCGCTTCGTGGTCGAGGCGGTCGCCGAGGAAAGCCGCGTGATCAAGAGCTTCCTGCTGGCGCCCGAGGATGGGGGGGCACTGCCGGATTTCGCCCCCGGCCAGTATCTGACCCTGCGCCTGACCCGGCCTGACGGCACCCAGCTCCTGCGCCATTACAGCCTGGCCGGACGTGCTGCCAACGGCCGGTGGCGGATTGCGGTGAAACGTGAACCCGACGGCCGCGGCTCGGGCCTGCTGCACGACACGATCCGCCCCGGCGCGGTGCTGGAGGTGGCGCCGCCGGCGGGCGACTTCTTCCTGGATGCGGAGACGCCGCGGCCGATCCTGCTGCTGGGTGCCGGTGTCGGCCAGACGCCGCTGCTCGCCATGGTGGAAACCCTGGCGGCGACGCGGCCGGACCATCCGGTGATCTGGGCCCATGCGGCGATCGACGGCGAAACCCATGCCTTCGGGGCCCATCTGCGCGCGCTGGCCGAGGCGACGCCCGGCCTGGATCTGCACATCGCCTATGAGCGCCCGGGCGCATCGGACCGCGTCGGCGTGACCCATCATTCGGTCGGCCGTTTCGACGCGGACCGCATCGCCGGGCTGCTGCCCGGTCGCGAGGTCGACGTCTATATGTGCGGGCCCCGGGCGTTCCAGAAGGCGCAGGCCCGGCACCTGATCGCGGCCGGGGTCGCGCCCGCGAACATCCGCTACGAACTGTTCGGCGTGACCGACGAGGCCATCCTCGGCGCCGCCTGACGGGGGGACCCCGAGACATCGTCAACCGCCCCTGCCGTCTGCCGTCTTGAAGCGATGCCGCGACTGTCGGCAGAATGATCTGCGCCATGCGCGATCATCATGCGGATACGAAGCGGCAGGGGCGAGACGATATGGGGGACGGGCAGAGGTCGGTCGCGCGGATGATCGCGGCGGTGCTGGAGGATGAGGGCGTCACCCACGTCTTCGGCAATCCGGGCTCCACCGAACTGCCTCTGCTCGATGCCGTCGCCCGCGCACCCGGGCTCAGCTATGTGCCGGCGCTTCAGGAGGCGGTCGCGGTCGCCATGGCCGACGGCTATGCCCATGCCGCCGGCAGGGTGGGGGTCGCCCATCTCCACACCGCTTCCGGGCTTGGCCATGCCATGGGGGCGATGATCGGGGCCGCGCGCATGTGCACGCCGCTGGTGGTCATCGCCGGCCAGCAGGACAGCCGACATCTGATCCGCGCGCCCTGGCTGGCCGATGATCTGGTGGGCATTGCCCGGCCGGTGGTGAAGCATGCCCATGAACTGACCCGGCCCGAGGATGCTGGCCAGGTGCTGCGCCGGGCCTTTGCGCTGGCCCGGGCCTGGCCGCCGGGGCCGGTCTTTCTGTCGCTGCCGGTCGATCTGACGCTTGCCGCCGCCGACCCGCCACCACCGCGCATTCCCGCGTCGGCCCCGGCTGCGGGTGACATCGATGCCGCGGCGTCGATGATCGCAGGTGCGGAGGCCGATGATCTGGTGCTTCTGGTGTCGGACACGCTGGCCGGGCCGCGGGGGATGAGGGCGGCGATCGCCTTTGCCGATGCCACGGGCTGCCGGGTCTTTGCGACCCCGGTGCCGCGCGCCCATCTTTTCCCCACCGATCACCCGGGCTGGCGCGGCGTGCTGCCGCCCGATCTGGCGGAGATCCGCTCGATCCTGGGCGACGCACGGCTGGCGGTGCTGGCGGGAGAGGGGGCGATCAGGCCCTATCACTACCGGCCCGGGCCCGCCCTGCCGCAGGGGATGCGGGTCATTCAGCTGGCCCGGGACCCGGCGGCGCCCGGGCTCGACGTCGCGGCCGATCTGGTGATCGGCGGCGATCCGGCGGCAGGCCTTGCCGCACTCTCCGCGGTCGTGGCGCGGCCGGGCGTCGCCGCCGTCACCATGCGGCGGCGGGCGGAGAAGGCGGTCGCCGATGCCGGCTTCACGGCCCGGCTCGACAGGCTCCGCGACCGGCTGCCGCTGCATCCGATGATCGCCGCCGATGCTGTGCTGAAGGCGGCCCCGCGGGGCGTGACCGTGGTCAACGAGGCCTCGGCCCTGATCGAGGGGCTGCGCCGGCTCTGGCAGGGCGGCATCGGCGACCGGCATGATTTCGTCGCCAGCGCCGGGTTGGGCTGGGGCATGCCGGCGGCCGCGGGCGTCGCACTCGCAACCGGCCGGCCGGTGCTGTGCATGACGGGTGATGGCGGTGCCATGTATGCGCCGCAGGCGCTGTGGACGGCCGCCCGGCTGCGGCTGCCGGTGATCTTCGTGATCCTGAACAACCGGCGCTACGACATTCTGATGCGGACGGCGACGGCGATGGGGCTGGAGAGTGCTGCGGCAGGGCATGCCGTCGGCATGGTTCTGGACGATCCTGCCATCGCCTTCGATCAGCTGGCGGCGTCGATGGGGGTGGCGCATCTCCGTGCCGATACCGTGGCCGCGATCCGGGACGGCCTGCCAGGGCTGCTCGGGGCAGGGCGGCCGGCGGTGCTGGAGATCACCATCGGCGGCGCCGATCCGTATTGACCGGCATGTCGTTCAATGAGATTGCGTCGCAATCCAAGTTGCGGTCCCATGGGCGCCCGGATCGACCTGCTGGAGATGCCCGTCGTGCTGCGCCCGCTGATGCCCTTTGCCGCCGCTTTCGTTCTGGCCTTCGCGCTGTCGGGGGCGCCGCTGCCCGCCAGGGCTGCGGGGGCGCCCGGTGTTGCGGATGCCGTGCCGGTGGCGCCGGGCCTGCACGCCTTCGACCTGACGGCGGCGCGCAACGGCCTGACCTATCGGGTGGATGTGTCGGTGCCGCCGGTTACCCCGCCGCCGGGCGGGTTTCCGGTGCTCTATGTGCTGGACGGCAATGCCTTCTTCGGTGTGGCCGGTACCGTTGCGGGGCTGTTGACGGCCGACCGGCCGATCGTGGTGGTGGCGATCGGCTATCCGGGCGTCGTCGGCTTCGACATGGCCCGGCGCTATCTGGACCTGACCTCCGCCGTGACGCCCGAAGGCCGGGCGATGATGGGCAATCGGGCGCCGAAAGTGCCGACCGGTGGCGACGAAGCCTTTCTCGACCTGATCCTGAACGAGATCCGACCCGAGGTCGCCCGGCGCTTTCCGGTGAACGACGACGCGGCAACCCTGTTCGGCCACTCGCTGGGCGGGCGTTTCGTGCTGCACGCCGCCTTCACCCGGCCGGACGCCTTCACCCGCTGGGTGGCGTCCAGCCCGTCGATCTGGTGGAATGATCGGGAGGTGCTGGCAGAGGAGGCGGCCTTCGCCGCCCGCGCCGACCGGCCGGTTCTGGATCTGACGCTGACGGTCGGCGGGGCGGAACAGGCGGCGGAACCCGATGACGCGCCGGACCGGATCGCCTTCCGGCGCATGGCGCGCATGGTCGACGGCGTGCGCGACATGCACGACCGGCTGACGAAGCTTGAGGGCGAAGCCGGGCGGATCGACCTGCTGGTGGTGCCGGATGAAGGCCATATGAGCGCGGTGCCGGCCGCACTCGCCCGGGCGGTGCGCCGGGCGGCAGGGGGGTGACGGGCTGCGGCTTGCATCGCCCGTAACGCGCGCCTAGGCTTGGCACCAGGGTTCCGGCGGGCGATGGCCGTCCATAATGGCCAGGTGCCGGCAGGGGGGAGATGCAGGCTGGATGGAGCGGCTGATCGACAGCGTGGCGGCGCGCCGGCGCCGGGCCGCGGCCGCGCGCGAGGCGGGCCTCAGGGACCGGGTCGCGCGTGCGGCGGTGGAGCTGTTCGACCAGCTCTACGAAGGCGCCGTGCTGATCGATGCCGCCGGCACCGTGCTCTGGATGAACGACAAATACCGCGCGATCCTGGGCTGGAACGGCATGGACCCCGTGGAAGGGCGACCGGTCGAGGACATCATTCCCAACAGCCGGCTGCGCGAGGTGGTGGCCAGCGGCCGCGCGGATCTGATCGATATTTTCGAAGTCGAAGGCCGCCAGCTGGTGGTCAGCCGCATCCCGCTGAAGGACGAGGATGGCCGGGTCTCGGGCGCGGTGGGCATGATCCTGTACGACCGGGTGCAGTCGCTGAAGCCGCTGGTCGACAAGTTTCAGGGGATGCAGCGCGATCTGGAAACCGCCCGCCGCCAGCTGGCCGATGCCCGCCGGGCCAAATACGGCTTTTCACAGTTCATCGGCAATTCCGAGGCGGTGCGGCTGCTGAAGCGCCAGGCCCGCCGGGCGGCGGAGCGTGACATCACCGTGCTGCTGCTGGGCGAGACCGGCACCGGCAAGGAGATGCTGGCCCATGCGCTGCATGCGGCGAGCGAGCGGCAGGCCGGGCCGATGGTGCGGGTGAACACCGCCGCCATCCCCGAAAACCTGCTGGAGGCGGAGCTGTTCGGCGTGGCGCCCGGCGCCTATACCGGAGCCGGCAACAAACCGCGCGACGGCAAGATCCGGCTGGCCCATGGTGGCACGCTGTTTCTGGACGAGATCGGCGACATGCCGCTCAGCCTGCAATCCAAGCTGCTCAGGGTGTTGCAGGAACGCGAGGTCGAGCCGCTCGGCTCCAATCGCGTGATCCCGGTGGATGTGCGGGTGATTGCGGCCACCAGCCGCGATCTGGGCCGGATGGTCGAGGACGGCCGGTTCCGCGCCGACCTTTATTACCGCCTGAACGTATTGCCGCTGCGCCTGCCGCCGCTGCGCGAGCGGCTGGACGATATCGAGCCGCTGGCGGATGCCCTGCTGGAACGTCTGGCGATCGAGCAGGGCGGCCGGCCCCGGCGGCTGACCGATCGGGCGGTCGCCCGGCTGCGGCGGCAGAACCCTCACGGCTGCCCATACCAGTTGCTTCCCATACCAGACGCCGTCATCTGCGGCGCAGGCATCTACGGACACGGCATGACCGCTTCATCCGCCGCGGGCCAGGGCGGCGCCAGGCCGGCGCTCGAAACCCGCGACCTCACCGTGCGCTTCGGCGGCCACGTCGCCGTGAACGGCGTCAGCTGCCGGTTCGACCGCGGCACGCTGACCGCCATCGTCGGCCCCAACGGCGCCGGCAAGACCACCTATTTCAACCTGATTTCCGGCCAGCTGAAGGCGACCGCGGGCGAGGTGCTGCTCGACGGCCACGACCTGTCCTCGCATGGCGCGGCCGGGCGCACCCGGCGCGGCATCGGCCGCGCCTTCCAGCTGACCAACCTGTTTCCCAACCTGACGGTGCGCGAGAATGTGCGCCTGGCGGTGCAGGCCCGCCGCGGCCGCGGCTTCGACATCTTCTCGATGGCCGCCCATGGGCGGCATCTGATCGAGCGGGCCGACGAGATCCTGGAGCGGGTGCGCCTGGCCGCGCGCGGCGAGGATGTGGTTGCAACCCTGCCGCATGGCGACCAGCGCAAGCTGGAGGTGGCGATCCTGATCGCGCTCGAACCCTCGATCTTTATGTTCGACGAGCCGACCGCGGGCATGAGCGTCGACGAGGTGCCGGTGATTCTGGACCTGATCCACGAGATCAAGGCCGATCCGGCCAAGACCGTGCTGCTGGTGGAGCACAAGATGGACGTGGTCCATTCGCTGGCCGACCGGATCATCGTGCTGCACAACGGCTATCTGGTCGCCGATGGCGACCCGCGAGAGGTGGTCGCCTCGCCGATCGTGCAGGAAGCCTATCTGGGCATGGGGGCCGCCACACATGTCTGACGCCCTGCTCACCCTTGCCGGCGTGCACACCCATATCGGCCAGTATCACATCCTTCAGGGGGTGGATCTGGTGGTGCCGCGCGGCGGGCTGACCATGCTGCTGGGCCGCAACGGTGCCGGCAAGACCACCACGCTGCGCACGATCATGGGCCTCTGGCAGGCCTCGCAGGGGCAGATCACCTTCGACGGGCGCGACATCACCAGGGCCCATACCGCCGATCTCGCCGCGGCCGGTATCGCCTATGTGCCCGAGGATATGGGCATCTTCGCCGGGTTGACGGTGCGCGAGAACATGGTGCTCGCCGCCCGGTCGGGGCCCATGGACCAGAAGCGTCTCGCCTGGATCTACGAGCTGTTTCCGGCCCTTGAGAAGTTCTGGAACTGGCCGGCCGGCAATCTGTCGGGCGGGCAGAAGCAGATGCTGGCCATCGCCCGGGCGATCGTGGAGCCGCGGGAGCTGCTGATCGTGGACGAGCCGTCCAAGGGGCTGGCGCCGGCGATCATCGGTCATCTGATCCAGGCCTTCCGCGAGCTCAAATCGACCCACACGACCATTCTGATGGTCGAACAGAATTTCAGTATGGCGACCGCACTCGGTGACACGGTGGCGGTGATGGATGACGGCCGCGTCGTCCATGCGGGTTCGATGCACGAACTCGCCCATGACGGAGATCTTCAGCGCCGCCTGCTCGGCCTCAGCCTGGACGCTCATCAATGACCGCGCGCGCCCTCAAGACCGCCGGACTGGTCGAGCGGCATGCCCCGCTCGCGATCGCCGGCCTGATCCTGTTCCTGCCGCTCATCGCCATCGATCCCGGCACCTGGATGGTGCTGGCGGTCGCCGGCCTCGCCATGGGCATGATGATCTTCCTGATGGCATCGGGGCTCACCCTGGTTTTCGGCCTGATGGATGTGCTGAATTTCGCCCATGGGGCTTTTGTGGCCGTCGGTGCCTATCTGGCAACCGGGCTGCTGGCGCCGGGCGGCCCCTTCCACGACATGCTCGGCATCTCTCTGTTGGGGGATGTGGGGGCGATGCTGCTTTCGATTCTGGTCGCCTGCGTGGTGGCCGGCATCCTGGGCCTCGCCTTCGAACGGATCATCGTGCGTCGGGTCTATGGCGCGCATCTGCGCCAGATCCTGATCACGGTCGGCGGGCTGATCGTCGCCGAACAGCTGATCACGGTGATCTGGGGCCCGGATCCGATCCCGCTGCCCAAGCCTGAAACCCTGCGCGGCTCGATCTTCTTTGGCGACATCGCGGTCGAGCGCTACCGGCTGGTCGCCTGCGTGCTGGGCCTTGTCGCCTATGTCGGTATGCATTTCGCGCTCAACCGTACCCGCATCGGCCTGCTGGTCCGCGCGGGCGTCGAGAACCGCGAGATGGTCGAGGCGCTGGGCTACAAGGTGCGCCGGCTGTTCGTCGGCGTCTTCGTGGCCGGCACGGCACTTGCGGCCTCGGGCGGCGTGATGTGGGCGCTCTATCAGGAGCTGGTGACCGTCCATATCGGCGCGGATGTCATGATCCTGGTGTTCATCGTGGTGATCATCGGCGGGCTGGGCTCGGTGGGCGGCTGCTTCCTCGGCGCCCTGCTGGTGGGGCTGACCGCCAATTTCATGGGCTATCTGGCCCCGACGCTGGCGCTCGGCTCCAACATCCTGCTGATGGTGGCGGTGCTGCTCTGGCGACCCCGCGGGCTTTATCCCGCGACGAAGAACTGAGCCGGAGGCAAGCCCATGCTCAACTGGATCATCTCCGGCGATCATCCGCGCAGCCGCATCCTGACCATCGTTCTGCTGGTCGTGCTGCTGGGGCTCGCCTTCGCCCCCTTCGTCTTCCCCGGCACCCGCTCGCTTGCGGTTGCGGCGCGCATCTGCGTGCTGATCGTGCTGGTCGCCTCGTACGATATCCTGCTCGGCTATACCGGCATCGTCTCCTTCGCCCACACCATGTTCTTCGGCATCGGCGCCTATGGGGTCGCAATCTCGCTGAATGCGCTGGGCCCGAGCTGGGGAGCCGTCGGCCTCGGCACGGTTGCGGGCGTGCTGCTCTCGATCGTGGTGGCGGCGGTGATCGGCCTGCTGTCGCTCAGGGTGAGGGCGATCTTCTTCAGCATGATCACGCTTGCGGTGGCGAGCTTCTTCCTGATCCTGGCGTCGCAGCTCTCGTGGCTGACCGGCGGCGAGGACGGCATGTCGTTCAGCATCCCGCGGCTGCTGAGCCCGGCCTTCAAGCTGGTCGACGGCGAGGTGCTGGGCCAGAAGATCAACGGCCGCATCATCGCCTATTACCTGGTCTTCCTGGTCTCTCTGCTGCTGTTCCTGTTCATGCTGCGCGTGGTCAACTCGCCCTTCGGCCGGGTGCTTCAGGCCATCCGCGAGAACGACTTCCGGGCCGAGGCGCTCGGCAACAGGGTGGTGATCTACCGCACCGCCGCCTCGTGCCTGGTGGCGGCGCTGGCGGCGCTTGCCGGGGTGCTGAACGCGCTCTGGCTGCGCTATACCGGGCCCGACGCGACGCTCTCTTTCGCGATCATGCTCGACGTGCTGCTGATGGTGGTGATCGGCGGCATGGGGACGCTTTATGGTGCGGTGATCGGCGTGGTGATCCTCAGCCTGGCGCAGTTCTACCTTCAGGACCTGATGGGCACGGCCTCCGAGGCGCTGGCCGGCATCCCGATCCTGCCCGAGCTGATCGCCGCCGATCGCTGGATGCTGTGGCTGGGCATCCTGTTCGTGCTCTCGGTCTACTTCTTCCCCACCGGCATCGTCGGCAAACTCAGGGAACGCTGATCCATGACCTCCACCCCCGATCCCACCTCGACCCCGAATCCCACCTCAGAGTTCCTGACCGCCTGCGGTCATGAGATCCACCTGATGCACTGGTCGAAGGGCCGGTCGGAACCGGTGGTGATGTGGCACGGCCTCGCCCGGACCGGCCGTGATTTCGACCCCTGCGCGGCCCATTTCGCCGATCGCTACCGCATCGTGGCCCCCGACACCATCGGCCGCGGCCTGTCGTCGTGGTCGAAGACCCCCGATGCCGAGTACCGGCTGGAGCATTATGCCGATATCGCGGTGGAGCTGCTCGACCGGCTGGGCATCGAGCGGATGCGCTGGGTGGGCACCTCGATGGGCGGTGCCATCGGCATGGTGCTGGCCGCAGGCCCGCTGCGGGACCGGATCACCCATCTGGTTCTGAACGATATCGGCCCGGCATTGTCGCCGGTGGCGGTCGGCCGGATCCGGTCTTACGTCACCCAGCCGCCGGTTTTCGACACGGTGCTGGAGCTGGAGGCCTATCTGCGCACCATCTACGCCCCCTATGGCGCGATCACCGATGCCCAATGGCGGCAGATGGCCGAAACCTCCACCCGCCGCCGCGATGACGGCAAGGTGACCGTGCATTATGACCCTGCCGTCATGCGCGTTTTTGCAGAGACGACAGACGATTTCGAGATGTGGGATGCCTGGGATGCCATTCGTGCCAAGACCTTGGTCATGCGCGGCGAGACCAGTGACCTGCTGACCCAGGATACGGCCGAAGAAATGACCCGCCGCGGGCCCAAGGCGAGACTTGCGGTCATTCCCGGCTGCGGGCATGCTCCGGCTCTGAACGTTCCCGACCAGTTGCAGCTGATCGAGGACTTCCTCGCCAGCTGATTTTTGACGCCCTTCCTCGCTGCGGCCGGTTCCGGGAACCGGTCATGGCGGGGGCCTCGATCGGCGGGGCCGGGAGACAGCCCGCCGGTCGAAACTGGACCGCCCTGGAAGCAGTGCTTCCAGGGCGGTTTTTTCGTCGGGCCGCGCGCCGGGATGCCGTGCCACGAAAAACCCCCGGAGACTCTCTCCGGGGGCGATGTCGTCCGGCGGTACAGCCGGTCAGCCGGTGCGGGCAGATTTCAGCATGAAGGCCGGAATGTCCTTGCCAAAGCCCAGCGGTGTATCGTCTTCACGCTGGCGGCGCTCGGACGAACGGGCCCGCTCGGGCTTGCGCTCGGCTGCACGGCGGGGCTCAGGAGCAGGTGCGGGGGCTTCCTCGACCGCCTCGACCTCGTCAACGGCAGCCTCAGCCTCCACGACCTCGACAGGCCGGCTCTCGACGGAGCGGGGCGTGCGACGCTTGCGCCGCTCGGGCTTTGCAGCCGGGGCAGGGGTGTCGTCGACGGCCGGTGCAGCCTCTTCGGCCTGGACCTCTTCGGCGGCCGGCAGATCTGCCGCTTCGGCCTCGCGGCGCCGCCGCGGACGGGTGCGGGCCCCACGGGGGGTGCGGCCGCCGGCTGCGGCTTCAGTCTCGGCGTCAGCCGGGGCTTCGGCCGGTGCCTTGACCGACAGATCGCTCAGCTCTTCCAACGGCTTGCCTCCCAGCAGGGCGACCACGCGGTCGTAGAGCTTCTTGTCTTCGGGCGTGACCAGCATGATCGCGGTGCCGCTGCGGCCGGCACGGCCCGTCCGGCCGATGCGGTGGATGTAGTCTTCCGCGGCCAGCGGCACATCGTAATTGAACACGTGGCTGACATGTTCGATGTCGAGCCCACGGCCGGCGACGTCGGTCGCGATCAGGAACTTGATCCGGTTGTCGCGGAAGGCGGCCAGCGTCTCGTTGCGCGCATCCTGGGTCATGTCACCATGGAGCGCGCCGACATCGTGGCCGGCCCGCTTCAGCGTCTCGTAAAGCGTCGCGACCGTGCGCTTGCGATTGCAGAAGATGATGCCGTTGCCGACCGGCTCGTTGCGCATCAGGGTCTCGAGCGGGCGGCGCTTGGCGCGCTCGTTCGGCACCTGGACGACCAGCTGACGGACGGTGGAGGCGGCGGTGGACTGCGGCGCCACCGACACTTCTTTGGGGTTCATCAGGAACTTGTCGGCCAGACGCCGGATCTCGGGCGGCATGGTCGCCGAAAACAGCAGGGTCTGGCGGATCTGTGGCAGCAGGCTGGCGATCCGCTCAAGATCAGGGATGAAACCCATGTCGAGCATACGGTCGGCTTCGTCGACCACCAGGATGCGGACGTCGGTCAGCAGCACGCGGCCGCGCTCGAAATGATCGAGCAGGCGTCCGGGCGTCGCGATCAGCACGTCGACGCCCTTGTCGAGCGCCTTCTCCTGGTCGGAGAACGACACGCCGCCGATGAGCAGCGCCATCGACAGCGGCGTGTACTTGCCGTAGGTGTTGAAATTCTCGGCAATCTGCTGCGCCAGCTCGCGGGTCGGCGTCATGATCAGCGAACGCGGCATGCGCGCCCGAACCCGGCCCTGGGCCAGGATGTCGATCATCGGCAGGGTAAAGGACGCCGTCTTGCCGGTGCCGGTCTGCGCGCAGCCGAGCACGTCCCGCCCCTGGAGCACCCAGGGGATGGCCTTCTCCTGGATGGGGGTCGGCTGATTGTAGCCGGCGTCATTGACCGCCCGCAGGAGTTCGGCACTCAGGCCCAGATCTTCGAATGTCATTGCGAGACGGTACGCCCGATCTGCTTGTCGATATCCGGATGTGTGGGCCATATATAACCGCCGCGGCGTGCAAGTCAATCACGGCGACCGGCCTTAACCCCCAGGAGGCAAGGACTTGACTGATTTCTCCCCCCGCCGCCCCGAAAACCGCACCCGTCCGGCCGGTGCGCTGATGGATGCAGATGCCGACCTCTTGGTGGTGATCGACCTTCAGGCCCGGCTGATGCCGGCGATTGCCGGCGGCGAGGCCGCGGTTGCCGATGCCGGCCGCCTGATCGACGGCGCGCGGGCGCTGGGCATTCCGGTGCTGGCGACCGAACAGTATCCCCAAGGATTGGGCCTGACGGTCGATGTGATCCGCGACCGGCTCGACCCGTCCGAGATCGTATCCAAGATCACCTTCTCGTCCTGGAACGAGAATGCCTTCCGCGACCGGGTGATCGCTTCGGGCCGTCGGCGCCTGGTGGTCTGCGGCACCGAAGCCCATGTCTGCGTGCTGCAGACCGTGCTTGACGCCGCCCGCGCCGGCTTCCAGCTTGCGGTGGTCGCCGATGCGGTCGCGAGCCGCGCGCCCGCCAACAAGGCGCTCGCCCTCGACCGCATGGCCCGCCATGGCGTCGAGATCGTCTCGACCGAGATGGTGCTGTTCGAATGGCTGGGCCGCGCCGGCGATGACCGCTTCAAGGCGGTGCTGCCGCTGATCCGCTGACCGGATTGCACATTCCGAAAGGTTGTTACGGATGTCCGACCGCCTGCCCCTGGTCCTGCTGCCGGGCCTGCTCTGTGACCATGACCTCTGGGCATCGGTTCTGGATGGGCTTTCGGCGCGCGCCGACATGACGGTGGCCGACCTCACCAGGGATGACAGTGTGGGTGCCATGGCGTCCCGGGTGCTGAACGAGGTGACGGCTCCGCGTTTCGCCCTTGCCGGGCTGTCGATGGGCGGCTATGTGGCGCAGGAGATCATGCGCCAGGCGCCCGACCGGGTGATCGGCCTGGCTCTGCTCGATACCTCCGCCCGGGCCGATACCGAAGAGCAGAAGGCGCGGCGTCGGACGCTGATCGATGTGGCGAGCCGCGGCCGTTTCAAGGGTGTGACGCCGCGCCTGCTGCCGGTGCTGATCCACGAAGACCGGCTGACCGACGACGCGCTGACCGGGCGGATCATGGCCATGGCAGAGAGGGTCGGCCATCCGGCCTTTCTGCGCCAGCAGGAGGCGATCATGGCCCGACCGGACGGGCGGGCGGATCTCGCCCGGATCGCCTGTCCGACGCTGGTGGTCTGCGGGTGCGAGGACGCGCTGACCCCGCTGCCGCTGGCCGAGGAGATGGCGGCCGCCATCCCCGGGGCCGAGCTTCGTGTCATCGAAGATTGCGGGCATCTGCCGCCGATGGAACGTCCGGCCGAAGCGGTGGCGGCGATGGCCGGCTGGCTCGACCGCCTGACGGCCTGATCAGATCTGACGAGTGAGCAGGCGCACGCCTGTCGCATCGGCATACATCACCCGGCCATTGACGATGGTGAGCGCCACCCGCGGCACCAGCGGATCGGTATCGTCGATCACGACCAGATCGGCGCGCAGACCCGGCGCGAGGCGACCGCGGTCGCTGAGCCCTGCGGCACGCGCCGGCCCCGCCGAGACCAGCGACCAGGCCCGCGCAAGACCGAGCCCGGTCGTGGTGGCGGTCACGAAGGGGGCCGAGAGCAGCGCCGCATGGCTGTAATCGCTGGCGACCAGGGTGGCGGCACCGGCGGCGACGGCGTCGCGCGCGTCCAGCCGTCCGGCATGGCTGGTGCCGCGCAGCAGGTTGGGGGCACCGACCATCACCTCGTCACCGGCCGAGACGGCCGCCCTGGCCGTCGCCATGTCGACCGGGAATTCGGCGATGCGGGCACCGAGCGAGCGGGCAGCGCTGCGTGCCTCGGGCGTCTCGTCGTCATGGGACAGCAGGGGGATGCCGGCATCACGGGCGAGGGCTGCAAGCCGGCGTGCCGCGGCCCATTGTTCCGTCCGATCGGCGGCCAGCGCATCGATCCTGGCCAGAAGCTCGTCGGTCGACAGGCCGGATCGACCGGCGACGACCGCTAGCTTTGCAGGCCGGGCGCGCATGGCGATGAAATCGGGCAGATGATCATTCAGTGCCAGAAGGTCGACCAGACCGTCGGCAAGCCAGGCCTCGACCCGTGCGGCACCTGCGGCATTGGCGACTTCGTGGCGCAGATGAACGCGGGTATCGACCATCAACCGGGGCTTCAGGGCGTGGATCGCCAGGATCAGGGCTTCCGCCGCGTCCAGGCTGCGCAACCCCGGTTCCCACGACGCCGTGATCCCGTGCGCAGCCGTGGTGATGCCCAGCGCCGCCATCTGGCGGTCGGTATCGACAAGGCCCAGATCGACCGGAAAATGCACGCCGGGGCGGGGCATGATCTGACGCTCGAAGGCGTCCCCGTGCAGGTCGATCAGACCGGGCGCCACCAGCAGATCGCCGAGATCGATCGCATCACCGCCGATCTGCCGCGAGGTGTCGACGATGCGCCCCTCGGCGAGGGTCAGCCTGCCCGGCGCGATTTCGCCATCGGCCAGCAGCATGCGCCGGCCGCACAGGGCGAGCGGAGAGGTGGGGGAGAAAAGGGGCGCCGCCGTCATGATACCGTTCCGCGTGCAGGATCGGGGAGGGGACGCGGACGATAGGACGGCGGCGGGGGGAGAGGGGATGAAACTCTCGTGACAGCCTGTGTTTCGTCGTCAGCCGACGCTGGAGATGAAGCGGTCGACTTCGGTACGCAGGTGGTGGGATTCCTGGTCGAGTTCCGAGGCCGCATCCACCACCCGGCGGGCCGCGACGCCCGTCTCGCGCGCGGCATTGCCGACACCGGTGATGATGTCCGACACCTTGTGGGTGGCGGTCGCGGCATCGGCGGTCGAGCTTGCGACTTCGCGGGTGGCGGCGGTCTGTTCCTCGGTGGCGGCGGCGATGGTGGTGGTGGTGCCGTCGAGTGCTGCGATCGCCGAGGCGACGGCATCCGATGTGCTGGCGACGCGGGAGATGATCGACCGGACCTGATCGATCTGGCCGCCGATCTCTTCCGTCGCCTTCTGCGTCTGGCCGGCCAGGGTCTTGACCTCGTTCGCCACCACGGCGAAGCCGCGGCCGGCCTCTCCGGCACGGGCGGCCTCGATGGTCGCGTTGAGGGCCAGGAGATTGGTCTGCTCGGCGATCGTGCGGATCAGGGTGACGATCTTGCCGATGCTTTCGGCCGCGCCGACCAGTTCGTTGATCGCGGTCCGCCCGGCATCGACATGGCCGACGGCATCCGACGAGAGCTGCTTCATCCGCTCCAGCTGATGGGCAATCTCGCTGGCGGCCCGGCTCATTTCCTCGGTGGCGGCGGCGGCGGAGCCGACCGCACGGCTGGCATCGGCGGCCGCCATGTCGACCGTTTCCGCGCTGGTGCTGGTGGCCTCGGCATTGCTTGCCATCCGGCTGGCGCTGTCGCGCATCGCACCGGCGGCGTCGCCGACGCTTTCGACGATCGTGCCCACGGTGGAGCGGAAGGCATCGACCAGATGGCGCAGGGCTTCCGCCTTCTCGGCGCGGCCCCGCTCCAGATAGATCGAGATGGCGAAATCCATGTCGAGCATGGCCGCGCGGATCAAGGCAGTGCCGTAGCGGGCGAGCTTCTCCGAGCGACGCCCGAAGAGCCCGTTTTCCATGTCGCGGGTCAGCCGCTCCATGATGCCGGAGAGGATGAAGGCATAACCGCCGATATACCAGCCGGGCTCCAGGCCGAGACGGGCGTGGACGTTGCCGATGCGGCGGACCGAGTCGACATAGGTCTGGTCGAACCGGCCGTCGGCGATGACCAGCCAGTGCTTGAGCTGGGCGCCACGGGCGCGATCCTGACCGGTCGAGCCGCCAAACATCCGGCCCAGCTCCGGGTAGTGGCGGAGATGCTCGTAGAAGGCGGCGAGCACGTCCGGGAGGTGCTTCTCAAGGAAGGGCTTCAGTGCCCGGAGATCGGCACGCGCTGCGTCGTCCAGACGCAGAAACGCGAGCCGTTCCGACGTTTCATCCGTCTGAGACAGGGCGGCCGTCATGTTCATTATATTCTCCCGGCTGCGGGCGCGTGGTATTTGTTGTAGCTGATGCGCCAATCTATCCCGTCAGAGGTTATCGAAGCGTAAAGCCCGAACGTGATTTGCACGGTAAATTCGCGTCTCTCTAAATCAGAAGTTTGTCCGAGAGTGCTGAAGATCATCCGATCATGATCGGACAACATGGTTGAAAATTTGATGGTGACTTGGCACGATGCGGAAAATCAGCAGTCGACAGTGATCTGGAACATTGAGCGTCTCGTAGGTGGTGCGTCGATACCCCAGCGAGGATGTCTGCCATGGTGGATCATGTTTCCAGGCTGTCGCGTGAATGTGACGTCATCACCGACGCCCTGCGCTCATTGGCCCAACGCATGAAAACCAGCCGTGAGCACCTGTCGGTTGCCGCCCGGAACTTTCAGGAAGCGGCAAGCCGTAACCGGTTGCTGTAACCGTCCGGCGCACGTATTGAACGCGACAGGGGGAGATCGCCTCTCCCCCTTTTTTTGCGTCTTTCAGACCCCTCAGCCGGCCATCCACCAGGGACCGA
Organism: Tistrella sp.; assembly: GCF_002684955.1. Classification (NCBI taxonomy): domain Bacteria; kingdom Pseudomonadati; phylum Pseudomonadota; class Alphaproteobacteria; order Geminicoccales; family Geminicoccaceae; genus Tistrella; species Tistrella sp. The sequence goes on along the minus strand of NZ_NYWI01000073.1, from coordinate 205,273 downwards.
TCGGTGCCCGGGCATCGTTGCAGAAGCCGAGGCAGTCATTGTCCATGTTCGGATTCCGCGGCGGGGTGACTTCCAGCAGCAGGGCGCGGACCAGCGGCGCATATCCGGCCCCATCGGCCGTGGGGATCGAGAGGCTGCCCTGGGTGGCACTGACCGTCGTGTCGCCGTAACAGATGGCGAGGCCCAGCTGCTGTGGCCCGGTCGGGGCCATAGCCGGGGCAGTGGGCATCGCCGGATTGGCCGTCTGCAGTGCCTTCGCCGTGCAGGCCTCGGTGCGCGGCGTGACGTTGCCGCCGGTCTGGATGACCAGATAATAGCCGGCGGGCACGCTGCCCGGGGCGGGATCGGCCAGGGTGAACCCGGCGGAGGGGCGCGGATACCCGCGGGTCAGCGCATCGACGACCACAGCACCGCTCGTGTCCGCATCCATCCCCGCCAGCGGACGCGGCACCACCACCGGCATTGGTTGCGCCCGGAAGGCACGGTCCACGGCGTCGCGGTCGTAAAAGCTGCCGACGAAGGGCGGCTCGATCCGCGTCAGAGCCATGCCGGCACAGGCGCTGAGCGCCGGGGCAGCCAGCAGGGCGACAAGAGACAGTGCGCGCAGGCGGGAGGCGGACATGGGAGGGATACCCTTGAACGACGTCAGTTGCCGCCGCGGCGCGTGCCGGAATCGCCGGGCTGCTTCAGAAGGATGACGGCCTGACCCAGCGCCTGATCAAGGGCGGCCGGATCCGTGGCACGGACCGTGGCAGCACCGAGAGGGTCGCCCGTATCGGCGCAGAGGGCAAGCTGCAGACGCTCGGTACCGTCCGGCCGGCCCACGGCCACAGGGTCGCAGGCATTGAGGACGATCGGCTGCGTATCGGCCCGCAGCAGGATATGCGGCCCGTCCGGCCGTGTGGTCGCGACAGGCAGGGGATGACCGACCGCGCGCCCGACGGCATCGGCCAGCGGCCGGGCCTGATCGGGGGTTCCGGCGGCGACCACCACCGGCGGGCTGCCCGACAGGAACATGGTGACGTCCTGGCTGGTTGCCCAGCCGACGCGGCGGGCGTTTTCGACCGTCGTACCGGCGCCGGCACAGCCGGCGAGCGCCGCGATGAGGGCGATCGTTCCCGCGACCAGGGGAAGGCGGCGTGCACTTGCGGGGCGTGCGGTCCCGATCCGATCCATCTTGATCCAGGCTCCCATAACCGGCAGGGAAGCCGGCCGCGGCCCGGTCAGCTGCCTCTGCGTTGGATGTTCTCGCGCGGGTCGCGCAGGAGAACCAGGCTCTGGGCGGCGATGTCTTCAAGCGGGGAGGTTGCCTGAAGGTCGAATGGGCCGCGCGCCGTCACCGTTGCCACCATGGATCGAGAATTGCACAGGCTGATCCGCCAGCTGATGACGGGTGTCACCGCGTCATCGGCATCGCCATCATTTTCTCCGCCCGGATCACGATCGCCGCCCCTGAGATCGGCGGTACAGACCTCGTCGGTGTTGACGACGGGCGGATCGAACCGCACGAGGATGTGCGGCCTGGTACCGGCATCCGCCAGGATTTCGAGCGAGTTGCGGCTGCGGGACACAGCTTTCGCGATCCCGTCGATGACCGCGGCTTCGGTCGCAATGCGAGAAAGGCCGGGCAGGTCGCCGCGTACCACCACCATCAGCGGCTGATAGGCGAGCATCATCCGGATGTCGGTGTCGGACACCCAGCCTGCATGGCGGACGCTTTCAACTACCACCACGTTCTCGGCATCACAGCCCGCGACTGCGAGAAATAACACGGCGGCGATCAGCCCGCGCATCGGGCGAGAGTGGCGCATCGGGGTGGGATGAGGCAGGCGTCGGGGGGCCATGCAGGATGCTCTTGGTTTGACGCAGACGTCGTGTGAAACGCCAGCATCGCCCCTTGATGATCAGACGTCGAGGGCTTCCGTGACGAAGCGGGCGTTTTCCTGAATGAACTGGAAACGCTTCTCGGGCCGCTTGCCCATCAGGGTCTCGACGCGTTCCGCGACCAGCATCCGGCTGCCCTGGTCGATGCCGACCCGAAGCAGGGTGCGGGTCTCGGGCGCCATGGTGGTCTCTTTCAGCTGCCGTGCCGGCATTTCGCCGAGGCCCTTGAAGCGGCTGATCTCGGTCTTCGCCCCCTTGAAGCGGGTTGCGAGCAGATGCTTCAGGTCGGCATCGTCGCGGGCATAGGCGGTATCGCCGCCACGTGCGACGCGGTAGAGCGGCGGCACCGCCAGATAGAGCCGGCCGGAATCGATCAACCCGGGCATCTGGCGGAAGAAGAAGGTCATCAGCAGCGAGGCGATATGCGCGCCGTCGACATCGGCATCGGTCATGATGACGATACGCTCGTAGCGCAGATCCGCCAGCTTGAAGTCCCGGCCGGTGCCGCTGCCCAGCGCCAGGATGATGTCGTTGATTTCCTGGTTGCCCTTGAGCTTGTCGAGCGAGGCCGAGGCGACGTTCAGGATCTTGCCGCGCAGGGCCAGAACCGCCTGGGTATCGCGGTTGCGCGCCTGTTTGGCCGAGCCGCCGGCCGAGTCGCCCTCAACCAGGAAAAGCTCGGTGCCGTCGGCCTCGTCGCGGGTGCAGTCGGCAAGCTTGCCGGGCAGACGCAGCCGCCTGGTGGCGGTCTTGCGGCCGACGGTCTTTTCTTCCTTCCGGCGCAGGCGTTCCTCGGCGCGGTCGAGTACGAAGGCGAGCAGGTCGCTGGCGGCGGCGGGATTGGCGGTCAGCCAGTGTTCGAACCGGTCGCGGATCGCATTCTCCACCAGACGCGATGCCTGGGGCGAGGTCAGGCGGTCCTTGGTCTGGCCCTGGAACTGCGGATCGGGAATGAAGACCGAGAGCAGCACCACCGCACCGCCCAGGATGTCGTCGGCGGTGATCTGCTGGGCGCGCTTGGCGGCCCGGGCCTGCTTCTGGGACAGCTCGGCAAAGCTGCGCAGCGCTTTGGTCAGCGCCGAGCGCAAGCCGAGTTCATGCGTGCCGCCGAGCGGGGTCGGCACGGTGTTGCAGTACCAGGAGGTGAAGCCCTGGCCTTCGAGTGGCCAGGTGATGGCCCAGTCGATCTTCGACTGCCCCTCGCTCTCCACCAGGCCGGTGAAAGCCTCGGGCGTGACGGTCGGGCCGTCGACGAGCGTCGCCATGAAATCGGCAAGACCGCCCGGGAAATGCAGGGTCTCTTCGGCCGGCACCTCGCCATCGGCGGCAAGGAGCGCCGGATCGCAGGCCCAGCGGATTTCGACACCGCGATGCAGATAGGCTTTGGAGCGCACCAGCCGGTAAAGCGTGGCGGGCTTGAAGCGCAGATCGCCGAAGATCTCGGCATCCGGATGGAACCAGACCGTTGTACCGCGACGATTGGGCGCGGCCCCTTTCAGCACCAGCGGCCCCTGCGGACGCCCGCGGGAATAGTCCTGCGCCCAGAGCTTCCGGTCGCGCGCGACCTCGATCACCATCCGGTCGGACAGCGCGTTGACCACCGAAATGCCGACGCCGTGCAGACCGCCCGAAGTCGCATAGACCTTGCCGTTGAACTTGCCGCCGGCATGCAGGGTGGTCATCACCACCTCGAGCGCGGACTTGTCCTTGTATTTCGGATGCGGGTCCACCGGGATGCCACGACCGTTGTCGCGGATCATCAGCGTGTTGTCGGCGGTGAGTCCGACCTCGATCCGGGTGGCGTGGCCGGCGACGGCCTCGTCCATCGAATTGTCGAGGATTTCGGCCGCGAGATGGTGCAGTGCACGATCGTCGGTGCCGCCGATATACATGCCGGGACGGCGGCGCACCGGCTCCAGACCCTCGAGAACCTCGATGTCCGCCGCCGAATACCCAGTGCCGCCGGTTCCGGCTGCGTCGCTTTCGAAGAGATCTGACATGGCGCGGATTATAGGAATCGCGCGGATCACCGGCAAGGGCTACAGTCGATGTTACGTCGCGGGTCGGGCGATGTCACGTCGCGGGCCGGCGGAAGCCCGGAGGATCGGCCCTGTTGCGCTGCAGCCTGTCCGGCCCTGCACCCATCGATGAGGGGAGCCCTGCGCCATGACCCGCAGCCACGAGCCCGGTACCATGCCGCGCCGCCCGGAAGGCGCGGCGGAGCTGCGCACCGTCGCCATGCCTGCCGATGCGAACCCGGCAGGCGACATCTTCGGCGGCTGGGTGATGTCGCAGATGGACATCGCCGGAGGCATCGCAGCCGGCCAGCGCGCCCGCGGCCGGGTCGTCACCGCCGCCGTGGACGCAATGAGCTTTCTGAAGCCGGTGCGGGTCGGCGACCTGGTCAGCGTCTATTGCCGCATCGTCGGCACGGGGCGAAGCTCGATCCGTCTGCATCTGGAAACCTGGGTGACCCGCCGCCGCACCGGCCTTGAGGATCCGATCGAGGAGCTGGTGACCGAAGCGGTCTTCACCTTCGTGGCGGTCGATGCCGAGGGGCGGCCGCGGCCGCTGCCGGATTGAGCACAGATCCGCCAACTCTTGCCCACGCGTGCTTCTCGGCTGATGATGCAGAGGATCTTGATCCTGATCTCATGGCGACGCGGATGAATGTCTATATAATTGCTCCGGGCTTGATGTTCAGTCGCGATGCCCTCGCATCAGATCAGGTGCTGCACCTGGACAGAACCTATGCGTTTGTGGCGGCGGCGGGGATTACCACGGTCGCAGCCTTTTTTGATGGACGCTTTAAACTCAGACTATGTGATGAACTGATCGAACCCGTGGATTTTGATGATCCGGCGGATGTCATCTGCCTCAGCATAAATGTGGCACAGGTGACACGCGGGCTGGAAATCGCCCGTCGTTTTCGGGCCATGGGACGGACGGTCGTCATGGGCGGTGCCCATGTCTCACTGGCACCCGAGCTTTTCGAGGGAGAGGCCGACTGCCTGGTCGTGGGTGAGTTCGAGCCGGTCGCCGGACAGTTTGTGGATGATCTCTATGCCGGGCGGCTTGCCGCGCGCTACCAGGGCGGCCGGGCGGATCTCGCGACATCGCGCCCGCCGCGCTGGGACCTGTATCCCAATGATCGCGCCATCTGCGGCGTCGTCCAGACGAGCAGAGGCTGCCCGTTCGATTGTGAATTCTGTGACGTCATCCAATATGTCGGGCGCGTGCAACGTCATAAGCCGGTGGATGCGGTTCTCACCGAAGTTCAGCTGCTTTACGATCACGGCTATCGGAACGTCAATATCTCTGACGACAACTTCACGGTCTACCGCCAGAGGACACATGCGCTGCTTGACGCCCTGATCGCCTGGAATGGTCGTGACGGTCGTGATCCGGTGCAGTTCCACACCCAGGCCTCGATCGATCTCGCCCGTGATGAGGATGTTCTCGCCAAATGCGCTGCGGCTGGTGTCCGGCAGATTTTCGTCGGCCTCGAGACGAATGACGAAGGGGCCTTGAAGGAGGCACGAAAACGCCAGAATCTCCACCAGAACCTGGTGGAGCAGTGCCAGCGGATCGTCTCTGCCGGCATCAGCCTCGATGCAGGATTGATGGTCGGCTTCGACAGTGACGATCTGGGATGCTTTGAGCGGCAGTTCGATTTCGGCATGGCGCTTCCGGCCGTCAATCTGCGGGTGGCCGTCCTGATCGCGCCGATTGCGACGCCGCTCTATGCACGGCTCAAGGCACAGGGCAGACTTCTGGATGATGTCGGCCACGAAGCGGTTTCCGGCGGCAGCCCCTGGACCAATATGAGGCCGCTCAACATGACGCGCGAGCAACTGGCCGAAGGCGCATTGTGGCTGGTCGACGCACTCATGCATCCGGACAATGTCATCCGTCGGTTCGAGCATCTTGCGAGCCTGTTGAAACCGGCACCGGAACATCTGCGGCGGTCTGCGCGGCGTAAGTTCCGCAATGCGGGCGCATCGGCCTCGCTGAATGTGATCCTCAAAGGCATGAAAGACCCTGGTGGCAGCCGGGTCATCGAAGCGGTGAACGCCCTGACGAAATCGCGCCCCGAAATCGCGCAGGATCTGTCGTCGGCACTCGCCATCTATCTGAATTCATACATGTCGATACGCACGCTGCGGCAGGCGCGGCCAAGGCAGGTGCCGGACGCCTTGCCTGCCCGCTTTCCTGTCAGTCTGAGTGGCTGAGGATCGTCAGCTGATCGACGGGGGGGGACCGAGAGCTCCGGCGACGGCCGCCAGATCCGTGTCGCGACGGCGCTCCATCACTGTCACAAATGCGCGTGCAAGGGCGTTCGGCCCCCCCGTCGTGACCTGCAGCCGGGTGGTGACGAAGGGCAGGTCCGCCGCAAGGCGCAGCATGATCAGACCCTGCCCGATGAAATCCAGCGCGGTGATCGGGTTGACCACGCCGACGCCGACCCCTTCGACGACCATGGCGCAGAGCGCTGAACTGGTCGGCGTTTCGACCAGCCGTGCCGGTGTCACGCCCTCGCCGGCCAGAAGACGATCGAGCCGCTGGCGGTAAGGGTCGCTCGCCCCCAGCATCACCAGGGGCTGCCCGGCCAGATCTGCGGGGACGACGACCTCACGGCCGGCGAGGGGATGGCCGGCCGGAACCACGGCGACCTCGGGGCAGTCGGTGAACGGGCGGGTGTCGAGCCCGGTGACGTCGATATCATAGGCGGCGATGCCGATATCGACCTCGCGGCTGCGGGTGGCGCGGACCACGTCGGACGACATCAGCGGCGTGACCGACAGGCTGGCTTTGGGATGGTCGGCCAGGAAGTCGGCGATGGTCCGGGCGATGAAGCCCTGGGCGAAGGCGGGCAGGCAGCCGACGCGCAGATGGCCGGTATGGCGCCGTCGCAGCTGGCTCGCGACCTGGGCGATGCGGTCGATGCCGGCATAGCTCTGCCGGACCGTCTCCATCAGTTCGCGGGCATCCGCCGTGGGGTCCAGCCGGCCACGGACGCGGCGGAAGAGCTGAAGACCGGTCGCATCTTCCAACTGCCGGATCGATCGGGTGACCGCCGGCTGCGAGGTGGCGAGCACATTCGCCGCTGCGGTGACGGTGCCCAGCGTCATCACCGCCTGAAAGGCATCGAGCTGGCGCATGCCGAGTTTCATGGGGCCCTCCGCTCTTCCGTCATCCATATCAGAAACGTATGAAGTGCCGCCAAAACGGCATTGGACCGATATGGTATCCCTGGCCGATGCTCCGTGGCGAGCCGCCTGTTGCGGCGGATGCGGAATGGAGCGGCATCATGTCGATCGATGGTGACGACGGCGCGACCCTCAGGCGGACTGCACCTGCGGCCCCCGTGATCGGCGCCGAGGCGCAGGGCATTCTCTGGGCCGTGACGGCGGTGGGGCTCTTCGCCCTGATCTTCATGTCGGGCAAGATTGCCGGCGGGCTGATCCCGGCATTGCAGATCATGTGGCTGCGCTATGTGGGCGGGCTGGCGACGGTTGTGGTGGCGGTCACCGCCGGTGGCCGCTGGCGGTCGATGGCGCCGCGCCAGCCGGGCCTGCATGCCGTTCGCGCCGGATGCGGTGGGCTGGGCGGCATGGCGGCCATTCATGCCGCAACCGCAATGCCGGTTGCCAATGCCGCAGCGATCGGCCTGCTGGAAGGGCTGTTCACGGTGGTGCTGGGGGTGACGCTGCTGGGAGAGCGGGTGCGGCCGGCACGCTGGGCAGCGGCGGCGCTGTGTCTGGGCGGCGCCGCAATCGTGGTCTTTGCCGGCGGAGAGGGGGTGCGCTTCACGCCGGCCATGTGGGCGCCGGCCCTGGTGGCGCTGGGCGGTGCCGCGCTGATCGCGATCGAGGCGATCATGATCAAGACGCTGGCGCGCTCGGAAACCCGGCTGGTGGTGCTGTTCTATGTGAACCTGTTCGGCAGCCTGCTGCTGGCCCTGCCGGCGCTGCTGGTCTGGCAGCCGATGTCGGGCTGGATGCTGACCGCCTTTTTGTGCCTGGGGCCGGCGGCGATCCTGGGCCAGACCTGCAACATCCAGGCCTATCGCCTGGCGGATGCCGCGACGCTCGGTCCCGTGCGCTATGTCTGGATCGTGTTCAGCGCCGCCCTGGGCTGGCTGCTGTTTGCCGAAGTGCCGGGGCCCGCAGCCCTGGCGGGCGGGGCGGTCATTCTGGCCGGCGGCATCTGGCTTGCCAGGACGGGCGGCACGCCCCGCTGAAGGCGTGGCGGATACATCCGACGTCCATGGCGGCACTTAAAAACGCCGGGGCCGCCGTCCCCACCCGAAGGCGGAAACGACGGCCCCGTCGGTCGACCGTCACCGGTGGTTCACGAAACGAAGGCCCCCGCTCCTCGATCCGCGACCCAGCCCGGCGCGATCAAACGCTTGGAGATCACACGCTGTAGTAGTTCCGGAACTCGACCGGATGCGGGGTGTGCTCCCAATCGTAGACTTCCTCCATCTTCAGATCGATATAGGCATCGATCTGGGCGTCGGTGAAGACCTCGCCCTTCTTGAGGAATTCGCGGTCGGCGTCCAGAGCCGCCAGGGCCTCACGCAGCGAGCCGCAGACGGTCGGGACGTCCTTCAGCTCCTCCGGCGGGAGGTCGTAGAGGTTCTTGTCCATCGCGTCGCCGGGATGGATCTTGTTCTCGATACCGTCGAGGCCGGCCATCAGCATCGCCGAGAACGAGAGGTAGGGGTTCGCGGTCGGATCCGGGAAGCGGACCTCGATGCGCTTGCCCTTCGGGCTCGCGACATAGGGGATGCGGATCGAAGCCGAACGGTTGCGCGCCGAATAGGCGAGCAGCACCGGCGCCTCGAAGCCCGGGATCAGGCGCTTGTAGCTGTTGGTCGACGGGTTCGTGAAGGCGTTCAGCGCCTTCGCGTGCTTGATGATGCCGCCGATGTAGTACAGGCACATCTCCGACAGGTCGGCATAGCCCGAGCCGGCGAAGAGGGGCTTGCCATCCTTCCAGATCGACTGGTGGGTGTGCATGCCCGAACCGTTGTCGCCCGAGACCGGCTTCGGCATGAAGGTGGCCGACTTGCCGAAGGCATGGGCGACGTTGTGGACGACGTACTTGTACTTCTGCACGCCGTCGGCGGTGGCGGTCAGGGTGCCGAAGCCGGTGCCCAGCTCGTTCTGCGCCGGCGCCACTTCGTGGTGGTGCAGGACCGGGGTCATGCCGACCGCCTTCAGCTGCTCCAGCATCTCGCCGCGGATGTCCGACATGCTGTCGACCGGCGCGACGGGGAAGTAGCCGCCCTTCACCTTCGGACGATGGCCGGTGTTGCCCTCGTCATAGGCGCGGCCGCTGTTCGAGGGCAGCTCCAGCTCGTCGACCGAGTAGGAGGCGCCGAACATGCCGACATTGAAGCGGACGTCGTCGAACAGGAAGAATTCCAGCTCGGGACCGAAGAAGGCGGTGTCGCCGACGCCGGTGTACTTGAGGTAGGCCTCGGCGCGCAGCGCGGTCGAACGCGGGTCGCGCTCATAGCCCTGGCCGGTCGACGGCTCAAGCACGTCGCAGACCACGACCAGGGTCGGCTGGGCGGCGAACGGATCGACGAAGGTGCTGCTGCAGTCGGGCATCAGGATCATGTCCGACTCGTTGATCGCCTTCCAGCCGGCGATCGACGAACCGTCGAACATCACGCCGTCAGTGAAGGTGCCCTCGTCCACCGCCTCGGCGAAGTAGGTGGTGTGCTGCCACTTACCGCGTGGGTCGGTGAAGCGGAAATCGACGAACTTGATTTCGTTGTCTTTGATCTGCTGAAGGACAGTCTTCGCGTCCGACATTTTCTATCCTGCCTGTTGATTGGCCTGCCTGTTGACGGGCCTGCCTGGACTGCGGCATGCGGACCACCGTGTCCCCGGATGATCCGTCATACCGACCGGTCGGCCCGCCGTCAGGCGTCTGCGGGGGCGGGGCCGAGCTTTTTCAGTCTCGTGAGTGCACCACCGGCGGCGGTGCGGATCAATGGCGATCTCGTCGCAGGGCGGCCATGGCCGCGCCGGTCGTGTCCGGCACAGGCCCGGCACCCCGCAGAACCGGTCAGAGGGCGTCGTTGCCGCGCTCACCGGTGCGGATGCGGATGGCATCCTCCACCGGCGTCACGAAGATCTTGCCGTCGCCGATCCGGCCGGTATGAGCGGCCTGCTGGATGGCTTCGATCGCGCGCTCGACCTGGGCGTCGCCGACCACGATCTCGATCTTCACCTTGGGCAGGAAGTCGACGACGTATTCGGCACCACGATACAGCTCGGTGTGACCCTTCTGGCGCCCGAAACCCTTGGCTTCGGTCACGGTCATGCCCTGAAGGCCGATCTCGTGCAGCGCCTCCTTCACCTCGTCGAGCTTGAAGGGCTTGATGATGGCTTCGATCTTCTTCATCTCGGCGGCTACTCTCGTCAGTCGCGCGCATGAACCGGAAGATCCGGGCCCCTGGATCCGGCCGCCGATCATGGCGGCCAGGACCTGCGGGACCTGGGGCGGGGGGTGCCGGTCATGCGCTGGACGCGCCCGAGCCGTACACCGGCAGGTGGCGCGCACCACCCACGCCGACCAACGTTTGCACGTGCCGTGCCAAACCCCGCAAGTCACTGGTACATCACGGACCAGCCCGCCTGGAGGCGCAGGCGGAGCGCGGAGGTCCATGGGCTTTGGCTAAAACACGGGCAGATGCTGCCCAAAACACAGGCAGTCGGGCCAGCATCTGTGCGGCCGCCTTGTCGGATGGCTCGGCTTCTGCGATCCTCGGGGCCTCATCCCTATTCAACCCAATCCGTGATTGAAAAATCCGGGTCGGCGCATCAGCAGGAACGGGCCGTGCAGTTCGCCAATCAGATCCTCTCCGGCTATGGCACCACCATCTTCACCGTGATGAGCGCGCTTGCGCAGGAGCACGGGGCCGTCAATCTCGGCCAGGGCTTCCCCGACTGGGAAGGGCCCGAGGAGGTGCGGCGCGTGGCCGCCGACGCCCTCATGGGCGGCGGCAACCAGTATCCGCCGATGGCGGGGATCCCCGAGCTGCGCCGGGCGGTGGCCGAGCATGACCACCGCTTCTACGGTATCGAGGTCGACCCGATGCGCGAGGTGATCGTGACCTCGGGGGCGACCGAGGCCCTGGCGGCGGCCCTGCTGGGCCTGCTCAACCCCGGCGACGAGGTCGTGCTGATCGAGCCGCTCTATGACAGCTATCTGCCGATCGTGCAGCTGGCGGGCGCGGTGCCGAAGCTGGTGCGGGTGGAGCCGCCGCACTGGCAGCTGCCGCGCGAGGCGCTGACGGCCGCCTTCGGGCCCAAGACCCGCATGCTGCTGATGAATTCGCCGATGAACCCCACCGGCAAGGTGTTCAGCGACGACGATCTCACCTTCCTGGCCGATCTGGTCAAGGCGCACAACGCGGTCGTCGTCTGCGACGAGGTGCACGAGCATCTGGTTTTCGACGGCCGGGCCCACCGGCCGATGATGACCCTGCCCGGCATGCGCGAGCGTACCGTCCGGGTCGGCTCTGCCGGCAAGACCTTTTCGCTCACCGGCTGGAAAGTCGGTTATCTGGTCGCCGACGCGCCGATCGCCGCCGCCCTCGGCCGGGCACATCAGTTCCTCACCTTCACCACCGCGCCCAATCTCCAGCGGGCCGTCGCCCATGGCCTGACCATGGACCGCAGCTATTTCGACGGTCTGGCAGCCGATCTCGCCGCCAAGCGCGATCTGCTCTCGGCCGGGCTGCGCCGGGTGGGCTTTGATGTGCTGGCGGCGGAAGGCACCTATTTCATCGGCGCCGACATCCGGCCGCTGGTCGGCGACATGGATGACGTCGAGTTCAGCCGCCGTCTGACGGTGGAGGCCGGGGTGACCTGTCTGCCGTTCAGTGCCTTCTATCAGGCGGGCGACATCCGCAACTTCGTCCGCTTCTGCTTCTGCAAGCGGGAAAGCGTTCTCGAAGAAGCGGTTGCCCGGCTGGAGCGCTTCTTTGCCGCCGGCGGCTTCCAGCAGGCCCGCAGCGCCTGAGCCTAAAAACTCAGGGCGCCGCTTCACAAACCGCTTGACCCGCCACGGGCTGGCGTATTAGAGAAGCGGCACTCCGGTGGCGGGGGTAGCTCAGTTGGTTAGAGCGCCAGATTGTGGCTCTGGAGGCCGTGGGTTCAAATCCCATCACTCGCCCCACTCCCCCTCTTGCCGTTCAGAACGGCGTGGGGGTCGAGATCCGGACAAAGACTTGAGAAAGGCGCGGATCCTGGCGGGGTCTGCGCCTTTTGTCTTTTCAGGACAGGCGGCCGGTTACCGAACGACGCACGGCTCAGAGAGGCAGATCGATCAGCAGGCCATCATGGTCGGAGAGGCCGCCATGGGGCAGGATGCGGACCGATGGCTGCGGCAGGGTGTCGGCGACCAGCACCCGGTCGAGACGAAGCCTGAGCGGACCCAGGCGGAAGCTGCCACCGATGGGGGTGGCATCGTGCCAGCCGGGCAGGCGCAGGGCTTCGGGCCAGTTGAGGTCGCCTGCGATCAAGGCAGGGCGGTGGCCCGCCACCACACCCAGCTCCCGCCGACGGGCGAGGGGGCCATGGGAGAGCTGCAGATTGGCGGCGACCGGTCCATCGGGCACAAGTCGGAAAAGCTGCGCCACGCGCGGCCAGGGCCAGCCACCGAAACTCAACGGCTGAACCGGCCCGACCGGACCGTGCCGCCGCCAGAGGAGATGGCCTTCAGCACTCTGGCGGAACGGGAAGGCGGCGGTGAAGGCCGATACTCCGCCCAGCAGCCGGCTGAGCGCCGGACCATCCCCAGGCCGGGTTTCCTGCGCCATCAGCAGCTCCACCCCCAGATCCCGCAGTCGTTCGGCGATGCCTCTGAGGCGGCGGCCGTCGGGGCGCTTCAGGTTCCAGCAGAGGATGCGCATGGCTGCGGCGATCAGCCGGCAGGCGGTGCGCTGCGCTTTTCGGCCAGAGCCACGAAACCGCGGGCCAGATCGGCCAGGGCGTGTTCCGAGCGCTCGCGATGTTCGTTCAGTGCCGCTTCCAGCCGGGCGAGCCGCTCTTCGATCTCGGCGATGCGGCCGTCATCCACCGGTGCGGCCGCTGCGGCGGCCGGCGCCGGGGCGGCGGGGTCTCCCCAGCTGTTGCTCTCTGCGGCATGAACGGCCTGGGCTTCGGCGAAGGCACGGATCGCCTCGGCGAGCCAGATGCCGAGCGTCTGCCCGGACGCCTGGGCGGCGCGTTTGGCGATGTCGCGGGCGTCTCGGTCGACGCCTTTCACGCTCCAGGGCGGTGTGGTCGCCATCGTCTCCAGGGCCTCCGGGGGTGATTGGGGTCCATGTCGGGCAGGGTGACATTCCGAACTTTAGGTGTGAGGCAGGATTCTTGTCAAAGCCGGCCCGCACGTCGAAGATGCGGGGCGTGCCGTACGGGCCCTTGTCCGCGCGGCTGTCGCCGATCGCCGGAAGGACCCCCGCGCCATGAGCCACGAGCTGTTGACCTGTGCCGAGATGGGCCGCGCTGACCAGGCCACCATCGCCGCTGGCACCACCGGCATCACGCTGATGGAAGCGGCCGGGGCAGCCGTGGCGCAGGAGGTGATGGCTGCCCTTGGGCCGCAACCGAGGCGTGTTCTCGTGCTGGCCGGCCCCGGCAATAACGGCGGCGATGGCTGGGTGGCCGCCCGGCATCTCGCCACGGCCGGTTGGCCGGTGGAGGTGGCGTCGACGGTGGCACGCGGGGCGCTTCGGGGCGATGCCCGTCTGGCCGCTGATCAGTGGATGGGCAGTGTGCTGCCGATTTCTGAGGCAGCCGCCCGTTTTGCGGCCGCGCCCGACGAGACGGCGCCACCGGTGGTGATCGATGCGCTGTTCGGGGCTGGGTTGTCGCGGCCGATCGAGGGGGAAGTGGCCGATCTTCTGGCCTCGCTCGCCGCCTCGCCGGCGGCGGTGGTCGCGGTCGATGTGCCGAGCGGCGTGTCGGGGGATGACGGCGCGGTGATGGGCATGGCGGCGCCGGCCATGTTGACCGTGTCGTTCTTCAGGCCCAAGCCCGGCCATTGGCTGATGCCGGGCCGCGCCCTGCGTGGTCGGCTGGTGATCGCCGATATCGGCATTCAGGACGGGGTGCTGCGCGAGATTGCGCCGGTGACCATGCTCAACCGGCCGTCGCTCTGGCGCCACGCCCTGGGTGCGCCCGTCGCCTCGGACCATAAATACCGGCGCGGCCATCTGGTGGTGGCGGGCGGCCCGCCCGAGACGGCGGGGGCGGCGAGGCTTGCGGCCCGGGCGGGCCTGCGGGCCGGGGCCGGGCTGGTGACGATCGCCTGCCTGTCTGATGCGCTCTCCATTTATGCCGGCGCCGACCCTGCGGTGATGACCCGGGTGGCGCCGACCCCTGAAGCCTTCGAGCAGATGCTCCGCGATCGCAAGGTGGCGGCGGCCGTGCTGGGGCCGGGGCAGGGGGTGGATGCACTGACCCGCGACTGGGTGCGCCGGGCACTGGCCCGGCTGCCGTCCGCGGTGCTGGATGCCGATGCGCTGACGGCCTTTGCGGCGACACCCGACCTGCTGTTCGACCAGATCCGCGAAGTGACCGGCGACGGGGCACGGGTGGTACTGACGCCGCATGACGGCGAGTTTGCCCGGATCTTTCCCGACCTGTCCGATGCCGGCCGTCTGGATCGGGCCCGGATCGCCGCCGACCGCACCGGGGCGGTGGTGGTGCTGAAAGGGGCCGACAGTGTGATCGCGGCACCCGGCGGTGCGGGGGGCCGCATCGCGATCAACGGCAACGCGCCGGCGCGCCTTGCGACCGCCGGGGCAGGGGATGTGCTGGCCGGCATCACTGGTGGCCTGCTGGCACAGGGGCTGCCGGCCTTCGAGGCCGCGGCCGCGGCCGTGTGGCTGCATGGCGCCGCAGCCCGCCGCCTGCCGCGCGGGCTGATCGCCGAAGACCTGCCCGATGCCCTGCCTGCGGTGCTGGATGCGGTGGCGCCGGGCACCGACCCGACCCTCGATCCGCTGGGCTTCGGGCTCGACGGCTGAGATGCCACGAAAGCTTCACCACTCGCGAGCATGTCAAGACTTGAACGCGGAGGTCCGCATCCCCTGATCCTCTGGAGGGCCGCAAGAGCCGAAGGAGGACCGCCGTGACCGACACCGTGACGCCAGTGCAGACAGCCGTGCAGACCACACTTCCCGTTCCCGCCGGAGCTGCCGTCACGCCGCCCCCTGCGACCGATGCCGGAGTCGAGGGGCCGGGCTTTTTCGACCGGACCCTGGACCGGCTGAACCGGCTGTGGCGCGAGGTCTCGCAGCAGGCGCGGGCGCGCATCGGTGCGCCCATCCGCCCCGACCTGCCAGCCGAGGATCTGGACCGGATCCGCGCGCTGATCCGTCAGTCGCTGGATGCCGTGGGCGGCGAGGTGTCGGCGCGGGCGCGCACGGCCGAACTGGGACAGGTCTATCTGGGGCTGGCCCCGAAGGGCAAGGCTGCCTTCCTTGGCCTGCTCGCCAACGAATTCGACGTGCCGCCGGGCGAGTTGGATACCGCCATGCTGGCGGTGCGCGAGGCGGGGACGAACCAGGCGGCGCGTGTGGCCGCGCTGGAGCGGCTGCGGGCGACGCTGGTCAGCCCGCGGGCGCGATTGCTGCGCCAGTTCAGCAGCCTGCCCCAGGGCGTGAAGTTCCTGGTTGATCTGCGCGCCGACCTGCTGCCGCTGGCCCGCACCGACCCGGCCGCGCGGGGCATGGAGCACGAGCTGCGCGAGGTGCTGTCGGGCCTGTTCGACATCGGCCTCCTGGACCTGACCCGGATCACCTGGGATGCGCCTGCCGCCCTGCTCGAAAAGCTGATCGAATACGAGGCGGTGCACGAGATCCGTTCGTGGTCGGATCTGCGCAACCGGCTGGAAAGCGACCGGCGTTGCTATGCCTTCTTCCATCCCAAGATGCCGCGCGAGCCGCTGATCTTCGTGGAAGTGGCCCTGGTCAAGGGCCTGGCCGGCGATGTTCACACCCTGCTGGACGAGGCGGCGCCGACAGCCGACCCGGAAGCCGCCGACACGGCGATCTTCTATTCCATTTCGAATGCCCAGAAGGGCCTGGCGGGTTTCAGCTTCGGCAATTTCCTGATCAAGCGGGTGGTCGAGGACCTGTCCCATGACCTGCCCAATCTCAAGACTTTTGCGACCCTGTCGCCGATCCCCGGCTTCAGGGCCTGGCTGGACGAGTGCCTGGCGGCGGGCGGTGAGGGGCTCGTCTCCGAGACGGAACGGTCGAGGCTGAAGGCCGCCCTGCCTCGAGAAGCGGAGGGGCATCCGCTGGCGGCCGCGCTGGAGCGCGACTGGCCGGCCGAGCCCCAGCTTGCCGAGGCTTTGAAGGCACCGCTGATGCGGCTGGCGGCCCGCTATCTTACCCAGGAGAAGACCCGCGGCCGGGCACGGGACGGCGTGGCGCATTTCCACCTGTCCAATGGTGCGCGGGTGGAGCGGATCAACTGGCGCGCCGATCTCAGCGCCAAGGGGGTTCGTCAGTCGGCCGGCATGATGGTCAACTATCTCTACAAGCGCGGCGAGATCGAGGATAATCATGAGGCCTATACCGGGGGCGCGCATGAGGTCCGGGCCGGTTCGGCCGTACGGGGGCTGTTGCGCTGAATCTGAGATCTGTTGCAACAAGCTGCAACAAGCTGGTGGTCGCGAGATCCGGGTTATTTTCTTCATATTCTGAGTGGCGAATGATCGCCTTCAATATGAGGAAAAGAACATGCCGGTTACCTATACGGCCCACTACCCGGGTGCTGTGGCGCGCGACCTCTCGGAGAAGCTCTCCGATTTTGTGACACCGATGGATTTCGGGGCGGTCGGCGATGGTGTCGCCGACGATACCGTTGCGGTTCAGGCGGCGCTCGACAGTGGTCGTCATGTGATGCTTGTGTCCAACCGGGACGGTCAGTCCGGTTTTGTGAAGCACCTGATCACGGCGCCGCTCAACGTGACGACTGATGGTCAGCGGATCTTCGGGTCCACCGGCGCCGGCTACATGGGGAAGGCGTCGATCAATTTCCCGACGCTCGGCGCCAACCAGGCAGTCATCAACGTCAAGTCGTCGGGTGTCGTCCTCGACAGCCTTATCGTGAAGGGGCGCGACAGCGACGGTTTTCCGGCCGGCTCGTCGATCATCTTCGCAAATGAAGATGCGGCCGTGGGGCCTGATACGGCCAACAACGGCGATGTGGATCTCACCATCAGTCAGTGCTCGCTCGGCGAGGCCGAGACACTGGTGCGGGTGACGGGTCGTACCATCCGGCTGACCAACTGCAACCTGGTGCGTGCCCGTGACGTCCTGCAGATCGACTGGCCGGCGGACTTCGAGGATGGTCCCAACGATGACAACACGGCATTGAGCGGCATGAGGGGCTATACCGTCCGCGACAATCGGATCCATGGCTGCACGGGCGGCTACATCGTGACCAACATTGGCACAAACAAGGCCAACATGCGTGGTCTGATGGTGATCGGCAATTTCATCGACACCAATATCCGCCTCTTCCGGGGCGTTGCGAAGGATGCGCTCTTCTCGGACAACGTCGTGATCCACAGCACGGTGGCAGCACATCTTGTTCATCTCGAGGCCGGCTCCGACAGCGTGCGGATCGCCAGCAATATCTTCTACGGGATGGAGCCGAACCGCCTGGAGGCGACGCCAGAACACCCGATCGTCACGCGTGAGATCCATTCCGGCGTTCTCATCGCGGCGGCACGCAACGTTTCGGTGGATGGCAACCATTTCAAGCGTGTCAACAATGCGGTGGTCGACATCGGACCGGGTAGCGCCAACATCCTGGTGCGCAACAACGTCATGAAGGATGTGTGCCTCGCCAATATCGCAACGCCGGCGGCCGATCGGGCTCCGGTGCGCGTGAACGGCCAGTCGGCAGATGTCGATGGTCTGGTGGTCGACGGCAACATCGTCGACCAGTCCAACCCGACCGGTGGCTCGCTGATCGGGATCGTCAATCCCGGTTCGACGACCATCAAGAATCTGTCGGTCGGCGCGAACGTCGTGCCGACGGATATGTACATCTCCGACTTCAGCTCGACTGCCGTGACCAATGCGCCCGAGATGCTGGATACGGCACAGAAGGTGATCCCGTATGAAGGGGACGGCAATGCGACGCAGGCCTTCACGCTGAAGTTCACGCCCAGCTATGTGACGGTGACGCAGGTGAGCGGTGCCGCTCAGGGCCAGAGCGTCTCCGTGGGCACGGCCAGCGCGGCGGCCTCCGGGCTTGTGGAAATCACCGGCCGTGTTGTGACGGTCAAGGGCGCGTGGAATACGTCGTCGACTGCCTATACCCTCTTCGCCATCGCCTGACAGCACGGGTTGTCAGAGAGTTACAGGCTGTTCCGGGCCCGTCCGCCAGTTCGCTGGTGGACGGGCCTTTCGACATTCTGGCGGTGCCGCAGCCGATCTGCTATATCCACCGCCGGTTCGCGGGCGTGGCGGAATTGGCAGACGCGCGAGATTTAGGTTCTCGTGCCGAAAGGTGTGTGGGTTCGAGTCCCACCGCCCGCACCATCGTTTCCCTGACTTCATTCTTCGGGCGCGCTGCGGGCATCCGGATATGACCAGCCTGCCGACCATCTTTCATGTCCAGTATCTGCGCATCGCGGCAGCCATGATGGTCGTGCTGCTCCATGCCAGTCACAGCTATGCCGTGCACCTGCAGGGGCGTGGTTTGTCCGTCTTTTCGGACGGGCAGAAGGGCGTCGATCTGTTCTTCGTGATCAGCGGCTTCATCATGACCTGCATGACGGCGCGCGGCGACGTGCGGCCGGGCGACTTCTTCCTGCGGCGGCTGACGCGGGTCGCCCCCCCTTACTGGATCGTGACCGCAGCGGTGCTGGCGCTCGCGGTCCTGGCACCGTCGATCTTCCACACGATGGGACTGGACGCCGCCCATGTGGCGGCATCCTTCGCTTTCCTGCCCTGGACGCATCCCGAGACGGGCACAGCCTTGCCGTTGTTCCAACTCGGCTGGTCGCTGAACCTCGAACTTGAATTCTATCTGCTGTTCGCTCTGGTGCTGGCCGTGCTGCCCTCCCGCCGCGTCGGGGCGACGGTCACCGTCGTGGCCGGGTTGGTGGCGGCGGGTCTGATCTTTCGTCCCGATGTCGCGGCATTTCGGGTCTGGACCTCGCCGATCCTGGTCGACTTCGTGCTGGGGATGGTGGTCGCGGTCGCCTTCCTCGGCCGGATGCGGCTGTCGCGTCCGGCCGGTCTGATCCTGCTGGCGGTCGGATCGGCTGCTCTTTTCATGACGCCTGCCCCACAGGCGACCTATGATCTGTGGCGGTGGCTGACCGCCGGGGTTCCCGCAGCGGTCATCCTGCTGGCTGCGGTGATGCTGGAGAAGGGCGGGCATGTCCGGCGGATCGGATGGCTTCGCTTTCTGGGCGATACCTCCTATGCCCTTTATCTCTGTCATTATTTTGCGATCGGCGCAGTGCGGGCGATCTGGCCTGTGGCAGGTGTCGATGGCCGGGTGGACGGCATTGCGTTCCTGGCCACAGCTGCAGCTCTGGCACTTGCCGGATCCTGCATCTTTCATCTTTTTGTGGAAAAGCCTGCGGTTCGTCTGGCGCGTCGTTTCTTCTGCCTGACGCCACTCAGGTGGAGGCCCTGACGACGGGATGGTGGCCCAGCCGAGGCGGGCTAAACGGGGGGCGGATCCGCATGTGGAGCGGCCGATCGCGCGTGTCGACGGCATCGCCGATATCAACCGGCAGCGGCCGGTCTAAATGGCCGGAAGCACCTGCCACGACGACCGGCAGCCGTATCTCCTACCCCGGACGACAGGACGGTCCGGTTCAAGCGGTCGGGTGCAGCCGATGCCGACCTCCGGCCTGCCGAAGGGTATCTGGGCCGCTGGGTCTCCGGCCCGTCATGTATGGGTGTCAGCACAATGCCGCGGCTGTATCAGCCGTGTCTGTATCAATTGCGGACGGATCGGTCGTGATGTGTACGCTCCTTCGGCTGATCCACTGCCTTCCGCCGGCACGAAACGGCCGTTTCCAACTGGCATGTCGGTCCGGATGACGCAGGTCTTTCCGGACCACAGGCACGACGCTCCCTTGTTCTGGCCAGCCGGCATGGCTGTCGATCGGTACATCTCCGTCGACGATACGGCTGATCGGCGCCAGCGGGAGAGATCCCGCCGGAGGCCGGTTTTCGCAGCGTATTGGACTTGCGTAACCGGGTGATTTCGTGCCACATGGCTGCCGCCCGTGTCGTGGTGCAGTGCTGCCCGCGATCACGCCTCTTCGCGCACCCGGCGTTTCGTCCGGAGGCGATCCCGGCCGGCCCGGGATGCGCCTCCTTCCCCGCGACGCACCGGGTGCTGCCGCAGTCAACCGACCCTGTGAGACCGTTTTGATGCAGATCACCGAGACCAACGCCGAAGGGCTCAAGCGCGAATACAAGGTCGTCGTGCCGGCCGCTTCGATCGACGAGAAGATCGACGCCCGCATCGCCCAGATCGCGGCCACGATCAAGATGCCCGGCTTCCGTCCCGGTAAGATCCCGGCCAAGGTCGTGAAGCAGCGCTATGGCTCCTCGGTGATGGGCGAGGTGCTGGAAGAGGCGGTGAACGAGACCTCGCGCAACGTGCTGGACCAGAACAACCTGCGTCCGGCTACCCAGCCGAAGATCGAGATCACGGCCTTCGACGTGGGCCAGGATCTTGAATACAGCATGGTCGTCGAGATCATGCCGGAATTCGAGCTGGGCGATTTCTCGGATGTCGAACTGGTCCGCGAGGCGGCCGAGGTCGACGAGAAGGAAGTCGACGAGGCGCTGGAGCGCATCGCCGCCGCCAATCGTGAGTTCGAGACCGTCGAGGATCGCGCTGCCGAGAACGGCGACCAGGTGGTCATCGACTTCAAGGGCTTCGTCGACGGCGAGGCCTTCCAGGGTGGCGAGGCCGAGGGCTATGCGCTGGCTCTGGGTTCGGGCACCTTCATCCCGGGCTTCGAGGATCAGCTGCTCGGCGCCAAGGCCGGCGAGGAGCGCAAGGTCGAGGTCTCCTTCCCCGAGGACTATGGTGCGGAGCATCTGGCCGGCAAGGCCGCCGTCTTCGAGACCACCGTCAAGGAAGTCCAGGCGCCCAAGACCGCCGGCATCGACGATGCCCTGGCCGAGAAGCTGGGCCTCGACAACCTGGATGCGCTGAAGGCCGCCATCCGCGACGACTTCCGCGGCCGTTACGACCAGATCTCGCGCCAGAAGCTGAAGCGTGCGCTGCTGGATGCGCTCGCCGGCCGCTACGAATTCGAGGTGCCCGCCGGCATGCTCGAGGCCGAATTCGAAGGCATCTGGAAGCAGCTGACCGACGAGATGGCCCGCACCGGCCAGACCTTCGAGAGCATGGAAAAGACCGAGGACGAGGTCCGCGAGGAGTATCGCGCGATTGCGCTCCGTCGGGTTCGTCTGGGTCTGGTCCTTGCAGAAGTCGGTCGCGTGAACGATGTTCAGGTGGCGGACGAAGAGGTCAACCGCGCCCTGATCGAGCAGGCGCGCCGCTTCCCCGGTCAGGAAGCGCGGGTGATCGAGTATTACCAGAAGAATCCGGATGCGCTGCGTGCGCTCCGGGCGCCGATCTTCGAGGACAAGGTCGTCGACCACATCCTCGCCCAGGCGAAGGTCGAAGAGAAGGTCGTCAGCGCCGAGGATCTGATGAAGGATCCCGACGAGGACGGTGAGGCCGGAGAGGCGTCGGACAAGTCCGAGGCCTGATCCGCCGCCCTGCCGAGAGACCGTCCACGACCGCCCCCGTAGCCCGAGGGCGGTCGTGACGTCTCAAGTGCCCGGCAGGGGCTTTGTGAAGATCGGTGATGTCAGTCGAGGGGAGCGGAAAGCGCATGAGCGACATGCTCGATACCTACATGAATTCGCTGGTGCCGATGGTGGTCGAGCAGACCAACCGGGGCGAGCGCGCCTATGACATCTATTCGCGTCTTCTGAAAGAGCGCATCATCTTTCTGACCGGGCCGGTCGAGGACAATGTTTCGAGCCTCATCACCGCCCAGCTGCTCTTCCTGGAGAGCGAGAACCCGAAGAAGGACATTTCCTTCTACATCAACTCGCCGGGCGGCGTGGTGACCTCGGGTCTCGCGATCTACGACACGATGCAGTACATCCGCTGCGACGTGCAGACCCTGTGCATCGGCCAGGCGGCATCGATGGGCTCGCTGCTGCTGGCCGGCGGCGCGCCGGGTAAGCGCTTCGCGCTGCCCAACGCCCGGATCATGGTCCATCAGCCGTCGGGCGGGTTCCGTGGCCAGGCGACCGACATCGAGATCCATGCCCGTGAAATCCTGAAGCTGCGTGCCCGGCTGAACGAGATCTACGTTCAGCACACCGGCCGCCCGCTGGAGGAAGTCGAACGGGCCATGGAGCGCGACAACTTCATGTCGCCCGAAGAGGCCAAGGCCTTCGGTCTGATCGACACGGTCGTGGCCCAGCGGCCGAAGGCCGAGGATACCGCCTCCTGACCGACTGCCCCCGGTCGATGTCGCGCGTGATCGTCCGTCTGCGCGGCATCCGGCCGGCACGGCTGCCGATGGGACGTTCCGCCACATGAAGTTGGGGCGTTCCGCCACATGCAACCCGCCACCGCGCGCACGCGATGGCGGGTTCTTCATGTCCGGGGTGGGGGCGGGAAGCGTCGCCCGATGATTTTTCCCCCTTTGGCAAGCGCGAACTGCGCATTACATTTCCATTGACCGCGGCATGCTGAAGATGCTGCGGTCTCCCGGTCCGGACCCCCGCACCGGCAGACGACCCGGGGCGCGTTCCCGAAGCCAGGACGGTTCATCGTCGGTCTGCCGCTTTTTAGGGTTTGTGCCCGGGCGCGACCGGCGGCTAACATGGGCGCCGGGCAGAGCCAACGAGTGGAGACACGATGACCAAGTCCAGCGGCGGCGACGGCAAGAACACACTTTATTGCTCGTTCTGCGGCAAGAGCCAGCACGAGGTGCGGAAGCTGATCGCCGGGCCAACGGTGTTCATCTGCGACGAGTGTGTAGAGCTCTGCATGGACATCATCCGCGAGGAGAGCAAGACCTCGCTGGTCAAGACGCGTGATCGCGGACCGACCCCGAAGGACATCTTCAACGTCCTGGACGATTATGTGATCGGCCAGGAGCAGGCGAAGCGGATCCTCTCGGTCGCAGTGTACAATCACTACAAGCGTCTGAACCAGGGCGGCAAGGGTGCCGAGGTCGAACTCGCCAAGTCCAACATCCTGCTGATCGGCCCGACCGGTTGCGGCAAGACGCTGCTGGCCCAGACCCTGGCCCGCATCCTCGACGTGCCGTTCACCATGTCGGACGCGACCACGCTGACCGAAGCCGGCTATGTCGGCGAGGACGTCGAGAACATCATCCTGAAGCTGCTTCAGGCCGCCGATTACAATGTCGAGCGGGCGCAGCGCGGCATCGTCTATATCGACGAGGTCGACAAGATCAGCCGCAAATCCGACAACCCGTCGATCACCCGCGATGTGTCGGGCGAGGGCGTCCAGCAGGCGCTGCTGAAGATCATGGAAGGCACCGTCGCCTCCGTGCCGCCGCAGGGCGGGCGCAAGCATCCGCAGCAGGAGTTCCTGCAGGTCGATACGACCAACATCCTGTTCATCGTGGGCGGGGCGTTCGTCGGCCTCGACCGGATCATCAACGATCGCGGCCGTAAGACTTCGATCGGTTTCGGTGCGAATGTCGAGCCGGTGGAAACCCGCCGCTCGGGCGACGTACTGCGCCAGGTCGAGCCCGAGGATCTGCTGAAGTTCGGCCTGATCCCCGAATTCGTCGGCCGTCTGCCGGTGATCGCCACGCTGCACGACCTGGACCGCGACGCGCTGGTCCAGATCCTCACCAAGCCGAAGAATGCGCTGCTGAAGCAGTATCAGCGTCTCTTCGAGCTGGAGAACGTGCATCTGACCTTCTCCGACGACGCGCTGGGCGCCATCGCCGAGCGCGCGATCGAGCGCAAGACCGGCGCGCGCGGCCTGCGTGCCATCATGGAAGAGATCCTGCTCGACACGATGTTCGATCTGCCCGACCTCGACGGGGTCGAAGAGATCGTCGTCAATCGGGAGGTCGTTGAAGGCCGGGCCAAGCCTCTCCATATCTATGCGGACCGGCGGGGCGACGTGGGCGGCAACGCTTCCTGATCCCTGCGACAGTTCGGCCGCGGCACGGTCTGACCCGTGCCGGCTGTGATGCCCCGGCCATCGCCGGCCTCTGCGCGAGGCGGTGTGGCCGGCATCCGGTGGGCGCGTGTGCGCGGCCTCAACAGGAATCGGGCCGATGTGACGTCGAGGCGCCATGTCGGCCTTCCGGGGCCGCGTGTCCGACGCCGTGCCGATTCCGATAAATGCGAGACTGGCCATGACCGAAACTCATCGCACGCACACCTACCCGGTCCTGCCGCTGCGCGACATCGTCGTCTTTCCGCATATGATCGTGCCGCTCTTCGTCGGCCGCGAGAAGTCGGTGCGCGCGCTCGAGGAGGTGATGCGCAGCGACAAGCAGATCCTGCTGCTGGCGCAGAAGGATGCCGCCCAGGAGGATCCGGGCGCCGACGACATCTACATGGTCGGCACCATCGGCACCGTGCTGCAGCTTCTGAAGCTGCCCGACGGCACCGTCAAGGTGCTGATCGAAGGCGCCAGCCGCGCGCGGGTCGACCGCCTCATCTCTGACGGCGACTATTTCCAGGCGGAAGCCCAGGCGATCGCCGAGGGCGAGGATGCCGGCCGCGAGGTCGAGGCGCTGTCGCGCTCGGTCGTGGCCGAGTTCGGGCAGTATGTGAAGCTCAACAAGAAGATCCCGCCCGAGGTTCTGGTCACCCTGAACCAGATCGAGGAGCCGGCGAAGCTCGCCGACACCATCGCCTCGCATCTGTCGCTCAAGGTGGCGGAGAAGCAGGAACTGCTCGAGACCCCGACCGTGGTCGAGCGGCTGGAGCGGATCTATGCCCATATCGAGGGCGAGATCGAGGTCCTGCAGGTCGAGAAGCGCATCCGGTCGCGCGTCAAGCGCCAGATGGAGAAGACTCAGCGCGAGTACTATCTCAACGAGCAGCTGAAGGCGATCCAGAAGGAGCTGGGCGAGGGCGAGGACGGCCGCGACGAGAGCGCCGAAATCGAGGAGCGCATCCGCAAGGCGCGCATGCCCAAGGAGGCCCATGACAAGGCCATGGCCGAGCTGAAGAAGCTCAAGACCATGAGCCCGATGTCGGCCGAGGCGACGGTGGTGCGCAACTACCTCGACTGGCTGACCGGCCTGCCGTGGAAGACCCGCTCCAAGGTCAAGAAGGACCTGAAATGGGCCGAAGAGGTCCTGAACCAGGATCATTACGGCCTTGAGAAGGTCAAGGAGCGGATCATCGAGCATCTGGCCGTGCAGATGCGCGTCGCCAAGCTCAAGGGCCCGATCCTGTGCTTCGTCGGCCCTCCGGGTGTCGGCAAGACCTCGCTCGGCAAGTCGATCGCCCGCGCGACCGGCCGCGAATTCGTGCGCGTCAGTCTGGGCGGCGTGCGGGACGAGGCCGAGATCCGCGGCCATCGCCGGACCTATATCGGCTCGCTGCCGGGCAAGATCATCCAGTCGATGAAGAAGGCGGGCAAGACCAACCCGCTGTTCATGCTCGACGAGATCGACAAGCTCGGCGCCGACTTCCGCGGCGACCCGTCCTCGGCCCTGCTCGAGGTGCTGG
Organism: Tistrella sp.; assembly: GCF_002684955.1. NCBI lineage: Bacteria > Pseudomonadati > Pseudomonadota > Alphaproteobacteria > Geminicoccales > Geminicoccaceae > Tistrella > Tistrella sp. The sequence goes on along the minus strand of NZ_NYWI01000073.1, from coordinate 179,592 downwards.
ACCCCGAGCAGAACGGCACCTTCGCCGACCACTATCTGGAGGTCGATTACGACCTGTCGGATGTGATGTTCATCTGCACGGCCAACAGCCTGCGTATGCCGCAGCCGCTGCTCGACCGCATGGAGATCATCCGCATCTCGGGCTACACCGAGGACGAGAAGGTCGAGATCACCCGGCGCCACCTGATCTCCAAGCAGGTCAAGGCGCAGGGGCTGAAGGAGGGCGAGTTCTCGATCTCCGACGGCGCGATCCGCGATCTGATCCGCTATTACACCCGTGAAGCCGGCGTGCGCAGCCTGGAACGCGAGATCGCCGGTCTGGCGCGCAAGGCGGTCAAGGAGCTGGTGATGGGCACCCGTAAGCAGGTGTCGATCACCTCGGCCAACCTCGACAAATATGCGGGCGTGCGGCGGTTCAAGTTCGGCGAGGCGGAGCTCGAGGACATGGTGGGCGCCGTGACCGGCCTTGCCTGGACCGAGGTCGGCGGCGACCTGCTGACCATCGAGGCGGTGAAGATGCCCGGCAAGGGCAAAGTCACCATTACCGGCAAGCTCGGCGAGGTCATGCAGGAAAGCATCCAGGCGGCGCGGTCCTATGTCCGCTCGCGCGCGGTGGACTATGGCATCCGGCCGACGGTGTTCGAGCAGGCCGACATCCATATCCATGTGCCCGAGGGCGCGACGCCGAAGGACGGTCCGTCGGCCGGTATCGCGATGGTGACCTCGATCGTCTCGGTGCTGACCGGCATTCCGGTGAACCGCAGTGTCGCCATGACCGGCGAGGTGACGCTGCGCGGCCGCGTGCTGCCGATCGGCGGCCTGAAGGAGAAACTGCTGGCGGCCCTGCATGGCGGCATCAAAACCGTGCTGATCCCGCGGGACAACGAGAAGGATCTGGCGGATATCCCGGCCAATGTGAAGAAGGGGCTGACCATCATCCCGGTCTCGCATGTCGATGATGTTCTGGCCCATGCCCTTCTGAAGCCCCTGACGCCGATCGAGTGGCCGGAGCGGACCGACGACAAGGCGGCCGACAGCAGCCGCGACGAGGCCTCGGATCAGGGCGAAGCGCCGGGTGCGCGGGCGCACTAAGCACCTGCCGGACAGAGCGTGTACTTTCGGTTGAAAAGAATGGGCAGCCCTCGCGCCGATAGCGGTGCGGGGGCTGTTTTTTGGCGGATTTGTGCGGTTTTCGACGGGCTGGCCGATTGACGCGCTTCTGCCGGGGGATTTACACTCCCCCCTGGTCGACGTATCACCGAGGTGTGATTTTCGAACCGCCACTCCAAGAAGGGGAGCCTCAGAAGTGAACAAGAACGATCTCGTTGCGCGCGTGGCCGACAGCACCGGGCTGTCCAAGACCGACGCGGCCCGGGCCGTCGACGGCGTGTTCGATGCCATCACTGCGGCGCTGGCTGCGGATGACGAGGTGCGCCTGGTCGGCTTCGGCACGTTCAATGTCGCGACCCGCGCCGCCAGCGAAGGCCGCAACCCGCGGACCGGTGAAGCGATCACCATTCCGGCTTCGAAGCAGCCGAAGTTCCGTGCCGGCAAGGGGCTGAAGGACGCCGTGAACGGCTGATCCTGCCCGGACCGTTCCAGGGACCACCCGGCGGCCATGGCTGCCCAAAAACATATAGATGCGCCGTTCAGGGCCATGGCAGGCCCAGGCCGTATGCAAGGCTGGCACCTCATCGAATTTCTGCGCGTACGGCGCTGTCCCTCGCGACGCCGGACGCCGGCGGCGCCACAAGGTCCGCAGGATCGGATCGACCCTCTGGCGCCGCGATGCGGTTCGTGGCACCGCAGATCATCAGACGCGGCCGTTCGCTCCACCTGAAGGGGCGGACGGCCGTCGTTCACTGGTGGCATATCTGCGGCGCCGTATGCCGGGCGATTAGCTCAGTTGGTCAGAGCGTCTCGCTTACACCGAGAAGGTCGGGGGTTCGAGCCCCTCATCGCCCACCAATATCCGCCGGACGCGCAAGCTTCCGGCAAATCTACACGTGGTTCATCAACTAAAACGTTTAATCCGCATCCTGAATTTCATATAGTGGGTGAAGAGCGGCCCGATCATACACGGCGGCGGATCATGATCGCCGGGCCGGCCGCTTCTGCCGCTGACGGGGAGAGCGGATATGAACGACCGGACGGTAACGTCGCGGACGCGCAGCCTGCGCGTCGTCATTGTCGGTGCGGGCTTCGGCGGATTGTGCATGGCCATCCGCCTGCGACAGGCGGGTTTTCAGGCCGTCACGATCCTCGAGAAGGGGGAGGCGCTGGGCGGCACCTGGCGCCAGAACACCTATCCGGGGGCCGGCTGTGATGTGCCCTCCCACCTCTATTCCTTCTCCTTTGCCCTGAAACCGGACTGGAGCCGCACCTATGCGCGCCAGCCCGAGATTCTGGCCTATATGGAAGAGACGGCCGATCGCTTCGGTCTGCGGCCGCTGATCCGTTTCGGAACGGCGGTCGAAGCCGCTGCCTTCGACGATCAGCGTGGTCTCTGGACCATCGATCTGGTCGGCGGCGGCCGGATGGAGGCGGAGGTGCTCATCTCGGCGGTGGGCCAGCTGGACCGCCCGGCCGTGCCCGATATTCCGGGTCGCGACAGCTTTGCCGGGCTGCAATTCCACTCGGCCTGCTGGCCGGGCAAGGTCGATCTCAAGGGGCGGCGTGTCGGCGTGGTCGGCAATGGCTCCAGTGCCGTGCAGCTGGTGCCCGAGATCGCGCCGGTCGCCGGGCATCTGACCGTATTTCAGCGCAGCCCCGCCTGGATCGCGCCCAAGCCGGACCGCGCTTATACGGCGGCTGAAATTGCACGGTTTCGCCGACGTCCGGCCGCCTTGCGGCTCCATCGCCTCGGCATCTTTCTGTCGCTGGAGAAGAACTTTCTCGTTTTCGGTCGCAACGGATTCGCACGCCGCAGGTTCGAACGTCAGGCTCTGGCGACGCTGGCCGACAAGGTGGCCGATCCGGTGCTGCGCCGGTGCCTGACGCCGGATTATCCCGCGGGCTGCAAGCGGATCGTGCTGTCCAACGACTGGTATGACACCCTGGTGCGGCCGAATATCGACGTCGTCGCCCGCCGCATCGCCCGGATCACGCCGGAAGCCGTGGAGACCGCGGAGGGCGAGCGTCATGCGCTCGACGTCCTGATCTGGGCCACCGGCTTCCGGACCACGGAATTCCTGATGCCGATGCGCATTTCCGGCCGGGGCGGAATCGACATCCACGACGCATGGTCTGCAGGTGCCGAGGCGCATCGGGGGGTGACTGTCGCCGGCTTCCCGAACTTCTTCATGCTCTTCGGCCCCAATACCAGCCTTGGACACAACTCGATCATCTTCATGCATGAGGTGCAGGCCGATTACGTGGTGCGCTGCCTGCAACGGCTGGTGGGCGAGGGGAGACGCCGGCCGGTGATGGATGTCCGGTCCGAGGCCATGGCCGGCTATAATCGCAAGCTCAGGGATGCCCTGGACCGCACCGTCTGGGCCGCGGGGTGCAACAGCTGGTACAAGACGGACGAGGGGCGCATCACCGCCCAGTGGTCGGGCTTTGCCAGCCGCTACTGGTGGGACATGCGCAGCGCACCGCTGGACGAGTACCTTTTTGCCGAAGCCGGGGAAGCGGCGTGGCCCGATGCGGCAGGCGGGCTTCTCGACCGGCGTGAGCATGCCGTGACATGAAATTGGCCCCCCTTGCGGAAAGGCGTTGACAGAGGGGGGCGGGACCGGATAAACACCGCGCATCGCCTGAGGGGGTGTAGCTCAGTTGGTTAGAGCGCCGGCCTGTCACGCCGGAGGCCGCGGGTTCAAGTCCCGTCACTCCCGCCAGCGATCTTCTGGAAACCGGTAGGACGGCTTCCGGACGTCTGTATGATACGCGTGCTCACGCATGCAGAAATGTCTTCGGACGGTCGGACCTGCGGGTCAGGCCGCCTCATCAAGACCCGCGCATGTTCATGCGCACTCTGTGGGCCCGCCCGATCTTCGTCGGTGCGGGCCTGTTCGTTTTTGGCCGGAAGCCCTTGTGACAACGTGCGTGTCAAGCCTTGCCGCACTGCGATGCCGGGGCATATTCGTGGCTGAAAATGGGGATTTTGTTGGCGAGCACGTTCGCCTATAGTGAGGCCGCCGCGCGGGGGTTCCCGTGGCGGACCATCGGGCGTGGCCGGCGGTATGGCGTTCTTCGCGCATGCAGCATGGCACCCGCCGGAACGGTCTGCCGGTCTGCCCCGCAGCGTCGCCGGCGATGTTCCGACCGTGACGGTCAGACCGCACCGGCCGGCATCCGCCTCAGGAGGGAAGCCTAGCCCATGCAGACCTTGCTGGCCGAGTATCTGCCGATCCTAATCTTCCTCGGTATCGCGACCGGTCTCTCCGCGGTGATCGTGATCGCTTCCTACTTCATCGCGCCCCAGCGGCCGGAAGCCGAGAAGCTCTCGGCCTACGAATGCGGCTTCGACGCGTTCGACGACAGCCGCGGTCAGTTCGACGTGCGGTTCTATCTGGTCGCGATCCTGTTCATCATCTTCGACCTTGAAGTCGCCTTCCTGTTCCCGTGGGCGGTGTCGCTCGGCGACATCGGCATGTTCGGCTTCTGGTCCATGATGCTGTTCCTGGGCGTGCTGACCATCGGCTTCATCTACGAGTGGAAGAAGGGGGCGCTGGAATGGGAGTGACCGATCCTCGCACCGCCTCGGCCGGGGCCATGGGGCACGGCCCCCTGGCCGGCGCCGATGCCGAGCGCGTGGTCGCGGCTGCGACCGACGAGCTGAAGGAAAACGGCTTCATCACCGCACGCCTGAACGAACTCGTCACCTGGGCGCGCACCGGCTCGCTCTGGCCGATGACGTTCGGCTTGGCCTGTTGCGCGGTGGAGATGATGCATGCCGCCGCCGCCCGCTACGATCTGGACCGCTTCGGCTTCCTGTTCCGGCCGAGCCCGCGCCAGTCGGACGTGATGATCGTCGCCGGCACGCTGACCAACAAGATGGCGCCCGCGCTCCGCAAGGTCTATGACCAGATGCCGGAGCCGAAATACGTCATCTCGATGGGCAGCTGCGCCAATGGCGGCGGCTACTATCACTACTCCTATTCGGTGGTCCGCGGCTGCGACCGGATCGTTCCGGTCGACATCTACGTGCCGGGCTGCCCGCCCACGGCTGAGGCGCTGGTCTACGGCGTGCTGCAGCTTCAGAAGAAGATTCGTCGCACCGGTACGCTCGAGCGCTGATTTCAGCGTTCGCGGCCGGAAAACAGCGGCGGCGGGCACCGGACCGGAAAACCGGACGGTGCTCAAGGTTTTGTGTCGAGGCACGAGAAGGCGGATGCCGTGAGTAACGTCAACGAAGACGCACTCCGGGAGCTGGGCGCGTATGTCGCATCAGCGCTCGGCGACGGAGTGGACGGCTGGAAGGTCGCATTGGGTGAACTGACGGTCCGGGTCTACCGGACCTCGCTCATCCGGACGCTCACATTCCTGCGCGACGACAGCAACTGCCTGTTCAAGCAGCTGATCGACGTCTGCGGTGTGGACTGGCCGGAGCGTGAGGAACGCTTCGACGTCGTCTATCACCTGCTCAGCCTCAAGCACAATCAGCGCATCCGTGTGACCGTGTCTGCCTCGGAAGACACCCCGGTCCCGTCGGCCGTGCCGGTGTTCAACTCGGCACTGTGGTTCGAGCGTGAGACCTGGGATCTCTACGGCGTGTTCTTCGCAGATCACCCGGATCTCCGTCGCATCCTCACCGATTACGGCTTCGAGGGGCATCCGCTGCGCAAGGACTTCCCGCTCACCGGCTATGTCGAGGTCCGCTATGACCAGGCCGAGAAGCGCGTGGTCTACGAGCCGGTGCAGCTGACCCAGGAATTCCGCCGGTTCGACTTCCTGAGCCCGTGGGACGGTGCGAAATACGTCCTGCCCGGGGACGAGAAGGCGCAGCAGGGGACGAAGTGATGTCGGCGACCGAAACTTCCATCAAGCCGATGATGCTCAACTTCGGGCCGCAGCATCCGGCGGCCCATGGTGTGCTCCGGCTCGTGCTCGAGATGGACGGCGAGGTGGTGACCCGCGCCGATCCGCATGTCGGCCTGCTGCACCGCGGCACCGAGAAGCTCATCGAGTACAAGACCTATCTTCAGGCGCTGCCGTATTTCGACCGCCTGGACTATGTCTCGATCATGAATCAGGAGCACGCCTATGTGCTCGCGGTCGAGAAGCTGGCAGGGATCGAAGTGCCGCTGCGCGGCCAGTACATCCGCGTCATGTTCGCGGAGCTGACCCGCATCGCCAATCACCTGCTGAACATGACGACCTTCGCGATGGACCTTGGCGCCACCACGCCGCTGCTGTGGGGCTTCGAGGATCGCGAGATCATCATGGGCTTCTACGACAAGGTCTGCGGCGCCCGCCTGCACGCGAACTACTTCCGCCCCGGCGGCGTGTCGATGGAGCTGCCGGCCGGGCTTCTGGACGAGATCTGGAAGTTCACCGAAGAGTTCCCGAAGCGCTTCGACGACCTCGAAAACCTGATGAGCCACAGCCGCATCTGGAAGCAGCGCACGGTGGATGTGGGTGTGCTCTCGGCCGAGGATGCGCTGGACTGGGGCCTGACCGGGCCGATGCTGCGCGGCTCGGGCGTGCCCTGGGATCTGCGCAAGGCGCAGCCCTATGACGTCTATGACCGCATGGACTTCGACATTCCGGTCGGTCGCAACGGCGATGTCTACGACCGCTACAATGTTCGCATGAAGGAAGTGCGCGAGTCGCTGAAGATCGTGCGCCAGTGCATCGAGCAGATGCCCGACGGCCCGTACCGGACCGAGGATCGCAAGGTGGCGCCGCCGGCCCGCGCCGACATGAAGCGGTCGATGGAAGCGCTGATCCATCACTTCAAGCTCTACACCGAAGGCTTCAAGGTGCCGGCCGGCGAGGTCTATGTGGGCACCGAGGCGCCGAAGGGCGAGTTCGGCGTCTATCTGGTGTCGGACGGCACCAACAAGCCCTATCGCTGCAAGATCCGCGCGCCCGGATTCGCTCATATCGCGGCCATGGATTTCATGTCGAAGGGCCATCTGCTGGCCGATGCCGTCGCCATCCTGGCGAATATGGACATCGTGTTCGGCGAGATCGATCGTTGAGGGGACCGGGACCAGTGAGCGACACCAACGTCGAACCTGCGAGCTTCGCCTTCACGGAAGAGAATCTCGCCCAAGCCGCGAAGATCATCGCGAAATACCCTGAAGGCCGCCAGCAGAGCGCGGTCATGCCGCTGCTCGATCTGGCCCAGCGCCAGGGCGATGGCTGGCTGCCGCGGGTGGCCATGGATTACATTGCCGATCTTCTCGGCATGCCGCCGATCCGGGTGTACGAGGTCGCGACCTTCTACACCATGTACAATCTGAAGCCGATCGGCCGGCATCACGTCCAGGTCTGCACCACGACGCCGTGCTGGCTGCGCGGGTCGGACGAGGTGCTGGGCGCGTGCAAGAAGCATCTCGGCATTGAGGTGGGCGAAACCACCGAAGACGGGCTGTTCACGCTGGCCGAGGTGGAGTGCCTCGGTGCCTGCGCCAATGCGCCGATGATGCAGATCGGTGACGACTACTACGAGGATCTGGACGCGGAGCTGACCGTGCGGGTGCTCGAGGCGCTGAAGCGTGGCGAGACGCCGAAGCCCGGTCCGCAGACCGGCCGCCGCAGGGGCTCGGAGCCCGAGGGCTGGCAGCCGTCGGCGACCCAGGCCGCACCCGGGACCGCAGGAGGCAACGATGCTGCGTGATCAGGATCGCATCTTCACCAATCTCCACGGCTATGACGATTTCCGTCTGGCCGGTGCCCGCCGCCGCGGCGATTGGGATGGGACCAAGGACATCATCGCCAAGGGCGCCGACTGGATCGTCCAGGAGATGAAGGCGAGCGGCCTGCGCGGCCGTGGCGGTGCGGGCTTCCCGACCGGCGTGAAGTGGTCCTTCATGCCGAAGAACGACCCGCGCCCGTCCTATCTGGTCGTGAACGCCGACGAAGGCGAACCCGGCACCTGCAAGGATCGCGAGATCATGCGCCACGACCCGCACAAGCTGGTCGAGGGCTGCCTGATCGCCGGTTTTGCGATGAAGGCGGTCGCCGCTTATATCTACATCCGCGGCGAATTCCTCCGCGAGGCCCAGGCGCTGCAGACCGCGATCGACGAAGCCTACGAGGCCGGGTTGATCGGCAAGAATGCCTGCGGTACCGGCTATGACTTCGACGTCTACATCCATCTGGGTGCCGGCGCCTATATCTGCGGCGAAGAAACCGCGCTGATCGAGAGCCTGGAAGGCAAGAAGGGCCAGCCGCGCCTGAAGCCGCCGTTCCCGGCCATGGCCGGCCTTTACGGCTGCCCGACCACGGTGAACAACGTCGAGAGCATCGCGGTGGCGCCGACCATCCTGCGCCGCAGTGCCGCCTGGTTCGCCGGCCTCGGCCGCGAGAACAACACCGGCACCAAGATCTTCTCGATCTCCGGCCACGTGAACAAGCCGTGCAACATCGAAGAAGAGATGGGCATCCCGCTGAAGGAGCTCATCGAACGTCATGCCGGTGGCGTGCGTGGCGGCTGGGACAACCTGCTGGCCATTATCCCCGGCGGCTCTTCGGTGCCGTTGCTGCCCAAGTCGATCTGCGACGACGTGCTGATGGATTTCGACAGCCTGCGTGCGGTCAAGTCCGGCCTCGGCACCGCCGCGGTGATCGTGATGGACAAGTCCACCGACGTGGTGCGCGCCATCGCCCGGCTGTCGAAGTTCTACATGCATGAGAGCTGCGGCCAGTGCACGCCGTGCCGCGAAGGCACGGGCTGGCTCTGGCGGACCATGGACCGCATGGTCAAGGGTCAGGCGACCGTCGCCGAGATCGACCGGCTGGAGCAGGTGACCTACCAGATCGAAGGCCACACCATCTGCGCGCTGGGCGATGCCGCGGCGTGGCCGGTGCAGGGCCTGATCCGTCACTTCCGTCCGGAACTCGAGCGGCGCCTCAGCGCCGCCCGGGACGCGGCCCGCGCGGCCTGAGGAGGATCCGATGCCTAAACTGACCATCGACGGCCTCGAAGTCGAGGTGCCCGCCGGGGCGACCGTGCTTCAGGCCTGCGAAGCGGCCGGCGCCGAGATCCCCCGCTTCTGCTATCACGAGCGTCTGTCGATCGCCGGCAACTGCCGTATGTGTCTGGTGGAGCAGGAGCGGGCGCCCAAGCCCATCGCGTCCTGCGCCATGCCGGCCGCCGACGGCATGGTGATCCACACCAACACCGAGCGGGTGAAGAAGGCCCGCGAGGGCGTGATGGAGTTCCTGCTGATCAATCATCCGCTCGACTGCCCGATCTGCGACCAGGGCGGCGAGTGCGATCTGCAGGACCAGGCCATGGCCTATGGCCGCGGCCAGAGCCGCTATGACGACGAGAAGCGCGCGGTGAAGGACAAGGATCTGGGTCCGCTGATCCAGACCTGGATGACCCGCTGCATCCACTGCACCCGCTGCGTGCGCTTCGCCACGGAAATCGCCGGCGTGCCTGAGATGGGCGCGACCGGCCGCGGCGAGCACATGGAGATCGGCACCTATGTCGAGAAGGCCCTGAGCTCCGAGCTGTCGGGCAACATGATCGACCTTTGCCCGGTGGGCGCGCTGACCTCCAAGCCCTATGCCTTCAATGCCCGCCCCTGGGAGTTGAAGAAGACCGAATCGATCGACGTGCTCGATGCGGTCGGCGCCAATATCCGCGTCGATGTCCGCGGTCGCGAGGTGCTGCGCATCCTGCCGCGCCTGCACGAGGATGTGAACGAAGAGTGGCTGGGCGACAAGAGCCGCTTCGCCTATGACGGGCTGAAGCGCCAGCGCCTGGACCGCCCCTATATCCGCGAGAACGGCCGCCTGCGCCCCGCCGGTTGGGACGAGGCCTTCGAGGCGATCCGGGCCCGTCTGGCGGGCCGGGATCCGAAGAAGGTGGCGGGCCTGGTCGGCGATCTGGTCGATTGCGAATCGATGACCGCCTTCCGCGATCTGATGCGCGACGTGATCGGCACGGTTCATGTCGACTGCCGCCAGGACGGCGCGGCGCTGGATCCGACCCAGCGCTCCACCTGGCTGTTCAACAGCACCATCGCCGGCATCGAGCAGGCGGATGCGGTGCTGCTGGTCGGCACCGATCCGCGCCGCGAGGCGCCGCTGGTCAACGCCCGCTTCCGCAAGCGCTGGCGCAAGGGCGGGTTCCGCGGCTGGTCGATCGGGCCGAAGCTGGAGCTTACCTGGCCGGTCGAGGATCTGGGCGCTGACGCGACCCGGCTGGAGGCGATTGCCTCTGGCGCCGATCCGCTGGCCGAAGTGCTGCGCAATGCCGAGCGGCCGATGATCGTGGTCGGCATGGGCGCGCTGACCCGCGCCGACGGTGCCCGCATCCTGGGTGCCGCCCGCAAGGTTGCCGAGCGCTGCGGCATGGTTCGCGACGGCTGGAACGGCTTCAACGTCCTGCAGACCGCGGCTGCCCGCGTCGGCGGCATGGAGCTGGGTCTGGTGCCGGGCGAGGGTGGCCTCTCGACCCGCGAGATCGTGGCGGCTGCCGGCCGGGGCGAGATCGACACGGTGTTCCTGCTGGGCGCCGACGAGATCCAGACCGATGCGCTGGGCGATGCCTTCGTGATCTATCAGGGCCATCACGGCGACGCCGGCGCCCATCGCGCCGATGTGGTGCTGCCGGGTGCCGCCTATACCGAGAAGAACGCCACCTATGTGAACCTTGAGGGCCGCCCGCAGCGCGCGCATCTCGCGGTGTTCCCGGTGGGTGAGGCGCGCGAGGACTGGAAGATCCTCCGGGCGCTCTCAGGCGTGCTGGGCAAGGCGCTGCCTTACGACGACCTCTCGGGCGTGCGCGCCCGGATGGCGGCGATCGCGCCCCGTCTGGCGAAGATCGACCGGATCGAGCCGGCGGGTCTGGGCGGTGCCTTCGGTCAGACCGGCGCACCGGACAAGGCGCCGCTCTCGTCCCCGGTCACCAACTACTACATGACCGACCCGATCTCGCGCGCGTCGAAGACCATGGCGACCTGCACCGCGATCTATGCGGGCAACCCGCTCCAGCAGGACAAGGCGACCGGCACCAATGGCTGAGTTCTTTTCCGGATATGTCTGGCCCGGGGTGATCATCGTCGCCCAGATCCTGGCCATCGTGCTGCCGCTGCTGATCGCGGTCGCCTATCTGACGCTGATGGAACGCCGGGTGATCGGCTACATCCAGATGCGCCGCGGTCCGAACGTGGTCGGCCCCTTCGGCATGCTTCAGCCTTTCGCCGACGCGCTGAAGCTGCTGACCAAGGAAACCATCATCCCCTCGCGCTCGAACCGGTTCCTGTTCCTGTTCGCGCCGATGCTGACCCTGATCCTCAGCCTTGTCGCCTGGGCGGTGATCCCCTTCGACGACGGCTGGGTGCTCTCCGACATCAATGTCGGCGTGCTCTACCTGTTCGCGATCTCGTCGCTCGGCGTCTACGGCATCATCGTCGCAGGCTGGGCGTCGAACTCGCGCTACGCCTTCCTCGGCGCGCTGCGCTCGGCGGCACAGATGGTGTCTTACGAGGTCTCGATCGGCCTCGTGATTATCACGGTGCTGCTGTGCGTCGGGTCGCTGAACCTGTCGGAGATCGTGCGGGCGCAGGAGACGGTGTGGTTCGCCATCCCGCTCTTCCCGATGTTCGTGGTCTTCTTCATCTCGGCGCTGGCCGAAACCAACCGTCTGCCCTTCGACCTTCCGGAGGCGGAAGCGGAGCTCGTGTCGGGCTATAACGTCGAGTATTCCTCGATGCCCTTCGCGCTCTTCTTCCTGGGCGAGTATGCCAACATGATCCTGATGAGCGGGATGACCACCATCCTGTTCCTCGGCGGCTGGCTGCCCCCGTTCGACATCGCGCCGCTGAACTGGATTCCGGGCGTGGTGTGGTTCCTGATCAAGATCTTCCTGCTGCTGTTCACCTTCATCTGGATCCGTGGCACGTTCCCGCGCTACCGCTATGACCAGCTGATGCGTCTGGGCTGGAAGGTCTTCCTGCCGTTCTCGCTGCTGTGGGTGGTGCTCACTGCCGGTGTGCTGGTCGGTTTCGGCTGGCTGCCCGGGCAGTAAGCTCCCGTCAGGCAGCCTGCCCGGGCAAAAGCCGGGCAGGGGACCCAGAATGCGGGGACGCGTGCTTGCCAAGCGCGCTTCCCGGAGTAAGGTAAGCCCGCCATCCGGGCCGGCCCATGCCGGACCGTCCCGGACGGGGGAGGAGAGGTTGAGATGGCATCCATCGGCCAGACCGCACGCGCATTCCTGCTCACCGAGATCGTGAAGGGCATGGCGCTGACGTTGCGCTACTTCTTCAAGCCGAAGGTGACGCTGAACTACCCCTATGAGAAGGGCCCGATCAGCCCCCGCTTCCGCGGCGAACATGCGCTGCGCCGGTATCCCAACGGCGAAGAGCGCTGCATCGCGTGCAAGCTGTGCGAGGCGATCTGCCCGGCTCTGGCGATCACGATCGAGGCGGAACCCCGTGCCGACGGCAGCCGGCGCACGACCCGCTACGACATCGACATGACCAAGTGCATCTATTGCGGCTTCTGCCAGGAGGCGTGCCCGGTGGATGCGATCGTCGAAGGTCCGAACTTCGAGTTCGCGACCGAGACGCGCGAGGAACTGTTCTACGACAAGGCCAGGCTCCTCGCGAATGGCGACCGGTGGGAACGGGAGATCGCGGCCAACCTGGCCGACGTTGCCCCCTACCGTTGACGGTAAGAGATCGCCGGCCCCGATGAGGGGCCGGCGGACGGTTTGAAGGGACCCGCCGCCGCAGCGGGTGCCATGCGACAAGAAACGAGATCGGACGAGGGCGGAGAATGGTTCTTCAGGCGCTGGCCTTCTACCTCTTCGCCGCGGTGACGGTGGCATCGGGCGTGATGGTGATCACCGCCCGAAACCCGGTTCACTCGGTGTTGTTCCTCATTCTGGCCTTCTTCAACTCGGCCGGCCTGTTCGTGCTGCTGGGTGCCGAATTCCTGGCGATGATCCTGGTCGTCGTCTATGTCGGCGCCGTGGCGGTGCTCTTCCTCTTCGTGGTGATGATGCTGGACATCAACTTCGTCCAGCTCCGCGAAGGCTTTCAGCGATATCTGCCGGTCGGTGCGCTGATCGGGCTGGTGCTGGCGGCGGAACTGGTGCTCATCGGCGGCAGCTACGGCCTGTCCGATACGGCCCAGCCGCTCTTTGCCGCACCGGTCGGCGTGCCCGAGGGCGTCTCGAACGTCGAGGCGCTGGGGCAGCTCGTCTACACCAAGTACGTCTATCTCTTCCAGGCTGCCGGCCTCGTGCTGCTGGTCGCGATGATCGGTGCGATCGTCCTGACCCTGCGCACCCGTCCCGGCGTCGTCCGTCAGGACCCTGCCAAGCAGAGTGCGCGGACGATCGAGGAGTCGGTCGAGATCAAGAAGGTCCCAACGGGTAAGGGCATCTGATGAGCATCGGCGTCGAGCATTATCTGGTCCTGGCCGCGATCCTGTTCACCCTCGGGATCTTCGGGATCTTCCTGAACCGCAAGAACGTCATCACGATCCTGATGTCGATCGAACTGATGCTGCTTGCGGTCAACATCAACTTCGTCGCTTTCTCGACCCAGCTCCAGGATCTGGTGGGGCAGGTTTTCGCGATGTTCGTCCTTACCGTCGCTGCGGCCGAAGCAGCGATCGGCCTCGCCGTGCTCGTGGTCTACTTCCGTAACCGCGGCTCGATCGAGGTCGAGGACATCAACCTGATGAAGGGCTGAGGCCGCGATGTACGTCGCACTGATCCTGCTTCCGCTCGCGGCGGCGATCGTCGCCGGCTTCTTCGGCCGTGTGATCGGCGATCGGGGGTCGCAGCTCGTGACCACCGGCGCCGTCGGCCTGGCCGCGCTGCTCTCCGTCGTCGCCTTCTTCGATGTCGCCGTGGGCGGCAACGCGACCACCGTCAACCTCTTCACCTGGATCCGGTCGGGCGAACTCGCCTTCTCCTGGGCGCTCCGGATCGACTCGCTGACCGCCGTCATGCTGATCGTGGTCAACGGCGTCTCGTTCATGGTTCATATCTACTCGATCGGGTATATGAGCCATGACCCCCACAAGCCGCGCTTCATGGCCTATCTGTCGCTGTTCACCTTTGCGATGCTGACGCTGGTGACCGCCGACAACCTGGTCCAGATGTTCTTCGGCTGGGAAGGCGTCGGTCTGGCCTCGTATCTGCTGATCGGCTTCTGGTACAAGCGGCCCTCGGCGAACAAGGCGGCGATGAAGGCCTTCGTGGTCAACCGCGTCGGCGACTTCGGCTTCTCGCTGGGCATCTTCGCGCTGTTCTTTGTGACCGGCTCGGTCGGCTTCGATGCGATCTTCGCCGATCTCGGCACGGTGGCCGGCACCAATATCGACTTCCTCGGCATGACCCTGCCGACGATCGAAGTCATCGCGGTGCTGCTGTTCATCGGCGCGATGGGCAAGTCGGCGCAGCTCGGCCTGCACACCTGGCTGCCGGATGCGATGGAAGGCCCGACCCCGGTCTCGGCCCTCATCCATGCCGCCACCATGGTGACCGCGGGCGTGTTCATGGTCGCGCGCCTGTCGCCGGTCTTCGAACTCACCAGCTTCACCAGCGACATGATCACGGTGATCGGCGCCTCGACCGCCTTCTTCGCGGCGACCGTCGGCCTCACCCAGACCGACATCAAGCGGGTCATCGCCTATTCGACCTGCTCGCAGCTCGGCTACATGTTCTTCGCGGCGGGTGTCGGTGCCTATCCGGCGGCGATCTTCCACCTGATGACCCATGCCTTCTTCAAGGCGCTGCTCTTCCTGGGGGCCGGCTCGGTCATCCACGCGATGTCCGATGAACAGGACATGCGCAAGATGGGCGGCATCTGGAAGCTCATCCCGGTCACCTACACCTTCATGTGGATCGGCTCTCTGGCGCTTGCCGGTCTGCCGCCCTTCGCCGGCTTCTTCTCGAAGGACATGATCCTCGAAACCGCCTATGCAGCCCATACCGGCGTCGGCGCCTATGCCTTCTGGCTCGGCATCGCCGCGGCGTTCATGACTGCCTTCTACAGCTGGCGCCTGCTGTTCATGACCTTCCATGGCAAGCCGCGTGCCGACAAGCACACCATGGATCATGTCCATGAGAGCCCGCTGGTCATGACCGCGCCGTTGTTCCCGCTGGCGGTGGGCGCGATCGTCGCCGGCTATATCGGCCTGCCGATGGTGGATCCGGAGCTGCACTTCTGGAACGGCGCCATCACCATGCTGGGTGAGCACAACATCCTGGAAGAGGCGCATCATGTGCCCGGCTGGGTGAAGCTGCTGCCGCTGGTGATGAGCGTGGGCGGCATTGCGCTGGCCTGGTTCCTCTACACCCGCCGGCCCGACCTGCCGGGCAAGATCGCCCGCGACTTCTCGGGTCTGCACAAGTTCCTGCTCAACAAGTGGTATTTCGACGAGCTCTACGATGCGATCTTCGTGCGTCCGTCGCTCTGGATCGGTCGTGTGCTCTGGCAGGCCGGTGATCGCAAGATCATCGACGGCCTCGGCCCCGACGGCATCGCCGCGGTGTCGGTCGATCTGGCACGGCGTGCCGGCCGCATGCAGTCCGGCTACGTCTACCACTACGCCTTTGCCATGCTCATCGGTCTCGCGCTGATCGTGTCCTACTTCTTCTTCGGTCTGGAGGCCGGCTGGTGATGACGGATTGGCCGCTTCTCTCAACGGTCGTCTTCCTGCCGCTGATCGGCGCGGGGTTCATCCTGCTGATCCGTGGTGACGAGGCGACCGTGGCCCGCAACGCCCGCAGCGTCGCGCTGTGGACGAGCGTCATCACCTTCCTGATCTCCCTGCTGCTGTGGACGGGCTTCGACAGCTCGACCGCTGCCTTCCAGTTCGTCGAGAAGGCGGAGTGGTTCCCGGGCTACGGGATCGACTACCATCTCGGCATCGACGGCATCTCGCTCTGGTTCGTCCTGCTCACCACCCTGCTGATCCCGATCTGCGTGCTGGCGAGCTGGGAATCGATCACCAAGCGGGTGAAGGAATACATGATCGCGTTCCTGGCCATGGAAACGCTGATCATCGGCTCCTTCGTGGCGCTCGACTTCGTCCTCTTCTACTTCTTCTTCGAGGCGATGCTGATCCCGCTGTTCCTGATCATCGGCATCTGGGGCGGCAAGCGGCGGATCTACGCGTCCTTCAAGTTCTTCCTCTACACCATGCTCGGTTCGGTGCTGATGCTGGTGGCGCTGCTCTACATGTACTTCCAGGCCGGCACCACCGACATCCCGACCCTGATGGCCACCCCCTTCGGCCGCGAGGCGCAGATCTTCCTGTGGCTGGCGATGTTCGCCTCGTTCGCGGTGAAGATGCCGATGTGGCCGGTGCACACCTGGCTGCCCGACGCCCATGTCGAGGCGCCGACGGCCGGTTCGGTTCTGCTGGCAGGCATCCTGCTGAAGGTCGGCGGCTACGGCTTCCTGCGCTTCAGCTTGCCGATGCTGCCGGATGCGAGCCAGTACTTCGCGCCGCTGATCTTCGGCCTGTCGATGGTGGCGGTGGTCTACACCTCGCTCGTGGCCCTGGTGCAGGGCGACATGAAGAAGCTGATCGCCTACAGCTCGGTCGCCCATATGGGCTTCGTGACCATCGGCATCTACACCTTCAACACCCAGGGCATCGAAGGCTCGATCATTCAGATGCTCAGCCACGGGCTTGTGTCCGGTGCGCTGTTTCTCTGCGTGGGCGTCGTCTACGACCGCATGCACACCCGCGACATCGACCGCTATGGCGGCCTGGTGAACCGGATGCCCGGCTACGCGCTGATCTTCCTGTTCTTCACCATGGCCTCGATCGGCCTGCCCGGCACCTCGGGCTTCGTGGGTGAGTTCCTGGTGCTGGTCGGCGCCTTCCAGGCCAATACCTGGGTTGCCTTCATCGCCGCCACCGGCGTGATCCTGGGCGCCTGCTACATGCTGTGGCTCTACCGTCGGGTGGTGTTCGGCGAGCTGGTCCGCGAGGATCTGAAGGGCATCCTCGACATGAACCGTCGTGAGGTCCTGGCCTTCGCGCCGCTGGTGGTGCTCACCCTCTGGATGGGCATCTATCCCGAGACCTTCCTCGAGCCGATCCGCGCCTCGGTCGCCAACCTGCTGACCCAGGTTCAGGTCGAGAAGGCCGCCATGGTGCTCGACACCGTGAACCAGCTCGCGCAGCGCTGACGAGAGGCATCGAGGCACAAGATGACGTCCTATCCTCTTCCCGATCTCGCCCCGGCGCTGCCCGAGCTCTGGCTCGCAGCGCTGGCCCTTGCCCTTGTCGTCGTCGGCGTCTTTGCGGGTAAGGACAAGGCCACCGGCCTGCTGTCCTGGCTGGCCGGCATCGGCTTCGCCATCGCCGCCGTTCTGATCGTGACCGGCCCCGAGGGGCGGGTCGTGACCTTCAACGGCATGTTCGTGACCGACAGCTTCGGCGCCTTCATGAAGGTGCTGGTGCTGATCGCGTCGATGTTCTCTCTCGTCATGGCCCGCGACTACCTCGCCCGCGAAGGCGTGGTGCGCTTCGAATATCCGCTGCTGATCGTGCTCGCCACGGTCGGCATGATGATGATGATCTCGTCGAACGACCTGATCGCGCTCTATATGGGCCTGGAGCTGCAGAGCCTGTCGCTCTACGTGCTCGCCGCCTTCAAGCGCGACAGCGTGCGGTCGACCGAGGCGGGTCTGAAGTACTTCGTCCTGGGCGCGCTGTCCTCGGGCATGCTGCTCTACGGGTGCAGCCTGGTCTATGGCTTCGCCGGCTCGACCAGCTTCGAGGCGCTCGCGCAGAGCCTGCAGGGCCAGCCCTCGCTCGGCGTTCTGGTCGGTCTGGTCTTCATCCTGGTCGGCCTGGCCTTCAAGATCTCGGCGGTGCCGTTCCACATGTGGACGCCCGACGTCTATGAAGGCGCGCCGACCAGCGTGTCGGCCTTCTTCGCCATGGCGCCCAAGATCGCGGCAATGGGCCTGCTCATCCGTGTGCTGGCCGAGCCCTTCGGTGGCCTCGTCCACAGCTGGCAGCAGATCACCTGGTTCATCTCGGTGGCCTCGATGGTTCTGGCGGCCTTCGCCGCCATCGGCCAGACCAACGTCAAGCGCCTGCTCGCCTACAGCTCGATCGGCCATGTCGGCTATGCCCTGGTCGGCCTCACCGCCGGCACGGCGGACGGCTTCCGCGGCGTCGCGGCCTATATGGCGATCTACCTGTTCATGACGCTCGGCACCTTCTCGATCGTGCTGGTCATGCGCCGTCAGGGCCGGATGGTCGAAGAGATCTCGGATCTCGCCGGCCTGTCGCGTTCCCGGCCCGTGCTCGCCTTCGTGATGGGGGCGATGATGTTCTCGCTGGCAGGTATTCCGCCGCTGGCGGGCTTCATCGGTAAGCTGTTCGTCTTCCGCGCTGCGGTCGATGCCGGGTTCATCGTTCTGGCGGTGGTCGGCGTGGCGTCGAGCGTGGTCAGCGCCTTCTACTATCTGCGCGTCGTCAAGGTGATGTATTTCGACGAGCCGGCCGAGGCGTTGGACCGTGGCGTCAGCCCGGGCCTGACCGTGACGCTGGGGGTCAGCTTCGCCTTCACGATGCTGTACTTCATCTGGCCGGGCCTGCTGCTCGACTATGCCGGGCAGGCCGCTGCGGCGCTGATGCCGTGACCGCGGCCGCGGACGGCGCGCCGGAGCTGCCGCCGGCCTTTACGGTGGTGGCGCTGGAGGAGGTGGAAAGCACCAACCTCGAAGCGCGCCGCCTGGCCGAGGCCGGTGCACCCGACGGCACCCTGGTCATCGCGTCCCGCCAGACCTCGGGGCGTGGTCGCCAGGGCCGCCAATGGCTGTCGCCGGTCGGCAATCTGTATATGAGCCTTCTGCTGCGCCCGCAGGTCCCGATCGGACTTGCGGCGCAGCTTTCTCTCGTCTCGGGCCTGGCGATGGCCGATGCGGTTCGGGCGATCCTGCCGGCGGGCGCTACCGTCCGTCCGGCGGTGAAATGGCCCAACGACCTGCTGCTGGCGGGCGAGGGGGGCGTCGGCAAGCTGAGCGGGACGCTGCTGGAGAGTGGCGAGGATGCCCGCGGTCTCTATGTGATCGCAGGGATCGGCGCCAATGTCCGGGTGCATCCGGGGCCGACCGACGGGGTGTTTCCGCCGATCGTGCTGGCGGAACAGCCCGGCGCACACCATCTCATGGTTCGGGATCTGGTCGAGGCGTTCGGCCCTGCCTTCCTCAACCGCCGTTCGGCCTGGATGCGGGGCGGGCTGGCGGCCATTCGGGAAGACTGGCTGGCGGCAGCCTATGGCATCGGACAGACCGCGACCGTGCGCTATGGCACAACGCCGGTGACCGGTCGGTTCGACGGCATCGATGACGACGGATCGCTGCTGCTCGCACAGCCGGATGGCAGTGTCCGCCGGCTGGCGGCCGGCGAGGTGGTGTTTGCGAAACCGCCGGTAACGGGCGGCGCATGAACGAGATGAGACGGGAAGGAACACGCCCATGCTGCTCACCATCGATGTCGGCAACACCAATACGGTGTTTGCGGTTCATGACGGCGATGGCTGGCGCGGGCAATGGCGGGCGAGCACCGACGGCCGGCGCACGGCGGATGAATACGCCGTCTGGCTGCTGCAGCTGTTCGCGCTCGAGGGGCTGACCGTCGACGACGTCCATGCGGTGATCATCTCGTCGGTGGTGCCGCAGACCAAGTTTTCGCTTCGGCAGCTGTGCCTGAAGTATTTTCGCTCCGAGCCGATGATGATCGGCGACCCCGAGGTCAATCTCGGGCTTCGGATCGATATGGACCGCCCGCGCGAAGTGGGCGCCGACCGCCTGGTGAACGCCATCGCCGCCCACAAGATCTATGGCGGGGACCTGATCGTGATCGACTTCGGCACCGCGACCACCTTCGATGTGGTCGGCGCCGACGGCTCCTATCAGGGTGGCGTGGTCGCACCGGGCATCAACCTGTCACTGGAGGCGCTGCACCGCGCCGCCGCGAAACTGCCGAGGATCGCCGTGGAACGCACGGAGAAGGTCATCGGCAAGGATACCGTGCCGGCAATGCAGGCCGGCGTCTTCTGGGGGTATGTCGGGCTGATCGAAGGTCTGGTACGTCGGATCGTCGATGAATACGGCAAGCCGATGACGGTGATCGCCACCGGCGGACTCGCCCCCATCTTCTTCAACGCGACCGATGCGATCCAGCATGCCGACCCGGATATCACCCTGGTCGGCCTGCTGGAAATCCACCGGCTCAACATTTCCGAGAAGGCATGACACGACAGAAGGATGACGCGCTACCCCCGACCGTGAGGATCGAGCCGGGCGAGGAATTGCTGTTTCTGCCGCTGGGCGGGGCCAATGAGATCGGGATGAATCTCAATCTCTATGGCTGCCGCGGCAGCTGGGTCGTGGTCGATTTCGGCCTGGGCTTTGCCGATGACCGGCTGCCCGGCGTCGATGTCGTCCTGCCCGACATCGCATTCCTCGAAGCCCGGCGCGACGCGATCGCGGCAATCGTGCTGACCCACGCCCACGAGGACCATCTGGGCGCGGTTCCCTATCTCTGGCGGCGGCTGCGGCTGCCGATCTACGCCACGCCTTTTGCCGCCGCCGTGGTGCGCGCGAAGCTGAAGGAATCCGGCGTTTCGGAGCGCGAACTCGACATCACCGAAATTCCGCTCGGCGGCCGCCTGCAACTGGGGCCGTTCGACATGGAATTCGTGTCGCTGACCCATTCGATCCCCGAGCCGAATGCGATCGCGATCCGCACGCCCTTCGGCACGGTGATGCATACCGGCGACTGGAAGATCGATCCCGAACCGCTGGTCGGCGACGTGACCGACGAAGACCGGCTGCGCGAGATTGGCGAGGAAGGCGTCCTCGCCATGGTCTGCGATTCGACCAATGTATTCCGCGAAGCGGATGCGGGGTCGGAAGCCGATGTGCGCGCCAGGCTGGGTGATCTGGTCAAGGGCCGCAAGGGGCAGGTCTTCGTGGCCACCTTCGCGTCCAACATCGCCCGGGTCGAGACGGTGGTGAAGGCCGCGGCGGATGCCGGGCGCAAGGTGGTGGTTCTGGGCCGCGGCCTCGACCGGATGATCCGGGCGGCGACCGAGACCGGCTATCTGGACATCGCCGATCTTCTTGCCAGCGATCGCGAGGCCGACCGGCTGCCGGCCGAGCGTCTGCTCTATCTGGTGACGGGTTGCCAGGGGGAACCCAATGCGGCGCTTGCCCGCATCGCCCGGGGCGAGCATCCGGCGGCGGATCTGCGCGAGGGCGACACCGTTCTGCTGTCCTCGCGCCAGATCCCCGGCAATGAGCGCAAGATCGGCCGGCTGCTGAACCAGCTGGCCCGTCAGGGCGCCGAGGTGATCACAGAGCGTGACGCCGACATCCATGTCTCGGGCCATGGCGGCCGCGACGAGCTGGCCCGGATGTATCGCTGGGTGAAGCCGCGCATCGCCGTACCGGTGCATGGCGAACCCCGCCATCTGATCGAGCATGTCGCGCTGGCCCGCAGCCTGCAGGTGCCCGAGGCGGTGACGGTGGAAAACGGCGCGCTGGTTCGCCTGGCACCGGGGACGCCGGGGCGGATCGCGAAGATCGCCAGCGGCTATCTGATCGCCGACGGCACCGAGGTGTTGCCCGCCGATGGCGAGGTGATCCGCGCCCGCAAGCGCATGCTCTACGAAGGGGCCGCCTTCGCCACCGTGGTCGTCGACCAGTATGGCGAGTTGAAGGCGGATCCGCGGGTGGCGCTGCCGGGTGTCTCCGACCCCGATGACGACGAGGACAGCCTGGCCGCCGATCTGGTCGAGGATCTGGCCGAGGCGATCGACGGGCTGGATGACGACGAGGTGCTGAAGGACGAGCGCATCCACGAGGTCGCCCGACTGGCCCTGCGTCGCCGGCTCAGGACCCGTCGTGGCAAGAAGCCCTTGATCGACGTGCATGTCGTGCGAATCTAGGTCATTATGTTGCGTTGCGGCCGGACAGGACGCAACGCAACAACGGCCTTCCGTCCGCCCCCTCGATATCCGCAGCCGGGGGCGGGCGAATACCGGGTGCAATCAATAGCAAGAACGGGTGCCGGCAAGCGGTTCCGGCCCCATCGTGAGGAGACACAGAGCCGATGATCGGACGCCTCAACCACGTGGCCATCGTCGTCCCCGATATCGAGGCGGCGGCGAACCTGTACCGGAACACTTTCGGCGCCACCGTTTCGGCCGCCAAGGATCAGCCGGCCCATGGCGTGACCACCGTCTTCGTGCGTCTCGACAACACCGCGATCGAACTGCTGCATCCGCTGGGCGAGGACAGCCCGGTGGCCAAGTTCCTGGAGCGCAACCCGTCCGGCGGCGTGCACCATGTGTGCTACGAGGTCGAGGACATCTATGCCGCGCGCGACAAGCTGAAGGCCGACGGCATGCGGGTTCTGGGCGACGGCGAGCCGAAGATCGGCGCCCATGACAAGCCGATCCTGTTCCTGCACCCCAAGGACACCAACGGCACGCTGGTCGAGCTGGAGCAGGTCTGAGCGGTCGTCCGGTCAGATCCGGGTTTTGTGCGACGCCCGCCGGTCCGATGCGCCCGGCGGGCGTCGTGCATGATAGTCCTTGCACATACGGGAGCCCTCGCCCGATGCAGAGCTGGTTCACCGCCGCCCTGGTCTATGTCATCGTCTGGTGGCTGTTGTTCTTCATGGTCCTGCCGATCGGCGTGCGCCACGACCGGAAGGACGAACACGCCGAGGCATCGGGCGCACCGCGCAATCCGCGCATGTGGATCAAGGCAGGCGCCACCAGCCTGGTCGCCATTGCCGTCACCTATGGCATTGACCAACTGATCCGGTCGGGCATGCTGGCCGGGCTGGTGCAATGATATTTTCCATGACTGCGGAAGTCCGCCAGGTATAGAACCTGGCACAAGGGTGACTTGGCCTGTCGTCGAGCCGTGGGGGCGCATGCATATTTTCGTCATCAGTCTGCAGACATCCGTCGACCGTCGGCGCCGTATTCTGGACAGGCTGGCCGAGCTGGGCCTGACGGCGGAGATCTTCTGGGGTATTGATGGTCGGAAGCTCCCCCCCTCGGAGCGCCGATATGCCGGTAGATTACGCCGACTCCTCTACGGCAAGGATCTGACGGACGGTGAGATCGGATGTGCCCAGTCTCATTTCGCAGTCTGTGCCGAGATTGCGGCACGCGGACTGGAGTGCGCCATGGTGCTTGAGGATGACGCCATTCTCGCAGATCACCTGCCGCAGGTGCTGGAGATTCTCTCTGGCTGCGGGCCGGTGCAGGGTGATCGGGGCTGGGATTTCGTGCGCTTTCTCGGCAAGCCCAAAAACATCAAGCGTCGGAAGGTGGTTGCCGATCTCGGCAACGGCCTGACGCTCTGCCGCTTCTTCGGAACGCCGGGGACTGCCTGCGGCTATGTGGTCACGGCCAGGGCCGCCGGAGTTCTTGCTGCATGTGGCCGCACGCTCTGGACGCCCGTCGACATTCTCTACGGCCAGGTATGGCTGCATCGTCTGCGTGTACGATGCATTGTGCCGTCACCAGCCATTCCCGATGACGACGTCGCCTCCACGATCGAAGACGCGCGTTTCGTTAAGAAGCGAGGGCTTCGGGGGTGGGAGCGGATCGTGCATCCCATCGCCAGGATGGGCTTCAAGATCTTCGATGGCGCCATGAAGTACGCAACTTATTATGGCGGCATCTGTCTGGACCGTCTGCCGATCAGATCCCGCGGATGATCGCCAGCCGCAGCCCCAGCGCCATCAGTGCTCCGCCCGTCAGGCGGTCGATCCAGGGGCCGACCCTGAGCAGGCGGCGGCGGATGCCGGGGCTGCCGATGAAGCAGGCGACGCTGCCGAACCACAGAAGTTCCACCGCAACCATGGTCGCGCCATAGAGGATCTTCACCGGCTCGGGCGTTGCCGGATCGATGATCTGGGTGAACAGCGCCAGAAAGAAGATCGAGACCTTGGGGTTGAGCAGATTGGTGGCGAGCCCGGCCATCATCGAGGCGCGGTAGCTGCGCGGCTCGACCGCGGTCCCGGCTGCCATGCCCGCGGCCACGATCGGCGAGTGACGCGAGAACAGGGCCTTGGCGCCGATCCAGATCAGGAAGGCGGCCCCCGCCCAGCGCAGCACGTCATAGGCCCAGGGTGTGCTCGCGATCAGCACCGTGATGCCGACGAGGCCAAAGGTCGCGTGCACGGCATTGCCGCAGGCGAGGCCGGTTGCAACCGCAAAACCGTGGGCGCGGCCGCGGGTCAGCGTGGTGCGCATGGTGATGATCAGATTGGGCCCGGGCGACATCGCCCCCAGCATGCCGATGCCGAAAATCGCAGCCCAGGCCAGGAACAGGCCGTCGGGCAGGGTGTTGCTGACCATGGGAAGCGCTCATCCGTCGAGGGAACTGCCGGTGATGATCGGTCACCGAGATGGCCTGCGCAAGTCTGGGTCTAAGCCGCGCAGCGTCCGGGAAGCAGAGCGCGCAACCGCTCGGCGACGAAGCCGGTGAAGGACTGGGCGAGGGCGGGCGGCGCTTTGGCTTCTCCGAAGACAGCCAGCTCAACTTCGCCCAGCGGCGGGAAGCCGTGCTCATCGGTCAGCAGTTTCAGCCCGGCGGGCACGGTCGAGTCGCAGAGCACGCCGATGCCGAGGCCGGCGGTCACCGCCGCCGAGACGCCTGCGACGCTTTCCGAGGTGTAGACCACCCGCCAGCGCCGCAGCCGCTGGTCGAGGGCCTCGATCGCCCGGGCGCGAAAGATGCAGGGCGCGGGCAGGGTGCAGAGCGGCAGCGGTGCCTCGGCATCGATCTGGAAATCGGGAGCCGCCACCCAGCGCAGCGGCTCGGTCATCAGCACCCGGCCGCGGTCGACGCCGGCATCACGGTTGGCGATCACCAGATCCACCGTGCCCCGGTCCAGTGCCTCCATCAGGCTTGAGCCCATGGCGGCGCGAACCTCTACCCGCACCCGCGGATGGGCACGGGCGAAGGCCGAAAGCACCGCCGGCAGATGGCGGGGAACGAAGTATTCCGCAACCCCGATGCGCAGCTCCCCCTCCGCCTCGGGTTCCGAAAAGCGGCGCAGGGTTTCGTCGTGCAGCGCCAGCATGCGCCGGGCATAGCCCAGCAGCAATTCGCCATCGGCGGTCAGCGCCAGAGACCGGCTGGTGCGGGCAAAGACCCGCCGGCCCAGACTCTCTTCCAGCCGGCGGATCTTGACGCTGATCGCCGATTGCGTGCGGCCAAGCCGTTCACCGGCCGTGGTGAAGCCGCCGGTCTCCGCCACCGCCAGGAAGCTGCGAAGCAGATCGACATCCAGATCGGGCTGGCTCATCACCCACCATCCATGAAGAAACGTGTTTCTTGGGATTGAGACTATTCATTTCCATCATGAATCGCGCCGCGCTTCAATGCGGTTCTACACAATGCCCCTCATTCCGGAGACCGACAGGATGACCACGATCCCGCGCGAAATGTCCGCCGCCGTGCTGCACGGCTTCGGCGATCCCGACAATCTGAAGCCCGGCCGGGTGCCGGTGCAGCCGCCGCGCCGCGGCGAGGTGCTGGTGAAGATCCACGCCGCCAGCGTCAACCCGGTCGACTGGAAGATCCGCCGCAACGGTCCGCCGATGGCGCCGGCCCTGCCGGGCATCCAGGGCTGCGACATGGCCGGCGAAGTCGTGGCGCTGGGCGAGGGCGTCACGGGCTTCGCGGTCGGTGACCGGGTGTTCGGTTCGCCAGGCGGTGTAAAGACCGTTGACGGCACCTATGCCGAATATATGCGCGCCGATGCCCGGCTGATTGCCCGCATGCCGGCCGGGTTGGGGTTCCGCGAGGCGGCCGCCCTGCCGCTGGTCTCCATCACCGCCTGGGAAGGGCTGATCGACCGGGCGCGGGTGCAGCCGGGCGAACGGGTGCTGATCCATGGCGGTGCCGGCGGTGTCGGGCATGTCGCGATCCAGATCGCCAAGGCGGCCGGCGCCCATGTCACCACCACGATCTCGTCGCCCGAGAAGGCGGCGATCGCCCGCGATCTGGGGGCCGACGAGACGGTGAACTATCGCGAGGAGAGCGTCGAGGCCTATGTCGGCCGGTTGACCGGCGGCCGCGGCTTCGACGTGGTCATGGATGCGACCGGGGGCAAGGATCTGGTGACGTCCTTCGCCGGCGCGCGGCTCAACGGCCGTGTGGTCACGATCGTGTCCCAGTTCCCGGCCGATCTGACCCTGATGCATCTGAAGGGGCTGGATCTGCATGTGGTGTTCATGATCATCCCCGTGCTGCACGATGTCGGGCGTGAACATCATGGCGAGATCATGCGCCGGATCGCGGCCCTGGTCGACAGCGGGCGGATGAGGCCGCTGCTCGATCCGGCGCGCTTCGATCTGGCCCATGCTGCCGATGCCCAGGCCCATCTGGAAGAAGGGCGGGCGACGGGCAAGGTGGTGATCGACGTGGCCGGCTGAACCGCTGTCCGGTCGACCGATGCGGGATCACTCGGCGGCGGCCATCGCCGGCTGCCGCCGGGGCCGGCCCGGGAAGACCAGGGCGCCGGCGAAGACCGCACCACCGAAAGCGGCGAGCACCGGGAACAGCCCTGCAAAGCCCGAGCCGTGATCATGCATGAAAGCGACCAGCGGCACCGCGCAGGCGCTGGCCCCGAACGAGACCAGATAGCGCACGGCATAGGCCCGGGCCCGCCAGCGGTCGGCGGTGTAATGGGCGACCATGCCGTCATTGATGGTCACCTGACCGAAGATCGCGAACATCATCACCACCGCAAGCGGCAGCAGCACCCAGCCGCCGGTGGTGGCGGCCAGCAGCAGGCAGGGCGCCTGCAGGGCGGCGAGCGGCACGAAGACCGCCCGCAGGCTGTAGCGGTCGATCAGCCGGCCGACGATCAGCTGCGAGGTGGCGCCGAGCACGAAGACCAGACAGGTGAGGGCACCCACGCCCAGCGGCGTGGAGACCAGATTGGCGAGCCGTTCGGTGAAGAGCTGCGGCATGACGATGGTGGTGGCGTTGAACACCAGCCCGCCGGCGATGGTGACCACGGCCAGAATGGCGAAGGCGCGCACCATCACACCGCGCGGAATCGGCCCGGCGGAGGCCTTGGTTTTGGGGGTCGGGGCCGGCCGGTCCGGCACCAGCAGCAGGAAGGCCACCCCCACCGCCATCACCAGCACGCCGGGAATGATGAATGCCGCACGCCACCCCAGATACTGGGTGATGCCGCCGGTGATCAGCGCCGCAAAGGCGACCCCCAGATTGCCGAACACGCCGTTGACGCCGATTTCGTGGCCCAGCCGGTCGGCATGGGCGGTGAGCATCGCCGTGCCCACCGGGTGGTAGATGGCGGCGAACAGGCCGATCAGGGTCAACCCGGCGGCGATGCCCGTGGGGCCCGAGGCGAAGCCGGTCAGGATTGCCGCGGTCCCGATGCCGAAGAAGAACACCGCCATCATGTTCCGCCGGCTCCAGACATCGCCCAGCCAGCCGGCGGGGAGCGAGCCGGCACCGAAGGCGATGAAGCCGCCGAGCGACAGGGTAAGCAGCTCACCATAGGACATGTCGAAACTGGCGGTCATGCCGATCACCGCGGTCGGGAAGATCAGCATGAACATGTGGTCGACCACATGGGCGATGTTGATGAAACTGATGACGCGGCGGGCGTGGGTCATGGCGGCGGTCCGGCGGCGCGGGGTGGCAAGGGAGCAGGGATACCGGGCTTCCCGGCGATCTGGTTTCAGTCTAAGGTCGACCGATAGGCGATGTCTGGTCGAAGATCGTCGAGAATCGGACAGGACGCCATCGCCCGATAGGGAGGGCAGGGGCATGCGCAGCACCGACGCGGCCGACTATCAGCACGTCACCCGGCCGGTGGCGGCGATGGCCAAGGAACTGACGCCGGGCACGGTCATTCCGCCGCATATCCACCCGCGTGGCCAGCTGCTTCATGCTGCGGCCGGGGTTATGGAGATCACTGCGGCCGACGGCATCTGGCTGGTGCCGCCGATGCGCGGGCTGTGGGTCCCGCCCGGGGTGGAGCATTCGGTTCGGATGATCGGGCCGGTGTCGATGCGCACGGTCTATGTGGCGCCCGAGCCGGCGAAGCGGCTGCCCGATGCCTGTACCGTGATCGAGGTCACGACCCTGCTGCGCGAGCTGATCCTGGCGGCCGTGGCCGAGCCCATGGACTATGCAGATGGCAGTCGCGGCGAGGCGGTGGCGGCCCTGATCCTTCATGAATTGCAGGCGCCGCGCACCCTGCCGCTGCATCTGCCCTGGCCGCGCGATCCGCGGCTTCAACGCCTGTGCCGGCGGGTTCTGGATGATCCGGGGGAAGATGCGGGTTTCGAACGGCTGGCGGAAAGCGCCGGGGCCAGCACCCGGACGCTCGCCCGCGCCTTCGCGCGCGAGACCGGTATGGGCTTCCTGCGCTGGCGCCAGCAGGCACGGCTGGTCGAAGCGGTCTCGCTGCTGTCGCAGGGCATGCCGGTGGCCATGGTTGCAGCCCGCCTCGGCTATGACAGTCCAAGCGCCTTCACCGCCATGTTCCGGCGGATGCTGGGCACCACGCCCCAGCGATATGCGGCGCGCGACACCAGGTCCGACGGCCACTGAAGGTGACCGCTCCTGCGCAAAAAAAAGACCGTGCAAGCACGGCCTTGATCGAAGATTCCGCTTGGTGCTGATCACCACGTCCGATTCGACGGCAACCGATCGGCGTAGCTGATTGTTATCATTGTTGTTTTGTGGGCGCCCGATCGTTGCTGCCGGGACGCCTGAACTCTTTACTCTCCTGGGATCGCCGTGGCTCCTGGCGCCGCGCGTTCAACCCGGCGTGGTGGCATCGTGGCCACCGGATGCTCTTGCGGTCGATCCCTCCGGCTTGCGCCGGTTACACCCTCCCTAGACGTTGGGCCGGTTCTGTCTGCCGGTGCCCTTTACGTCGGCAAGGGGAGAGTACGCAGGAATGTGACGTCCGTCACCAGTTTTTTGCATGTGTGCAGTGCAAAAAACGCAAAAATCGTCAGGTCATTACAAAAACGGGGGAAATCGGGAAAGCTTCGAACCGTGCTGATCCGTGTGATGGTGCGGTGCACATTCGGGTTCCGACATATGAAAACGGCGACGCACCATGTGGAGCGTCGCCGCTTTTGTCCGTTGTATCAGCAGGTCAGCCGATAAAGGCGAACTTCAGCACGAAGACCACGGCCAGCACCCAGACGGCGATCGAGACCTCGCGGGCCCGGCCGGCCAGCAGCTTGATCGCGGCATAGGAGATGAAACCGAGGGCGATACCGTTGGCGATGGAGTAGGTGAGCGGCATGCTGATGGCCGCCAGCACACCCGGTGCCACCTCGGTCATGTCGTCCCAGTCGAGTTCGGCCAGGCCGCGCGCCATCAGCAGAGCCACGAAGAGCAGGGCCGGTGCGGTGGCATAGGCCGGCACCGAGCCCGCCAGCGGCGAGAAGAACAGGGCGACCAGGAACAGGATCGCCACCACCACCGCGGTCAGGCCGCTGCGGCCGCCGGCATTGATGCCCGAGGCGCTTTCGATATAGCTGGTGACGGTAGAGGTGCCGAAGATGGCGCCGACCATGGTGGCGCCGCTGTCGGCCAGCAGGGCCTTGCCGATGCGGGGCAGCTTGCCGTCCTTGTCGAGCAGGCCGCCGCGATGGGCGACACCGACCAGCGTGCCGGCGGTGTCGAACATGTCGACGAACAGGAAGGCGAAGATCACGCCGAACATGCCGGCCTCGAAGGCCCCGGCGATGTCGAGTTCGAAGAAGGTGGGCGCGATCGACGGCGGCGCGCTGACGATGCCCTGCGCCTGGTTCAGGCCGAGCAGGATCGACAGGATGGTCACCAGCAGAATGCCGATGATGATGCTGCCGGTGATGTTGCGATAGTGCAGGGCGCAGATCACGAAGAAGCCGAGGGCTGCGAGCAGCACGGTGGGCTGGCCGATGTCACCCAGCGTCAGCAGGGTGGCCGGATGGTCGACGATGACCTTGGCGTTCTCGAGCGCGATGATCGCGAGGAACAGGCCGATACCTGCCGAGATCGACAGCTTCAGCGTCATCGGGATCGAGTTGATGATGTATTCCCGGACCTTGAGCAGGGCCAGGATGAAGAACACCGCGCCCGAGATGAACACCGCACCCAGGGCCTGGTTCCAGGTGTAGCCCATCTCCATCACGACCGTGAAGGTGAAGAAGGCGTTCAGACCCATGCCCGGTGCCAGAGCCACGGGATAGTTGGCATAAAGGCCCATGATCAGCGAGCCGACCGCCGCCGCCACGCAGGTGGCGACGAAAACCGAGCCCTGATCCATGCCGGTGTTGGCGAGGATCACCGGATTGACGAAGATGATATAGGCCATGGTCAGGAAGGTCGTCACACCTGCGACGACTTCCCGGCGGACCGTGGTGCCGAGCTGATCGAGCTGGAAATAGGTTTTGAGCATTCCCGCAAGCTCCTGGACGGGTAAGGCAATGCCGATTGGGAAGACCGATCCGATGCTCCGGCGGCGGGGCTGCACACAAGCCGCACAGGGCCTGCGTCAGCGGCCCCGGGGGTCGCTTCGGTTTCTGTCGTTGTCGAGGGCGCCGCGACCGGAGGGACGTCACGGACCCGGTCGGCGGGCGACCGGACGTGCGGCGGGGATCGGCGCGATTGTCCTTCTCGGCTTATACACCGGCGCGGTGGCGGCTGGCGAGCATGCTACGGCACCGATCCGCATCGACGGCAATGGTCGTGGCGTGACCGTCACGGTCGACCGGGCCTTCTGCAGCCGGCTGACCGTCCACCGGCCGGATGCCGACGTGACCTATCAGCCGGGCGTGGATGTGAACGGAAATGCCGTGGCTCCCGCCGATCTGGATGGGGGCTATGGCGCGCGCGCAGCCGAACGCGCGCTCGGCCGCGGCATCACCATCGACCTCGGCCTGCCGCTTGAACGCTTCGGCTATTTCGAGGACCAGCCGCTGGGGGCGGCAGAGGTCGATCTCGGCCAGGTGACGATCGCCGCCGACGGCACGGTCACCTGGAATGGCGAGCGGCTGGACGATCCGGCCCAGAATGCGATCGCAGCGGCCTGCGCGCGGCTGGAGCGCGAGGGACGATGAAAATGTCGGGTTGCTACAGCCGTTCGGCGGGCGGGCGCAGCCACCACCAGAAATCGAGCGGACCCCGGCGCTCACGATAAGCATGGTGTGAGACCGGCGATGCCGCGCCGGCGGCAGCGATGCCAAGGCCGAAAGCATAACCCGTCGGCCCGCCCTGTGTCGTCCATCGCGCCAGATGGTCGAAGAGCGCATCGCGTGTGCTCTCGTCGCCATAAGCGATCACCTGGCCTGCGCGCCAGAGAGTGGCAGACCCGGCGGCCGTGTCCACCAGACCGAAGCCATGCATCTCCGGATCACCGAACAGGGATGGCCGCCCGTCGCCCGGGCCGAGCCGCCAGGCGCGGAAGCGCGGCTCCAGCTTTGATGCCCAGGCGGTGAAGGCGAGGGCCGGCGGCATCATCCGATCCGGTGCCGATTGGCCGAAATCGAGCGATCGTGGCTGGCCGGTTTCGCCGAGTCGGGCGATGTCGGGGTCTGCGGTCAGACGAGGCATGAGGAGATCGGCATCCGCGCCATCGCGGCCAGCCAGCGGCACGAAGCGGCAGAGGCGTGTCAGGCGCGACACCAGCGCCGGGCCACGCCGCTCCAGAACATGAACCTCTTCGGACAAGCCCTTGTTGCGAATTGGAAGAATGGCAAGTCCGCCTTCCGTGAGAAGGGTGAGAGTCGCGGCCGGAAGATGCCAGGCCGAGGCGGTCATGATGATCCGGTCGAAAGGCCCAGGGCCGGCGGCAGCCAAGCCGTCGCCGGCGACGGCGATGGCGTTTGGGGCCCCTGTAACCGCAAGATTGCGGGTCGCCAGAGCCTGCAGAGCGGGATTGATCTCCACGCCCAACGCCTCTCCGTCCGGTCCCGCGGCATGAGCGAGGATCGCGAGCAGCCAGCCGGTGCCGCAGCCGATTTCCAGCACCCGATGACCGGGCCGCACGTCCAGCAGCTCGGCCAGATGGAAAATGAAGCCCGGCTCGGAGCAGGAGGCGGGCAGGGAGGCGCCGCGATCGTCGACGTACCAGAGCGGGCAGTCTTCATAGGCGCCGTCCGGAAATCCGGCGTCACCCGGGGCAAGTGCCGGCCCCTCAGGCTGATCTGCCGGGCGATAGCGCGGCAAAAAGAGATGGCGAGGATACCGCCGGAACGCCTCGATCAGGGCCGGGCGTGGCGGTGCCGGCCGTCCACGCACCGGCACATAGCTCTCTATTCTGTGCAGGAGCCTGTCCTGCAACGCTTCAAGCTGAGGATCCTCTGCCATCGTCGTCCGGTCCGCTCGAAGGAGTTCATGGGATCATGGACCGGTTTTCCGCCCCGATCCCGTGACGATGTCGTGATCCCCTCTGCATGATGGGGCATTTGGTTGCACCATGATCGGGCTGTGCCTAAAGTCGGCCCGCACATATCGTCCCCATCCCCTCGATCCTCTGGCCAACGGAACCCGCATGTTCAGGACAGTCGAGCGTCTTCTCGCCTTCCGCTATCTCAGAGCCCGGCGGAAGGAAGGGTTCATCTCGGTCATCGCCGGCTTTTCGCTGCTGGGCATTGCACTCGGCGTGGGCACGCTGATCGTGGTGCTGGCGGTGATGAAGGGCTTCCGCGACCAGCTGGTCGACCGGATCCTGGGCCTTAACGGCCATATGACCGTGTTCAGCGCCTCGGGGCGCGGCATTCAGGATTATGGCGGCATTTCGGCCGACCTCGAAAAGGCCCAGGTGGTCGTCCGCGCCCTGCCGATGGTCGAGGGCCAGGTGCTGGCGAGCGGACCCGATGATGCCCGCGGCGCGCTGGTCCGCGGCTTCACCCGCGAAAGCCTTGAGCGCAAGACCCTGATCGCGAACAACATTCGTGCCGGCAGTCTGGACGATTTCCAGGGCAAGGGCGTGCTGATCGGCACCCGTATGGCCCAGCGCCTGGGGCTCCGGCTTGGCGACGAGCTGAACCTGATCTCGCCACGCACCGTGGCGACGCCGTTCGGCGGCATGCCCCGGCAGGTGAGTTTCCCCGTGGTCGGCCTCTTTGAAGTGGGCATGTTCGAATTCGACAGCTCGCTGGTCTTCATGCCCTTCGATACCGCCCAGGCCTTCTTCCAGACCGGTGATGCGGCGACCGCGATCGAGGTGGACGTCACCGACCCGCAGAACGTCAAGGCGATCCGCGGCGAGATCGGGTCGATCATCGCCGATCGCGGCGTGGTGCTGACCGACTGGCAGCAGACCAATTCGACGCTGGTGGGCGCGCTCGACGTCGAGCGCAATGTGATGTTCCTGATCCTGACCCTGATCATTCTGATCGCTGCCTTCAACATCATCTCGGGCATGGTGATGCTGGTGAAGGACAAGTCGCGGGACATCGCCATCCTGCGCACCATGGGGGCCACACGGGGCATGATCCTCAGGATCTTCATGATGACCGGCGCCTCGATCGGCATCGTCGGCACCGTCATCGGCTTCGTGCTGGGGCTTGCCTTCGCGACCAATATCGAAAGCATCCGCCAGGCGCTGCAGGCCCTGACCGGCACGCAGCTGTTTTCGGCCGAGATCTACTTCTTGTCGAAACTGCCGGCGGATGTGGTCTGGTCGGATGTGGTGAGCGTGGTCGGCCTGTCGCTGGTGCTGTCTTTCCTGGCGACGCTTTATCCGGCGTGGCGCGCTGCCCGCCTCGATCCCGTGGAGGCGCTGCGCTATGAGTGAGCCGGTCCTGATCCTGGAACGCCTGGTCCGCCGTTTCGAACAGGGCGGCCAGGTGCTGGAGGTGCTGCGCGGCATCGATTTCCGCCTGCATCCGGGCGAGATGGTCGGTCTGATCGGCCCCTCGGGTGCCGGCAAGTCGACCCTGCTGCACGCCGCCGGGCTGCTGGAGCGGCCCGATGGCGGCCGGGTGGTGATCGACGGCACCGATGCCGGCCGTGCCGATGACGGCGTGCGCACCCGGCTGCGCCGCGCGACCATCGGCTTCGTCTATCAGTTCCATCACCTGCTGCCCGAATTCTCGGCGATCGAGAATGTGATGATGCCGCAGCTGCTGGCGGGGCAGGGCTGGTCGAAAGCCCGTGCCCGCGCGGCCGAGCTGCTGGAGCTGATGGGGCTGTCTGCCCGCGCCGATCATCGTCCGGCGCGGCTGTCGGGTGGTGAGCAGCAGCGGGTGGCGATCGCCCGCGCGCTGGCCAACCGGCCCCGCCTGCTGCTGGCCGACGAGCCGACCGGCAATCTGGATCCCGAAACGGCGGAACGGGTATTCGGCCTGCTGGTTTCCGCGGCACGGGATCAGGGCGTGGCGGCGCTGATCGCCACCCACAATCCCGAACTCGCCGCCCGCATGGACCGTCGGGTTCGGCTGGATCAGGGGCGGCTGGATCACGTCGCCTGAGGGTGATCCGCCAGCCTTTTCAGAAGAAGAACAAGGGACTGACGTCATGTCTTCGACCGAACTCACCATCACGCCGCCGGCCGATCCGGTGCCGTCGGCGGAACTTGCCGCGCGCTTCCCCGGCGCGATCATCCTGCCCTTCGACGGCATCTGGCCGAAGATCGACGCCAGTTGTTACGTGGCGCCGGGTGCGGTGGTGGTGGGCCAGGTGGAGATCGGGCCCGAGAGCAGCATCTGGTATGGCTGTGTGCTGCGCGGGGATGTGAACCATATCCATATCGGCCGCGGCACCAATCTTCAGGACGGCACCATCGTCCATGTCAGCCGTCTGGCGCATCCGACGCTGATCGGCGACGACGTCACCATCGGCCATCGCGCGATGATCCATGCCTGCACCCTGATGAGCGGTGCCTTCGTAGGCATGAGCGCCACCGTGCTGGACGGCGCCGTGGTCGAAGGAGGTGCCATCGTCGGCGCGGGGGCGCTGGTCGGCAATGACAAGCGGGTCGTCACCGGCGAGCTTTGGGGCGGCGTGCCGGCCAAGAAGCTGCGCGATCTGGGCGAGGAGGGCATGCCCCGGCTTGCGGCCACGGCCCGTCATTATTCGGGGCTTGCCGCGAGCCACCAGGAGATCGCCCGCGAGGTGCTCGGCGCCGCCGTGGTGCCGATATCCTGATCGTTCGCTAAAATCGATCAGAACAAGCTGTATAATTCATTGGAGCGAACGGTCGCCAACGGTCATCTTTCGGTCATGAACCACACCCCGGGAGGTGCAAAAATCGCCCCCGGGCAGGACGGACCGGAGATCACGCCATGGCGAGCCTTCCCACCACTGAAACCGCAGGAGCCCTGCCACGGCTTGCGGCGAAACTGCCGGGGCTGGCGCTGGCCGGCGTGATCGGGGGGGCTGCGATCCTGATGGTTCGCGCCTCGGGCATGCAGGCGGTGAGCCCGGTGCTGGTCGCGATCGGACTGGGGCTTGTCCTGCGCGCGGTGATCGGCCGGGCGCCTGCCGTGGCGGCCCCCGGTCTGGCGGTCGCCTCCAAGCCGCTGATGCGCCTTGGCGTGGCGCTGCTCGGGCTTCAGGTCACCGCCGGCGACATCCTGGGGCTTGGCCTCGACGGTATTCTGGCCGCGCTGGCCGCCCTGGGCGTGACGCTGTCGCTGGCCCGGCCGTTGGGCCGGCTGGTGGGCGTGGAGCCGCGACTGGCCACCGTGATCGGCGGCGGCACGGCGATCTGCGGTGCCTCGGCGGCGGCGGCCGTCGGTTCGGCCGTGCGGGCCCGCGATGACGAGATCGCCTATGCGGTGGGCGTGGTCACGCTGTTCGGGACGGCGGTGATGGCCCTCTGGCCGCTGCTCGGCACGGCGCTCGGCCTCGACGACCGCGCCTACGGCCTCTGGATCGGTGCCTCGGTGCACGAGGTGGCGCAGGTGGTGGCGGCCGGCTTCCAGCACGGCACGGCCGCCGGTGAAGTTTCGGTCATTGCCAAGCTCGCCCGTGTCGCCATGCTGGCCCCGGTGGTCGGCTTGCTGGTCTGGGCGACAGACCGGGCCGCCCGCCGCGGCGACCATGCGATCGAGGATGCCGAGGCAGCCGCGGCCAAGGTGCCGGTTCCCTGGTTCGCGGTCGGCTTCGTGGCCCTTGCCGGCCTGAACAGCCTGGGCGTGGTGCCGGAAGAGGTCCGCCATGTCTCTGCGGCGGCGACCCCGATCATGCTGACGGTGGCGCTGGCGGCGATCGGCTTCGGCACCGATCTCGGCAAGGTGAAGGCCCGCGGCATCCGCCCGGTGATCCTGGGCCTGCTGCTGACGCTCGTGGTCGGCGTGGTGCCTCTGGCCGTGGTCTCGGTGCTCGGCTGATCCGGCCGGGCCATCCGCCATGTCGAAGCCGTTGCTCCAGGGGGCGGCGTGGCGGCATGATGCCCGGATGACCCCGCCCGATGTTTCCAGATCCGATCTGATGGCGGCGCCCCTGCGGGCGCCGCTCCTGCGTCCGGCACCGATATCCTTTCATGGCCGGATGGCGGCGGCATCATGACCCTGGAACAGCTCAGAATCTTCGTCGCGGTGGCCGAGCATGCCCATGTGACCCGGGCCGCGCGGGCGCTGAACCTGACCCAGTCGACGGTTTCGGCTGCAATTGCGGCGCTGGAGGCCCGTCACGGGGTGGCGTTGTTCCACCGGGTCGGGCGCGGCATCGAACTGGCGGAGACCGGCCGGATCTTCCTGGAAGAGGCCCGCGCAGTTCTGGCCCGGGCCGCGGCTGCCGAACAGGCGCTGGCGGATCTTGCCGGCAATCCGCGGGGCCGGCTGCGCATTCACGCCAGCCAGACGGTCGCCAACTACTGGCTGCCTGCGCGGCTGATCGGCTTCATGGCCGATTTCCCGGCGGTCACCGTCGAGATCGCAATCGGCAACACCGCCGAGGTCGCGGCAGCGGTCAGGGCCGGAACCGCCGATCTGGGCTTCGTCGAGGGGCCGGTCGAGGATCCGTCGCTGTCGGAACGGCTTCTGCCCGGCGACCGGCTGATGCTGGTGGTGGGGGCAGGCCATCCCTGGGCGGCGCTGCCCCGTGTGGCTCCCGGCCAGCTGGCGGAAACCCCCTGGGTGCTGCGCGAACGCGGGTCCGGCACCCGCGCCGAGTTCGAGGCGGCGCTCGCCGGCCTGGGCGTGGATCCCGGCACCCTGAATGTGGTGCTGGAGCTGCCCTCGAACGAGTCCGTGCGGGCGGCGGTGGAGGCCGGGGCGGGGGCGACCGCGCTCTCCGCTCTGGTGGTCGCGGGCGGGATGGCGCTGGGCAGCCTGCGCAGCCCCGGGCTTGATCTGCCGCAGCGGGCCTTTCACCTGCTGTTGCATCGCGAGCGCTATCTGGGGCGGGCGGCCAGGGCCTTTCTGGAGACCGTCACCGCCTGAAACGGAACCGGCGGTTCCTCCTGGGGAGAAACCGCCGGGATCTTCGTCAGAGGCTCTGGTCAGTCACGCATCTTCACATAGCTGCCGGGGGCGTCCTCGATCACCCCCAGAACCTCGCCCGGGGTCCGGGCCGGCACCTGCGCGCCGCCCAGGCGCTTGATCCATTTCGCCCAGTCGACCCACCACGAGCCGGCATGTTTCTCGGCGCCGGCAAACCAGGCCTCCGGATCGGCAGGCAGATCCTTATTGGTCCAGTAGTTGTACTTGTTGGCCGCCGGCGGGTTGATCACGCCGGCGATATGGCCCGAGGCGCCCAGCACGAAGCGGGTGTTGCCCGAATAGAGCTGGGTGGCGCGATAGGTCGATTTCCACGGCGCGATATGGTCCTGCTGCGCCGACAGGATGTAGACCGGGATGTCGATCTGCCTGAGGTCGATGGGCACGCCGCGCATGGTGATGCCGCCCGGCTCCACCAGCTTGTTCTCGCGGTACATATGCCGCAGATAGAAGCTGTGCATCGCCGCCGGCATGCGGGTGGCGTCGCTGTTCCAGTAGAGCAGATCGAAGGGGAAGGGATCCTTGCCCAGCAGGTAGTTGTTGACCACGAAACTCCAGATCAGGTCGTTGGACCGGAGCATGTTGAACGCGGTCGCCATCTTCCGGCCTTCGAGATAGCCCTTCTTCGACATGACCTTTTCCAGGTTGCCGATCTGGGCCTCGTCGACGAAGACCTTGATGTCGCCGGCGTCACGGAAGTCGGTGAGGGTGGTGAAGAAGGTGGCGCTCTTGACCCGCTTGTCGCCCTGCGCCTTCAGATAGGACAGCGTGGTGGCGAGCAGCGTACCGCCGATGCAGTAGCCGATGACGTTGACCTCGGCCACGCCGCTTTCTTCGGTCACCTTGTCGAGGGCGGTGATCAGACCTTCCACCATATAGTCTTCGAAGGTCTTCTTCGCCATCTCTTCGTCCGGGTTCACCCAGGAGACCACGAAGACGGTGTGGCCCTGTTCGACCGCAAACCGGATGAACGAGTTCTTGGGCTGAAGGTCGAGGATGTAGAACTTGTTGATCCATGGCGGCACGATCAGCAGCGGCCGCTTGTGCACGGTCTCGGTGGTGGGCGTGTACTGCAGGATCTGCATCAGCCCGTTCTGGAACACCACCTTGCCCGGTGCGGTCGCGACGTTGCGGCCCAGCTCGAAAGCCTTCTCGTCGGTCATGGAGATGCGCAGCTCACCGCCGCCCTTTTCCATGTCGCGGATCATGTTGTTGAGACCGCGGACCAGATTCTCGCCCTTGCTCTCGATCGTCGCCCGCAGCACTTCGGGGTTGGTGGTGACGAAATTCGACGGCGCCATCGCATCGACGAACTGACGGGTGTAGAAGTCGATCTTGCGGGCTTCGTCGGGGTCCATGCCCTGAACACCGTGTACGGTGTTCAGAATCCAGCGGGCGGTGAGCAGGTAGGACTGCTTGATGAAGTCGAAGAGCTGGTTCTCGCTCCAGTCCTTGTCCTTGAACCGCTTATCGGACGGCTCGGGTGCAATGACCGGCTTCGCCTCACCGCCGGCCATGCGGCTGGCGGTGGACTGCCAGAGATTGAGATAATCCTGCCAGAGCGCAGCCTGGGCCTCGACCAGACGGGCCGGGTTCTCCATCATGCGCTCGGTGAGATGGGTGAAAGCGGTGGTGAGGTTCAGGGGATCGGCGGGAGCGGACGTGTCCAGGCCTTCGTTCCGCGACAGAAAATCGCGGATGATCTGCTGGCTGCGCTCGGCAACCTCGCGCATGTTGCGTGCGAAGGCGTCGGCGTCGTCACGGCTGCCGGTGCTGCTTCCCCGGTCGGCTCCTTGCTCGGCCATCCTTACGTCCCTTATAGTTGCGCCGCCACAGTCGGCGATCGGTGGTACTGCGAGGTCGAGGTGAAGGCCATGATACGGGTGCAGGCGGCGGGGCTCAACGCTGCCTCGGTGGGGATGCGACGGAATTTCGCGGGACGCGCGGGCGGCGGCATGGCCGTGGCCGCGATGTTCGCGCTCGCCCTCGGCGCCTGTGCCGAAGGGCCCGGCGCCGGCACCGATCCCGATATCCGGGCTGCCCGCGCGGAATTTGCGGCGGCGCCGTTCCCGACCCTGAATTCGGTGCCCGAGAAGGCGCCACCGGTGACCCCGCTTGCCGAACGGGCCGAAATCCGCCAGGGCCTGGCGAGTGACCAGGCCCGCGCCGGCCAGGCGATTGCCGAGGCTGCGGCCGCCGCTGCTGCGGCGGCGAGCCGCCCCGAGGCGCCGCGGCCCGGGCTTTCGGTGGGCCGGATCGGTTTCGCCCCCGGCAGTGCCGCGATCGACGATGCCGCGGCGGCCGAACTGCGCGCCGCCTGGCGGATCGCCGCAGCGCGGGACGAAAGCCTGGCGCTCGTCGCCGGAACCGATCAGGGAACGGCGCTGGCCACCGCGCGGCTGGAGGCCGCATCCCGTCGTCTCGCCGAGATGGGGGCGCCCGCCACCCGGATCGCGCGGATCCAGGCGCCGGCAGGCTCGATGGCCCCGGATTTTGAAATTTTCATCGCACCCACCGGGGGCATCCGCTAAAAAGCGAAAATTTTCCCCTGTAGCGGACGACGGGCGCCGTGCGGGGGCGGCGCCCCGGCGCCGACGCATCCCGCGCCCGGAGACGTTCGAACCTCCCTTGCGGGCGACGGAAGTTCCGCCACCTGCTTCACCTGGTCTCCAAGCTGCGAGACGATCGACGGGAAGTGGTCCCATGGCAGACGAATTCGCGCGGATCCGGCGGCTGCCGCCGTATGTCTTCGCCGAAGTCAATCAGATGAAGGCCCGGCTGCGCGCCGCCGGCCGTGACATCATCGATCTCGGCATGGGCAATCCCGACACCCCGACGCCGGCCCATATCGTCGACAAGCTGGTCGAGGCGGTGCGCGATCCGAAGACGCATCGCTATTCCCAGTCGCGCGGCATTCCGGGCCTCCGCCGGGCGGCGTCGAGCTATTATCGCCGCCGTTTCGGGGTCGAGATCGACCCCGAGACCGAGGTCGTGGTGACCATCGGCTCGAAAGAGGGGCTCGCCAATCTCGCCTCGGCGATCACCACGCCGGGCGACGTGATCCTGGTCCCCAATCCGAGCTATCCGATCCATCCCTACGGTTTCGTGATCGCCGGCGCCAATATCCGCCATGTGCCCCATGGCCCCGGCTATGATTTCCTGGCCGAGCTGGAATATGCCGTGCGCCACACCTCGCCCAAGCCGGTGGCCATGGTGCTGAACTATCCGGGCAACCCGACCTCCGAGGTGATCGATGTCGCCCAGTATGAAAAGCTGGTCGCCTTCGCCCGCCGCCACGAGATGTACATCCTTTCGGACCTCGCCTATGCCGAGGTCTATTTCGACGGCGTGCCGCCGCCCTCGATCCTGTCGGTGCCGGGCGCGCGCGATCTGGCGGTGGAGTTCACCAGCCTCAGCAAGACCTACAACATGGCCGGCTGGCGCGTGGGCTTTGCCGCCGGCAACCGGCGTCTCATCCAGGCGCTGGCCAAGATCAAGTCCTATCTCGACTATGGCCAGTTCACCCCGGTTCAGGTGGCGGGTGCCGCGGCGCTGAACGGTCCGCAGGACTGCGTCGAGGAGATGCGGACGCTCTATCGCGAGCGTCGCGACGTGCTGGTCGAAGGCCTGCACGGCATCGGCTGGCCGGTGCCGACGCCGAAGGCCTCGATGTTCTGCTGGGCGCCGATCCCCGACGAGTTCAAGCATCTGGGCTCGCTCGAATTTTCCAAGCTGCTGCTCGCCCGCGCCGATGTCGCGGTGTCTCCGGGCATCGGCTTCGGTGAATATGGCGACGGCTATGTCCGCATCGCCATGGTCGAGAACAAGCACCGCATCCGTCAGGCGGTGCGCAACATCAAGCGGTTCTTCAAGGAATACCGTGAAGAACAGGCCCTGAAACCTGCCGAAGCACTCGAGGAAGTCCGATGAACGCCAGTCCCCTCTCCGCCGCCTCCGGGCATGCCGTGCCGCTCCGTGTGGGTGTGGCCGGCCTCGGTACCGTGGGCGTCGGGGTCGTCGAGATCCTGCGCAACCAGGCGGCGCTGATCGCCACCCGTGCCGGGCGGCCGATCGAGGTGACCGCGGTCTCGGCGCGTGATCGCGGCCGGGATCGCGGCGTCGATCTGGCAGGCCTCGGCTGGGAGGATGATGCCGTGGCACTGGCCCGGCGCGATGACGTCGATGTGGTCGTCGAACTGATCGGCGGCGCAGAGGGGACGGCGCTGGATCTTGCCCGTGCCGCTTTCTCGGGCGGCAAGTCCTTCGTGACGGCCAACAAGGCCATGATCGCAGCCCACGGCCCCGAGCTTGCGGCAGCCGCCGAGGAAAGCGGTCTGGCGCTGGCCTTCGAGGCGGCGGTTGCCGGCGGCATTCCGATCCTGAAGGCGCTGCGCGAAGGTCTGGCCGGCAATGCGGTCGGCCGGGTCTACGGCATCCTGAACGGCACCTGCAACTACATCCTGACCGAGATGCGGACCATCGGTCGCGACTTCTCGGACGTGCTGGCCCAGGCCCAGGCGCTGGGCTATGCCGAGGCCGATCCCACCTTCGACGTCGACGGCATCGACACCGCCCACAAGCTGGCGATCCTGGCGGCGCTGGCCTTCGGCGGCCGGCCCGATATCGATGCGATCCATGTCGAGGGCATCCGCCACGTCACCATCGACGACATCCGCTTTGCCGAGGAGCTGGGCTTCCGGATCAAGCTGCTGGGGGTGGCGCGGATGACCGGGCAGGGGCTTGAACAGCGGGTGCATCCCTGCATGGTGCCGCTGTCGGCGCCGATCGCCCATGTCGAAGGCGTGTTCAACGCCGTGGTCGCCGAAGGCGATGCCGTGGGCGGCACGATGTTCCAGGGTCGCGGCGCCGGCCGCGGCCCCACGGCTTCGGCGGTGGTTGCCGATCTGATCGACATTGCCCGCGGCCATGGCGGCCCGGCCTTCGCTGTGCCGGCCTTCTCGGTACCGGCTCTGGCGCTGGGTGCGCCGGCCGCGGCGCCGATCGATGCCCATGTCGGTGCCTTCTATATCCGCCTGATGGTGCTGGATCAGCCGGGCGTTCTGGCCGATGTGGCGCGCGCCTTCGCCACCGAGCAGGTCTCGCTTGAAAGCCTGATCCAGCGCGGTCGCAGCGAGGTGGAGGCGGTGCCGGTGGTGCTGACCACCCATGCCACCTCCGAGGCGGCGCTGCGCCGGGCGCTCGACACCATCGCCGCCCTGCCGGCGGTGATCGAGCCGCCGCGGATGATCCGGATCGAAAACAGCCTCTGAACCAGACGACGAACGGGTGAACGGGCGGGACAGGCTGCATATCCCGCCCGTTTTCCATCCGGTTGGTGTCCATCCCCCGATTCAGCCTCTGGCGCCCGAGGCGCTTCGGGCTTAGGGTATCGCCGGAGTGGGATGACATCCGTCGTCGGCGCGACCCGGCCGCAATCTGGCTGTCCGGAACTCTGATGATTCCGGGCGGTCGTTGCGTTATTTTCCCCCGTGGGTTTCAGACCGACGCTGAACGGCTACAAGACGAGAGCGATGATCACTTACAGCATGGATCGCAACCTGGCCCTCGAGGCCGTGCGTGTCACCGAATTCGCCGCGCTGGCCTGCGCCAAGATGATCGGCAAGGGTGACGAGAAGGCCGCCGACCAGGCCGCCGTGGACGCGATGCGCCGCGCGCTGAACAGCCTCGAGATCGATGGTACGGTTGTGATCGGTGAGGGCGAGCGCGACGAAGCCCCGATGCTGTACATCGGCGAGAAGGTCGGCACCGGCAAGGGGCCGAAGGTCGATATCGCCCTCGATCCGCTGGAAGGCACCACCATCTGCGCCACCGGCGGCCCCAACGCGCTCGCGGTTCTGGCCATGGCCGAAGAGGGCAAGTTCCTGAACGCGCCCGACGTCTACATGGACAAGATCGCCGTCGGCGGCGGCCTGCCCGAGGGTGTGGTGAGCCTCGAGAACACGGTCGAAGAGAACCTGAAGAGCCTGGCCCGGGCCAAGGGCGTCGAGATTTCGGACCTGACCGCCTGCATCCTGAACCGCCCGCGCCATGCCGAGCTGATCGCCAGGGTCCGCGAGTCCGGCGCGCGCATCCAGCTGATCGGCGATGGTGACGTGGCCGGCGTGATCGCGACCGCGCGTCCCGATACCGGCATCGACATCTATATGGGCTCGGGCGGTGCGCCGGAAGGCGTGCTGGCGGCGGCGGCGCTGCGCGCCATCGGCGGCCAGATGCAGGGCAAGCTGCTGTTCCGCAATGACGACGAGCGCGGCCGTGCCCATCGCCTGGGCATCACCGACCTCAACCGGATCTACAACCTGCTGGATCTGGCCTCGGGCGACGTGATCTTCTCGGCCACTGGCGTCACCGACGGCTCGATGCTGCGCGGCGTGCATCGCGTGGGCGTGAACCACTGGTCGACCCAGAGCCTGATCATGCGGTCCAAGACCGGCACCGTCCGGGTGATCTCGGCCGAGCATAATTTCGGCCGCAAGACCGCCTTCGACTGATCCGGCCGCTCTCTCCGAGCGACCCTCATTCTCTCCGGAGTATCGAACCTGCCCATGGACGTTCTGCTCCGTGATGCCGCGGTTCTCGGCGTCGAACGCTCGCTTGGCGGACGACGTTGGGAAACGCGGCTCGCCGATCAGCGCCTGGGATTGGCCCTTGCCCAGCGCCTGGGCCTGCCCGAGATCGTCGGGCGGGTCCTGGCCGGGCGCGGGGTCGGCCTGGACGACGCCGACGATTTCCTGAACCCCAGCCTGCGTGTCGCACTGCCCGATCCGTCGCATCTGCGCGATATGGACCGGGCCGTCGACCGTCTGGCTGCGGCGATCGCCGGCCGTGAGCCGATCGCGGTCTTCGGCGATTACGATGTCGACGGCGCCACCTCCACCGCACTCGTCACCCGGTTTCTGCGCGGGATCG
Organism: Tistrella sp.; assembly: GCF_002684955.1. Taxonomy (NCBI): domain Bacteria; kingdom Pseudomonadati; phylum Pseudomonadota; class Alphaproteobacteria; order Geminicoccales; family Geminicoccaceae; genus Tistrella; species Tistrella sp. The sequence goes on along the minus strand of NZ_NYWI01000073.1, from coordinate 135,081 downwards.
GCGTGCCGGTGGTGGTCTATATCCCCGACCGGATGACCGAGGGCTATGGTCCCAACGCCGCGGCCATGACCGCGCTCGCCGCCCGTGGTGTGCGGGTGGTGGTGACGGTCGATTGCGGCACCACGGCCTTCGCCGCCCTCGAGGCCGCGCGGGCCGCCCATCTCGACGTGGTGGTCGTCGATCATCATATCGGCGAGCCGGAACTGCCGGCGGCCCTTGCCGTGGTCAATCCCAACCGTTTCGACGAAACCAGCCCCCATGGCCAGATGGCCGCGGTGGGCGTGGCCTTTCTGCTGCTGGTGGGGCTGAACCGCGCCCTGCGTGACGGTGGCGTGTATGACAGGCTGGGCGTCAAGCCGCCCGATCTGATGGGGCTGCTGGACCTGGTGGCACTCGGCACCGTGTGTGACGTGGTGCCGCTGACCGGCGTCAACCGGGCCTTCGTTGCCCAGGGCATCAAGGTCCTGGCTCGCCGCCGTAATACCGGGCTGGCACGTCTGGCGGATATCGCCCGGCTCGATGAGACCCCCGAAGCCTATCACCTCGGCTATGTGCTGGGCCCCCGGATCAATGCCGGTGGTCGGGTCGGTCAGGCGGATCTGGGGGCGCGGCTGCTCGGCACCGATGATCCCGACGAGGCCACCGGCATCGCCATGGAACTCGACCGGCTGAACACCGAACGCCGCGAGATCGAGGCGGCGGTCGAGGCCGAGGCGCTTGAGGCCGCCGAACGCCAGGCCGATGCGCCCTTCATCCTGGTCGCGGGCGACGGCTGGCATCCGGGCGTGATCGGCATCGTGGCCGGGCGGATCAAGGAACGCTTCCATCGGCCGGTCTTCGTTGTTGCGGTCGACGGCACCACCGGCATCGGCAAGGGCTCCGGCCGCTCGGTGCCGGGCGTCGATCTGGGGTCTGCCGTGACGGCCGCGCGCCAGGCCGGGCTGCTGGTCAATGGCGGCGGCCATGCCATGGCGGCCGGGCTGACGGTCGAGGTGGCGCAGCTGGTCGATCTGCATGGCTTTCTGGCCGAGCGTATCATCGCCCAGACCGGCGGCGAGCCGCCGGCCCCGCGGCTGGGCCTGGATGGCGTGCTGGCGGTCGGGGGGGCCACCACCGATCTTGTCTCGGTGCTGGAACGCATCGGGCCCTTTGGAACCGGCAATGCCCAGCCGCGCTTCGCGCTGTCGGGCGAGCGGATCCTGAAGGCCGATGTGGTCGGCCAGGGGCATATCCGGGTGATCATGGGTGCCGAGGATGGCTCGCGGCTGAAGGGCATGGCCTTCCGTGCGGCGGACAATGCCATCGGCAGCGCGCTGCTTCAGGCGCGTGGCATGCCTTTGCATGTGGCGGGCGGTCTCAGACGCGATCGTTGGCAGGGCCGTGACGACGTTCAGATGTTCATCGACGACGTGGCGGCCGCCCGCTGACGCCGCTGTCCTGCTTCAAAGGCGCGCGGTCGGCAATGGCACCCGCCGGCCGTCGATCTCCACCCGCGTGACCGAAACGCCATAGGCGCGGGCGAGGGCGGCATCGTCGAGTGCCGTCTCGGGCGGGCCGTCGGCCAGGACCCGCCCCTCGCCCAGCAGGATCGCCCGGTCGGCGAACCGTGCTGCCAGCGCCAGATCGTGCAGAACCACCACCACGACCCGCCCCTGGGCCGCGAGGTCGCGCAACAGCGCCATGACCTCCAGCTGATGGGCCGGGTCGAGCCCGGCCAGCGGCTCGTCGGCGAGGATGACCCGCGGCTCTCCGGCGAGCACGCGGGCGAGATGGGCGCGCATCCGCTCCCCACCCGACAGATGATCGATCCGCCGGTCGCGGAAGCCGGTCATGCCGGTACGGGCGAGGGCGGCTTCGACCGCCGCTTCGTCGGCGCGCGGATCCAGACTGCCGAAGGCGCCGCGATGGGGCAGGCGGCCGAGGCGGGCGAGGGCCGCGACACTCAGCGGCCAATGGCATTCCGGCTGCTGTTCCAGATAGCCCATCACCCGCGCCCGGGCACGGTCGCCCAGACGGGCGAGCGGCTCGCCGTCCAGCCGGACCTCGCCCGTGGCCGGCGCAAGCAGCCCGGCCAGGATCGCGAGCAGGGTCGATTTGCCGGCCCCGTTCGGCCCGACCAGGGCGATGAGGCCGCCGGCCGGCAAAGTGAGGGTAACCCGGTCCAGAATGGTCCGATCGCCCAGCACGGCGCGGACATCCGCAAGGTCGAGGGCCGGCACGGCGCTCACCATGAGCCACGCTCCGCCCGGGCCCGGGTCAGCAGGATGTGCAGGAAGACCGGTGCGCCGATCAGCGCGGTGGCTACGCCGACGCGGATTTCGGTACCGTCGCCGATCAGCCGGCCGGCAAGATCGGCCAGCGGCAGCAGGATTGCGCCGCCCGCCATGCTTGCCGGCACCAGCCGGCCGGGGCGGTGGCCGACGAAGGGTCTGAGGGCATGGGGCACGATCAGCCCGACGAAGCCGATGCCGCCGGCAACGGCGGTGGCCGATCCGACCCCGATCGCGGTTGCCGCCACCACCTGCAGGCGCAGCCGGCCAAGGCGCACGCCCATCGAACGGGCGGTGCGCTCTCCCAGCCCCAGGGCATCGAGCCCGGCGCCGCAGCCGGTGAGCAGCAGCAGAGAGACGGCCGCGAAGGGGGCGAGCAGTCCGGCATCGGCAAGCGTGCGATCGGCAACCGATCCGATCAGCCAGTCGACCATTTCCAGCGTCGCATAGGGGCTGGGGGCGAAAGTGAGGGCAAGCGAGACGAAGGCGGTGGCGAGGGCGCCGACGCCCACGCCCGCCAGGATCAGCGACAGCCCGCCACCGCGCCCCAGCGCCAGGACCAGCGCCAGGCCGATCGCCGCGCCGGCAAGCCCCGCCGCGGCCGGTGCGGGACCGTCGAGTACGCCGGCATGGCCGAAATAGATCGCGGTCACGGCGCCCAGAGCCGCTGTAGACGAGGCGCCGAGGGTGGATGGCTCCGCCAGCGGGTTGCGGGTCAGCCCCTGAAGCGCTGCCCCGCAGGCCCCCAGCACCGCACCGATCATCATGGCGATCAGCGTGCGGGGCAGGCGCAGCTCCAGCATCACGATTTCCGACGCAGTGGACGGCGCATCGATGCCGAGCAGAACCCGGGGGTCGGGCGCGATCCAGCCCGACGGCCCATAGCCGAGCGAGGCCCAGCCCACGATCAGAGGCAGGATCGCCAGCAGGATCCAGGTCACCCGGCGGGTCGCCGTGCCGCTCATGAGGCGTCTCCTTCGGCGGCAATCGCGGGTCTGGCGGACAGCCGCCGGGCGACCGGCAGCAGGGCTTCGGCGATGTCGAGTGCATCGGGCAGCCCGCAGACCAGAAGATTGCCCGGCACGCGGATCATCTCGGGCGCCATGTCGCCCAGCGCCGCGAGGCGGGCGAGGGCGGGATGGCGCGGCAGGCGATGGACCAGGGCCGGTGCGGCGCCGGGCATACTCTCGATCAGGATTGCCTCGGGCCGGGCGCGGATTGCGGCTTCCAGCTCCACCCGCCAGTCACCGCCGCGACGGGCACGCCCTGCCGGGTCGAACCGATGCTCGAGGATGTTGTCGAAACCGCCCATCACCAGCATGGCATGGGCAAGACCGCCCGGCCCGACCATGCTGCCATCGGCGCGCAGCATCAATGCGCGCGGGCGGCGGGGCAGGGTGGCGGCACGGGCGGCAAGGTCGGCGGCGCGGGCCTCCAGCCGGGCGACCTCCGCCTCGGCCCGGGCGCTCGCCGCAGGGCCCAGCAGGCGGCCTGCGCGCAACAGGCCGTCGCGGATCATGTCGACGCTGGCGGCGGGGCGGAAGCGTTCGACCCGTGTGCCCAGCCGCTCCAGGGCGGCGGCGGCTGCCGTGGCGCCGAACCGGCCGGCCAGAACCAGATCGGGTTCCAGTGCATGCACCGTCTCGGCCGAGGCGGCCACCTGGGGAACGGTCGCCGCACGTGCGGCCTCGACCGACAGCTTCGGGTCGCGCGACAACGGGCCGACCCCGGCGATCTGGCCGGGGTCGCCCAAACGCAGCAGCAGCTGATCGGTGCAGAGATTGATCGACACCACCCGCATCGGCCCCTCCGCCGCATCGGCGGATGCGGCGAGCACCAGGAGCGCCAGTACGGCGCCGGTCATGGCACGACGAAGGGACAAGATCGGGCGCTGATCCAGAGGGATGGCAAGGGCGGCGAATGGTGGCGCAAGCCCCGCCCGAGTGCAAGCCGGAGAGCGGTCGCGTACCCGCCTTGCAATCTCTCTTCGTAAAATGCTTGACGCGGCGCCCGACGCCGAATATGTGTACGCCCCGTGGACGGCGGCGGCGCCCGGAGGCACCGCGCACCGGCCACGAAAGACAGGCAATGCCCCTATCGTCTAGAGGTTAGGACACCGCTCTTTCAAGGCGGAGACACGGGTTCAATTCCCGTTGGGGGTGCCATCTTCTCGCATTCCGATGAATGCGTTTCCGCAGGCCGGTCCGGGTTCGGGCCGGTTTTTTTTGCGTCTGATGGTGGGCGGTACCCGGCTTCGGATCAGGCGCCGTCGGCGAGGGAGTAGACCTCGTTCGGCCCACGGCCCTTGCGGCGCAGGGTCTCCAGCGCTTCCGACACCAGCATGTCGTCACGTCCCCAGACCACCCGATCGCCCTGGAGCGAGGCATTGACCATCGCACCGGTGCGCACCGTCACGGCGGAACTGGCGGTGAATTCGGTGGTGACGTCGTAGGGCAGCAGGAAGGTCGAGATATTCGAGATCTCATCCTCGTTCATCTCTGCCGGCTCAAGGATCTTGTGCCAGCGCCCGGAGGCGGTATAGAGCCAGCGCCCCGCATATTCCGTCTTCGGGAAGGTCGTGTCGACGGTAACCGTCGTATAACCCGTGGCAGTGTTGTAGCTGGCCGAGGTGACGGTGGTGGTCAGCAGCGCGGCGAAGAGCGGGAGACTGTACTCGAAGCTTCGCGGATCGAGTTTCACGTCCAGACCATGGTGGGGAAGGTGCTCGACGAAAACGTTGCTGTTCACGCTCATACCCAGAGCCGAGGCTGTCGTCCCGGTGAGGGTGTACCAGCGCTCGGACGACGTGATGTAGTCGCTTCCGGCCAGGGCACGCGCGACGTGCCCGTTCGTTGCGGACGCAACCGTGCATCGGATGTCCTGGTCGCTCGTACCGGTGTTCAGATCGGTGATGGTTCCGACATGGATGTTGTTTCCCGAGGAAACGGTCACCTTGCCCTTGCGCTTGAGCGGTGACGGCATGCGGGCGTCGATGAAGCAGGTTGCGAACTGGTCGGTGTCGACGCCGAGATAGCCGATGCTCCCCATCCAGGTGATCCTGGGCCAGGTTGGCCGGCGCGAGGCATAGGTGGCGCCGGTGTGGCCATAACTTCCTTCCAGGACGATCTGCGGAGCATTGCCACCGCCGCCCATTGCGCAGGTCCGGTCACCGTGCAGAGAGGCCGTCCCCTTCATGATCACCCGGGGGCCGACGATCCCCGCAAGCAGGAAATTCGACAGCTTGATGGAGCCGCCATCAATATAGATGGCACCCTCGCTCGGCGACTTGCTGGCATCGCCATAGCAGTCGATTTTGCCTTCCTGGACGGAGATTTCGGCACCGTCGGCGACGTAGATCCCGCAATACTTCGGTTGTTCCAGATGAAGGCCGTCGATGTTCAGGTTGTTGGTGCCCGCCAGGAAGATCACGGCGGCATCGGTTGCAGGGGTGGGCGTGACACCGGGACGTGCTTCAGGCCAGTAGATGTCGATGTCCGCCCAGTTCATGTCGTAGACCCCGTCGGTGACGATCGACGGCCCCTTCTGGCGCCAGAAGCGGACTTTGCGCAGCATCCAGAGATGAGCGCCATTCTGGATCGAGGCAGGATGGGTCAGATAGATGGAGGCTCTGGTGTTGCACTCGTTGAAAGTGAGGTTCTCGATCAGGCCGCCATTGGTGCCCTCGGAATAGAAGATGTAGTCATCCGGCACGGTTCCGTAGATCGTGGCATTGGGACCGGTACCGATCAGGTTCGTCCGGCCATACATCGTGATACGCCGGGTGATCTTGTAGCTGCCGTCGCTGATATGCACGGGACCGTAGAAGCAGGCCGCTTCGAAGGCGTCGCTGTCATTGGTGCTGTTATTGCCCCGGGCGCCGAAACAGCGCACGTTCAGCCGGTCTCTGGATGCCATCACGCGCCGCCACAGGCCGGGGCCACTCGTCTGCCCGGTCGGCACAATGCGGGTGCCGCCGTCATCGGGCGTGCTGCGTCCGGGGATGATCTCGTTGCTGTTCCAGGCCGAGGCATCCCAGCGGAACAGTCCGCCGGCACCATCGCCTGCACTGTGATAGCCGAGCACCCGGACCATCGTCCAGGGACCGGTGGTGGCGAGGCTGCGCAGATCGGTAATGGTGTCGACGATCGCGAGTTCGTCGATGTCGTGAAGTGCCATCGGGTGGCCTTTCCTCGTGTGGTGTCGGACGCTGGTGTCGGCCCGTTCCGGTTGACTGCAGGGAGAGGCTAGAGCCCTCCGCACCCTTCGTGTTCGCCGGGGGGGCGCCACATTGCTGCCGCATCACCGCACTTGCCCTGACCTCGCCACTTGACCAGCCGGGCCCGACGCGGTCTTAGTATGGCCCGAGCGCGGGAGCGTGGCCGGAAGACGCCGCGCCTGGCGCCGCGGTCGGTACCGGCCGGTGGCGATCGCGGTGAGGAACTGCGACGGCTGCCGGTCTGACACCCATAGCGGACGCTGACGAGGAACGAAGACGGCATGTCACTGGGGCTGAACGCCGGCCGCCGCCGCGAAAAGCGGCGCCGGCGGATGATGATGCTGAAATGGCTGGCGGGGCTGGCGATCATTGCCGGTGCGGGCGCCTATGCCTATCGCACCGGCGCGATGCTGGCCGAAGGCGAGGTCCGGCGACTGGAACAGTCCGTCGCCGACCTGAATGTCAGGCTTTCGGAACTGGGCGCCGAGAATGCCCGCCTGCGCGAGGCGCGCGAAAGTGCGCTGATCGAGGTGGAACAGTGGCGCCAGCGCTATCAGAAGGATGTCCCGACGGGGCAGCTGGCCGAGATTCTGACCCGTGTGCAAAGCCGGATGGCCGACGGGGTGAAGCCCGAGCGGCTGAATTTCGTGATCGGCGCGGTCAGCAACGAGCGACGCTGCGAGGGCGGCCCGGTCACCAAGCGCTTCATTCTGCCGACCCCGCTTTCCACCGGCAGCAATGACGCGGTGACCTTCGCCGACGGGCTGATCACCGTCACCGGCCGGGGCGAGACCTCGGTCAACGACAAGGGTGACCGCGAGGCCTGGTTCGATCCGTCGCAGCCGGTGACGCTGCGCTTCATCGAGATCGGCGGTCGGGCGACCGAGGCCACCGGCACACTGCCATTGCAGCACAGCATGGTCATCGGCGACCGCGAATACCGCTTCGCCATCCGGGCCAGCAATCGCAGCTTCGTCGAGGTGTCGTCGGACGTCTGCGCCTATCCCTGAATGCCGGCCCTGCCGTCATCGAACGATCATGCCGTAGTCATGGGGGCGACATCTCGCCGGGGCATCCTCTGCCCCGGCTTCCGCGGCGGCCCGATGGTCGGGCGGAAGCGGCGATTGCATTCACGGAAAGGCCGACCTTCGCCCCGGGCTCGCCCCCGGGGCATTTTTTTGCGCAGCCACCGGCTTCCGGGAGGCTTGCTCCGGATCAGGGGGCATGCCAACGTCTCGGCCCAGAGCTGATATCTGACCGGTTCCGGAGACGAGAGGATGATCCGCACGGGTTGGCGGCCGCTGACGGCCGCAGATCTCGACCGTGTGAACGAGATTGCCGATGCGGTGCATCTCGATTTCCCGGAACGTGCAGAGGTTCCGGCCGAACGGCTGCGCCTGTTTCCGGCCGGCTGCTTCGCCGCGATCGCCGATGACCGGATGGTCGGGTATGCGGTGACCCATCCCTGGATCGACGGCCGGCCGCCGGCATTGGACAGCCTGCTGGGTGCGATCCCCGGCGACGCCGACTGCCTGTATATTCACGACGTGGCCCTGCTGCCCGCGGCGCGGGGGCGGGGGCTCGCCCGGCAGCTTGTGGGGATGCTGGACCGGCTGGCCCGCGATCATGGCCTGCCGCGTCTGGCATTGACGGCGGTCGGCGGGTCGGCACCCGGATGGGCCGCGATGGGTTTCAGCGCGCGTGACGTGGCGCCGGGCTCGGCGCTTGCCGTGAAGCTCGCCAGTTATGAAGCCGATGCCCGCTATATGACCCGGGAGCCGGACACCCATGGATGACCGCCTGATCGCCATCGAAGAACGTATGGCCCATCTGGAGCGCATGCTGGACGAGGCCTCGGCCGAGATCCTGCGCCAGGACCGGCTGATCGACGGGCTGGTCCGGCGGATCCAGCGGCTTGAAAACCGGCTTGCCGAGCTTGCGTCCGGCATTGATGACGGGCCGGAGCCGGGCGCCTCCTTCATCCCCTGATACATACCCAGATCCACAGGTCGATCGGGGGCGGGCAAATTTTTGTCGGGTCATCGGGGCGCGGCGGAATGCCGCAGTGCTGCCGGATTTCCGTGGCCTGAGCGGGGGCCGGTCCGGCCGGCGGTGTGGCCGCACGGCGATTTCTTCTTGAAGCCTGCGTGTCCGGGCAACAAGTGATTCATATCGGAGCCTGAATGAACCCGCATCGCTCCGGTCCGGATGGCATACGGCAGGGCCGTTCGGGAACCGATCGCGGCTCTGAACCGCGACATGCGCGATAGACCTTCACGTCTGCCGTCGTTCGGCGATCAGGGTGACCCTTATCCGGCCACATGGGCCGGTCGATCCGACGTCGGCGGACGCGAACCGGACGCAAGGGCTCTGGCTGGCCCCCGCGGCAATCGCTTCAACGGACGGGAAGGGCGATCATGGAGCAGCCCAAAACCTCTTTCGCCAGTCTGATCGAGAAGGACCGCGAGGAACGCACCTCGCAGGACTGGTCCGGCACTTTTCTGGAATATCTGGAAAAGGTCCGGGACAATCCCGAGATCACCAAACTGGCGCATGCCCGCATTTACGACATGATCATGAAAAAGGGCGTGGATCTGGTCGGCGGTGCCGACGACCCGCGCCTGCAGCGCCTGTTCGGAGACGAGCCGGTGAAGACCTACCGGTTCTTCTCCGACGAGTTTTTCGGCATGGAACGTACCATCCAGCAGTTCGTGCGCTATTTCCATTCCGCCGCCCTGCAGGGCGAGGAAAGCCGGCAGGTGCTCTATCTGATGGGCCCGGTCGGTTCGGGGAAAAGTTCGCTGGTCGAACGGCTGGAACGCGGGCTGGAGGAAGCCCCGCCCATCTACGCCATCGACGGCTGCCCGATCCGCGAGGAGCCGTTGCATCTGATTCCCCGCCATCTGCGCCGGGAATTCGAGAAGATGCTCAACGTCCGCATCGACGGCGATCTCTGCCCGATCTGCCGCTGGCGGCTGAAAGAGGAGTTCAACGGCCGGTATGAAGAGATGCCGGTCAGGACCGTTTCGATTTCCAAGCGCGCCCGGCGCGGCATCGCGGTCGTACCGCCGGTCGATCCCAACAACCAGGACACGTCGGTCCTGATCGGGTCTGAAGACATCTCGAAACTCGATCGCTTCTCCGAGGGCGATCCGCGGGTTCTGGACCTGAACGGCGCCTTCGATGCCGGCAATCGCGGCATCGTCGAGTTCATCGAGGTCTTCAAGAACGAGACCGAATATCTCCACGCCATCCTGACCGCGACCCAGGAGAAATTCGTGCCCGCCCCCGGGCGGCACGGCACGGTTTATGTCGATGAATGCATCGTCGCCCACTCGAACGAGGCCGAGTGGCAGAAGTTCAAGTCGGACCACACCAACGAGGCAATCCTGGATCGCATCGTGATGATCCGGGTGCCCTACAATCTCAGGCTCTCGGAAGAGGTGAAGATCTATTCGAAGATCCTGGGCAAATCGGGCTATCGCCATCACATCGCGCCGCACACGCTGGAAGTGGCGGCCATGTTCGCGATCCTGTCGCGGCTGGCGCCGACACCCAAATGCGATCTGATGACCAAGCTCAGGCTTTATAACGGCGAGGAGGTGGTCGAGAAGGGCCGGGCGAAGAAGATCGATGTCGACGAACTGCGCGACGAGGCGATTTCCGAAGGCATGAGCGGCATTTCCACCCGTTTCATCGTCAAGGCGGTGGACAATGCCCTTGCCGACAGCCCCGACGGCATCACGCCGATCCATATCCGCGAGGCGCTGATCGCCATGGTCAAGGGCAGCGAAATGCCCGACGACCGGCGTAAGCACTATCTGGAGCTGCTGCAGGACACCATCCACAAGGCCTATCTGGAGATCCTGGAGAAGGAGATCACCCGCGCCTTCGTGTATGCCTATGAAGAGCAGGCCGAGACCCTGTTCCAGAACTATCTCGACCACGCCGAAGCCTATATCAACCGCACCAAGGTCAAGGACCGCAACACGCGGGAGGAGTTGCAGCCCGACGAGGCTTTCCTGAAGTCGATCGAAGAGCAGATCGCGATCATCGGCACCGCGGCCGAAGGCTTCCGGCAGGAGGTCATCGCCTATCTCTGGGCAGCCACGCGCCGCGGCGAGAAGGTGCATTACTCGTCCTATGAGCCGCTCAAGGATGCGATCGAGCGCAAGCTGACCAATTCCGTGCGCGACATCAGCCGCATCATCACCAAGGCCCGGACCCGCGACGAGGATCAGCGGGAGAAGTACGACCAGCTGGTCAAGAACCTGCTGGGCAATGGCTACAACAGCTATTCGGCCGACGTGGTGCTGAAATACGCCGCCAACAATCTCTGGAAGGATTGAGGCGGGCGGCGGTCCGATCCAGCAGATCGCGGCCGGCCGGCGGGCCCGTTCCGGGCGTCGCCGGCCGATCGCGGCAGCAGAGGGATGGCAGAGCTGCATGGCGACGATTTTCCGGGACTATGCCCAGAGCGAAGGCCTGCGCAGTGACCGCAGCGCCGGTGACCGTCAGCGGCATCGCGACAAGGTCCGCCGGGCAATCCGCGACAATATCGCCGATCTGGTCGCCGAGGAGGCGATCATCGGCCAGTCGCGGGAGAAGACGATCAAGGTGCCGATCCGCGGCATCAAGGAATACCGCTTCATCTTCGGTGACAACCAGGGCGGCGTCGGCCAGGGCGATGGCGACACCGCCGAAGGCCAGGTGGTCGGCAAGGCCGGTGACGGCCAGGGAAAGCCCGGCCAGGGCCCCGCCGGCGACCAGGCCGGCCGCGACGTCTACGAGACCGAGATCACGCTCGACGAGCTGATCCAGATCATGTTCGAGGATCTGGAGCTGCCCGACCTGGAGCGGCGCAAGCTGCGCGAGGTGATTTCGGAGCGCACCCACCGCCGCAAGGGTTATCGCAAGAGCGGCATCCGCGTTCACATGTCGAAACGGCGGACCGCCATTGCCCGCGTCCGCCGGCGGATGGCGACCGGCACGCCGCCCGTCTCGGATCCTGATCTCGATGCGGCTGAGGACGCCGAAGACGAGCTGCCGGAGGATGAGATGGCGGAGGATGAGATGGCGGGTAACGACGGTGCGGCCGTCGCCGGTACCCGCTTCCGCTTCCGCAAGGACGATCTGCGCTATCACCGCATCCGCCCGCAGGTGGAGCCTGAAAGCAATGCCGTGGTGATCTGCATCATGGATACCTCGGGCTCCATGGATACGATGAAGAAGTATCTGGCGCGGAGCTTTTTTTTCATGCTCTATCAGTTCGTGCGCACCAAATACGACACGGTCGAAATCGTGTTCGTTGCTCATGATGCGGTGGCGCGCGAGGTGAACGAGCATGATTTCTTCCATCGTGGCGAAAGTGGCGGCACGCTGATTTCCAGCGGCTATGAAAAGGCCCTGGAGATCATTCGCGAGCGCTATCATCCGTCGCTGTGGAACATCTATTCCTTCCACTGTTCGGATGGCGACAACTTCCCGTCGGACAATGACCGGACGGTTGCGGCGGCGAACGAGCTGTGCGAGGTGTCGAACCTGTTCGGCTATGGCGAGATCAAACCCAATGCCTGGCGGTTTCGCGATGCCACGATGCTGGACGTCTTCCGCCGCGTGACCGCGCCGAATTTCCACATGTTGTCGATCGAGCGGAAGGAGGATGTCTGGCCGGCCTTCCGGGCTTTCCTGACCAAGGAGAAACGCCCGGAGGAGGCACCGGCCGAGGCGGCGGCGGGCGCCTGACTGCGCATCCGCCATGCGGCGCCTCGTCGTTCCTCGTCTCGTCGGACATGACCGGGAGGGCCTGCCCCCATGGGCATGAGCTGGACCATGCGCGATCTGGAAGAATGGGATGCGCGCATCCGCGACAAGGTCGCGGAATACGAACTCGATTGCTACGACCAGGAATTCGAGATCTGCGACCGTGACCAGATGATCGGCTTCATGGCCTATCACGGCATGCCGTCGCACTATCCGCACTGGTCGTTCGGTAAATCCTATGAACGCCAGCGCACGCTCAACGACCTGGGCGTGGCCGGCCTGCCCTATGAAATGGTGATCAACAGCAGCCCGAGCATCGCCTATCTGATGCGCGACAACTCGCTGTGCCTGCAGATCCTGACCATGGCCCATGTCTATGGCCATAACGACTTCTTCAAGAATAATTTCTACTTCGCCCGCGGCACCCGCGCCGAACTGATCCTGGGCCAGGTGAAGATGCATGCCGATCGGGTGCGCAGCTATGTCGAGGACCCATCGATCGGGCTGGAGGCGGTGGAGAAGGTTCTGGATGCCGCCCATGCGCTGTCGTTCAACATCGGCCGCAACCCGGCCGTGCCGCGGCTGTCGCCGGCCGAACAGCGCGCCCGGGCGCTGGACCGGGCGACGGGTACGCCCGACCCCTATGCTGCGATCCATGCCCGCAAACGTCCGGACGAGGCGGCGACAAACGCCGATCTGGAACGGCTGCCGCTGGATCCGGACCCCGACCTGCTGCTGTTCATTCGCGACCACGGCGCCTATCTGGCCGACTGGCAGCGCGATCTGATCGGTATCGTGGACGAAGAAGCGCGCTACTTTCTGCCCCAGATGGAAACCAAGATCATGAACGAGGGCTGGGCCAGCTTCTGGCACCGCGCGATCATGAACACGCTGGGTCTGCCGCCCGACATCCATATGGAATTCCTGGTCCGCCACAATCAGGTGGTGCGGCGCATCCCGGGCGACGTGAACCCCTATTGCCTGGGTCTCGCGATCTGGGACAGGCTGGTGGCCGAGGAAGAGGGGCCTTGGGATCCGCGGCGCGGCCTGCCGGCGGCGCCTGCGGCCGCCACCCGCCAGAAGCTGTTCCAGATCCGCGAGAGCGAGCGCGATGCCAGCTTCCTGCGGCGCTTCCTGGACGAGGAGCTGATGCGCGATCAGGACCTGTTCGCCTATGAACCGCGCGGCAATGATCTGGTGGTGGCGAAAGTGTCGAATGAAAGCGGCTGGCGCGAGGTGCGCGACCGGCTGATCCGCCAGACCGGCACCAATGCCATGCCGATGATCCGGGTGCTCGACGGCGATTACGGCCGCAGCCGCGGGCTGCTGCTGGAACACGTCCATGACGGCCGGGATCTGCAGCTGGGCTATGCGGAGAAGACCCTGGATCACGTCTACACACTTTGGGGTCGAGAGGTGCACCTCAAGACAACGGTGAATCGCGAGACGGTGATTCTAAGTCGCGGAACGGATGGGTTCCGCACGAGGGTGGTTCGCGACGAGTGACCTTATGTTGACAAGCTGCATCATTGGTGGTTGAGTCCATCGTCGACTTCGCTCCGACAGCGAACAAGAACACCGGGAAAGCGATCAGGACGGGCCCGATGGTGTCTTCATCACCATGGGGCCTGATACCGTGGTCGAAGCGGCGTAACCGTCTCCGGCGATGGCCGGAGGGGGTGGCGGGTCAAGAGGTTCGACGACGTGGCCTGGGGAGGCGTGCAGTTTTCGCGCGAGCCGTCAAAGACCGGCAGCATGCCCGCCGATGCGGGGCAGCCGGAGGGGGCATCTGTGTCTCCGGTTCTGCCTGCGCCGCCGGTTTTGACCTTGCCGGCCACCGCCTGTGCCGGGCTTGAGCCCGCACTCATCGCCGCGGCCCTGTTGTTTGCGGGCGTCGGCATCTGCGCAGGTCTTCATCTGAGCGGTATCGTGCAGCTGCCCGGGGCGGCCCTTGGCGGCGGCCTTCTGTTGCTTGCGGTCGCCGGTGCGCTGGTCGCGGGCGGGCTGTGGTGGCGCTTCAGGCGGATCTCGTCGTCGCCGCGCCATCTGATCGACGGAACCGGGCTTCTCTGGGACCGGACGAATGACGGCGTGGTCCTGTTCGATGCCGCGGCGCGGGTGATCGGATGGAATGGCGGCGCCGCCCGGATGACCGGGCTGGATGCCGGCCGGGTGGGGGGCTACACCATCCATCATGTTCTGGCGGGCGAGGATCTGCCGCGGCGGCTGGAGGCGATCCGGGATCAGGTGATGGAGACCGGCAGCTGGCGCGGTGCCCTGGATTTCCGCCGTCCCGACGGCGCGATCGGGCGGTGCGAGACCCTGGTCATGCGTCTCGCCTCGCCCCAGAGCGGCGGCGCCGTGTCGATGATCGCGATTGCGCGCGACGTTACCGACCAGACCGAGGCGGAGCGGGCGGCCGATCTGAGGGACAGGCGGCTGAAGGCCCTGATCGAGAACGTGCTGGACGTGGTCCTGGTGCTGGAGCGCGACGGCAGCGTCGCCTTCGCGAGCCCCAGCACGCGACGGGTTCTGGGGCGGGCACCGGGAGAGGTGGCCGGGACCGCCTTTGCAGCACTGCTCCATCCCGAGGATCGCAGCCGTGTCGCCGAAGTCTATCGCGCGGCTCTTGCGGACCCTGGTGTGACCGCCGTGCTGGAATTCCGCCTCCGGCATTCGCTGGGGCACTGGGTGACGGTGGAGGCCATCGGCCGCAGCCGGATCGAAGACCCGGCGGTAGGCGGTGTGGTGGTCAATCTGCGGGATGTGACCGGTCGCAAGCGGGTGGAAGTGGCGCTCAGGGCCGCCAAGGAACAGGCTGAGTCGGCCAACCGGATCAAGTCGCAGTTCCTGGCCAATATCAGCCACGAGCTGCGCACCCCGCTGAATGCGGTGATCGGATTTTCAGAAGTTCTGACGGCGGGTTATGCCGGAGACCTCAGCGCCAAGCAGAGGGAATATGTCGAGGATATCCGGGTATCGGGCCAGCACCTGCTGTCGCTGATCAACGATATTCTGGACCTGTCGAAGGCCGAGGCCGGCAAGCTGGAACTGGTCGAGGAACAGGTCGTGGTCGATGCGCTGGTCGGCCAGGCGGTCGGCATGCTGCGGGAACGGGCCGAGGTGGCCGGCATCAGCGTATGTTCCGAGGTTTCGCCGGGGCTGCCCGTGCTTTCCGGCGACGGCCGCAAGATCAAGCAGATCGTGCTCAACCTTCTGTCCAATGCGATCAAGTTCACGCCTGCCGGCGGGCGGGTCACGATAACGGCCGGCCGCGGCAGCGATGGCGGGTTGCGCATCGTGGTGGCGGATACCGGGATCGGCATGTCGCGCGACGAGCTGGATGTGGCGCTGGAGGCCTTCGGTCAGGTCGACAGCAAGCTGAACCGGCGGTTCGACGGCACCGGGCTTGGCCTGCCGCTGGCCCGGATGCTGGCCGAACTTCATGGCGGCTCGCTGACACTCGACAGCGAAAAGAACATCGGCACCACGGCGACACTGCTGCTGCCGGCCGCGCGATTGGGCGGTGCCGTCGGGTTGGGAGCCGCTGCCGGCGGCTGCCCTCCGGATCGTGCAGCGGCGGGACCGTCCTGATATCGGCCGCCTCCGGCGTCAGCCGGTCAGCAGATCCGGATGGCGGCGATAGGTCCAGACCGAGGCCGGCCAGAGATTGAACGGTACGAAACGCGTGCGACGGCCGTCTACCCGGGTCCGGTCGAAGGGCACCGGGCTGTCATACCAGTAGGTGAACTGAACGAAGCGGCCGGCGGCCGGTCGGGCGAGGTCGAGCGCGTCCTCCAGCAGCCGTGTCCGCAGGGCATCGGGCCGGCCACGGAGCGGCAGGCCCGAGACCACGCCTGCAATCTGCGGTTCGGCACCGCCGCCGATTTCGGTGGTGATCAGCCGGCGCATGTCGAAGGCCGAGCCGTTGAGCACGGTGGCCTGCGGGAACATGCGGCGGACATGGTCGGCGAAGCTGGGGTTGAGTTCGATCAGGATCAGGCGGTCTTCCGGAATGCCGCGGTCGAGCAGCGCCCGGGTCACGACGCCCGTGCCGGGGCCCAGTTCGACCACCGGCCCGTCGGCCGCGGGGTCGATTTCGGCGGCCATGGCGGCGGCGAGGGCGCGGCTCGAAGGTTGCTGGGCTCCCGTGCGGAGAGGGGCGCGCAGGAATTCACGCAGAAAGAGGCTGTCTGCCATATGTCGCCATCCGTTCATGCGCGCGCGCCCCGCGGCTGGAACGGCCCGACCGGGGCGGGTGCTGGTTCATCTGAAACGTCATCTTCCTTTATAGGAAGCCGACGGATGCACCCGGGTGATAAGGCGAGGACAACTGCATGGCCTTGTTGGGACATGCAGTGCCGTGCACGGAAGAAGCACATCCGCCTTCATCATAGACATGAAGCTGATCTGCGATCCATGGTTGATGAGATCATGGTGCCGGCCCGCGCCGTGCCCTGCGATCGAGGATCAGTGAAAATCGCGCGATCGCAGGCGGATCTGGCCGGCGGGCGCGGTTGTCGTCGGTGCGGTCGCGTCCAGCCGGATGCCGAGGGCCGCCAGATGTTCGGCCGCGGCCCGGTCGTCGGCACGTCCGACCGCGGCGGTCAGCATCGGCTCGGCATCGGCCAGGGTTTCGACCAGCAGATGGATGATCTGCCCCGATCGCTCCAGCCGGCCGCGCGCGGTGAGCACCCGGCCGGTATGAACCAGGACGCGATGGCGATCACGAATGTCGGGCCGGACGATCAGATTGGCATAGCCGGTTTCATCTTCCAGCGTGATGAACACGATGCCCTTGGCGGTGCCCGGCCGCTGGCGGGTGGTGACCAGCCCGGTCACCGACGTGCGCCGCCCGCTGGTGATGCCGCCGAGCGCCGAAACCGGTACCACGCCGCTCCGGTCCAGTTCGGCGCGGATCAGGGTAATCGGATGGCGGCGAAGGGTGAGGCCGGTCGAGGCATAATCCTCGACCATCGCCCGTGCCGCCGGCGTCGGCGGCAGAGGGGCCGGCGCCTCTGCCGGCCTGCCGCCATCATCCAGCCCGGCGAACAGCGGCAGGGCTGCCCCCGCCTCCATCCGTCGCAGCGCCCAGAGCGCCCGGCGCCGATCCAGCCCCATGCCACGGAAACCGTCGGCTTCAGCGATGCGCATCAGGGCAGCCGGTGCCACCCCCGCCAGCCGGGTGACGGCGGCCGGGCTGTCATAGCCGCCGGGCGGTCGCCGCCCGGCGATCCGCCGCCCATCCGCTTCCGCAAGCCCCTTCACCAGACGGAAGCCCAGGCGCAGCGCCGGCAGACCTGCCGCACCGGTGGCGGTGGTGGTCGGCTCCAGCGTGCAATCCCAATCGCTGCGGGCGATGTCGACCGCCCGGATCTCCACCCCATGGGCTGCGGCATCGCGCACCAGCTGGGCCGGTGCATAGAAGCCCATGGGCTGGCTGTTGAGCAGCCCGCAGGTAAAGGCCGCCGGGTGATGGCATTTCATCCAGGCCGAGACATAGACGATCAGGGCAAAACTGGCGGCATGGCTTTCCGGAAAGCCGTACTCGCCGAAGCCTTCGATCTGGCGGAAGCAGCGTTCGGCAAAGTCGCGGTCATAGCCGCGGGCGACCATCCCTGAGACCAGCTTGTCGTGGAAACGGTTCACCGATCCGGTGCGGCGGAAGGCGGCCATGGCCCGGCGCAGCTCGTCGGCCTCTTCGCCGGTGAAGCCGCCGGCGACCATGGCGATGCGCATCGCCTGTTCCTGGAACAGCGGCACGCCCATGGTCCGCTGCAGCACCGCCTTCAACTCGTCCGACGGATAGTCCACCGGCTCCAGCCCGTCGCGCCGGCGCAGATAGGGGTGAACCATGTCGCCCTGAATGGGGCCCGGCCGGACGATCGCCACCTCGATCACCAGGTCGTAATAGGTCCGCGGCTTCAGGCGCGGCAGCATGTTGAGCTGGGCTCGGCTTTCCACCTGGAACACCCCCACCGCATCGGCCCGGCAGAGCATGTCATAGACCGCCGGATCCTCGGGCGGGAGGGTGGCCATGGTCCAGCTCTGGCCGGTGGTCTGCCGGATCAGGTCGAAACCCTTGCGCACGGCGGTCAGCATGCCCAGCGCCAGCACGTCGATCTTCAGGATGCCGAGCGCATCCAGATCGTCCTTGTCCCATTCGACGAAGGTGCGGTCGGGCATGGCGGCATTGCCGATCGGCACCGTCTCTTCCAGCGGCCGGCGGGTGAGCACGAAGCCGCCGACATGCTGCGACAGATGGCGCGGAAAGCCAAGCAGGCTGCGGGCAAGCGCGATGGTCGCCCGGATCCGCGGCGCATCGGGATCGATCCCGGCAGCCCGCAGGGCCTCGCGGTCGAGCGGCTCGTCGGAATGACCCCAGATCTGACCCGAAAGCCGGCCGGCGGTATCCTCGTCCAGCCCCATGGCGCGGGCGACCTCGCGCAGCGCACTTTTCGGCCGGTAGCTGATGACGGTGGCGGCAAGTGCGGCATGGTCGCGGCCGTATTTTTCATAGAGATGCAGGATCACCTCTTCCCGGCGTTCGTGCTCGAAATCGACGTCGATATCGGGCGGCTCGTCGCGGGCGTCGCTGATGAAACGCTCGAACAGCAGGTCGACCCGGGTAGGGTCGACGGCGGTGATGCCGAGCAGGAAGCAGACCACGGAATTCGCTGCTGATCCGCGCCCCTGGGCCAGAATGCCGCGATCGCGTGCGAAGCGCACGATCTCGTCCACCGTCAGGAAATAGGGCGCATAGCCCTTGCGGCCGATCAGCCCGAGTTCGGTTTCGACCCGTTTCCGGATCCCGGCCGAGGCTCCCTCGGGATAGCGCCAGGCGAGCCCTTCCCGCGTCCGGCGCTCCAGGGCCTGCTGGGGTGTTTCGCCGGGCAGGCCGGTCTCCATCGGATATTCATAGGAGAGTTCGTCGAGCCGGAAGTTCAGCCGGTCGGACATCCGGCGGGCGGCTGCAAGGGCGTCGGGATAGCGGGCGAAGCGGCGGGCCATCTCAGGCGGTGGCTTCAGATGGCGTTCGGCATTCCGGGCGAGCCGCCGGCCGGCCCGATCGATCGTCACATGCTCGCGGATGCAGGTCATCACATCGGCGAGCATCCGCCGCTCAGGTACATGCATGCGCACGTCGCCGGTGGCGATCATGTCGATGCCGAGCCGGCCGGCCAGCGCATCGACCCGGGCGATGCGGGCGTCGTCATCGCCGGCAAGCAGATGGCGCGCCGCCAGATGCACCGCATCGGGGAAAGCGGCCGCCAGCCGGCTGGCGGCGGCGGCATGGGCATCCCAGTCGGGATGGGGGCCGGTTGCAGGGCACGACATCGGCGGCAGCAGGATGATCTCGTGATCCTCCGCCATGGCCAGAATGTCGGCCAGGGTCAGCCGGCAGGCGCCTTTGGGCGCCCGACGCTTGCCCAGGGTCAGCAGGCGGCAGAGCCTGCCATAGGCCTCCCGGTTGCGCGGGTAGAGCAGCATCGGCGGCGCATCTTCGGGGTCGAGCCTGGCGCCGACATGCAGGGCAAGGCCCAGCTTGCGGGCCGAGACATGGGCCCGGACCACGCCGGCCAGGCTGGACCGGTCGGCGATCGCAACCCGGTCATAGCCGAAGGCGGCAGCGGTCGCGACCAGTTCCTCTGGATGCGACGCCCCGCGCAGAAAGCTGAAACAGCTGGTGATCTCGAACTCGACATGGGGGACGGGCTGCATCGGTGCGGAACCTGTGCCGACAGCTGAGGGTCCAGGGACAATGGTCTGAAAAATCAGGCAAAGATGCCGTGGACGAACCAGTCGTCTGCGGCTGCGGCGTCATCGGCGGCCCCGTCCCCGTCGAGCACCAGCCCGGCCGAGCCGCGGCTGCGGAATACCCAGAGCCTGAGCCCGTCCTCGGTCTCGACCCGGTAATAGTCGCGGGCCTCGGCCGGGGCGCCGGGGCTTTCCCACCAGGGGCCGGTCAGCCGTTCGGGGCCATCGGCCAGATGCACCCGATGCAGCCGGCCGCGCCAGCGCAGCCGGGCTGGCGGATCATCGGGCAGGGCCGCCACCACCAGGGCCGGTTCGGGCCGGGCGAGCAGCCGCGCCGGCCGGGGTGCCGTTACCCGATGGGGGCCGTCGTCGATCCGGACAGCCCGCTGCGGGGCGATGGCAGCGGGGATCAGCCTGATCGCCGTTTCGGGCATCACCCCGGCTTCGATCCTGACCGCCCGGACCCGGCCATTGCCGAGCCGGGCATCGATCCGGTCGATCAGGGCGGCGACGGCAGCGCCGCCGGTACCGGTTGAAAGCGGGGCCTGGCCAAGCCCCGGCAGCGATCGGTCCAGATCGGCGAGCGGCTGGACCACGGGTGCCGCCAGAACCATGACCTCGATCCCGAGGCCGGGATCGATCCGGTCCAGCCGTTCGGCCAGCAGCCGCATCATGTGCCGTGGCTCCCGGCTGGCGAGCGCCAGGCCCAGCTCGGCGCGCTGCAGGCGGCCGTCGACCAGATGGACCGACAGCGCCAGCCGCCGGGCACCGAGGCCGGCGGCACCCAGATCTGCCACCAGATCATCGACCAGGGCGGCGGTGGCGGCAGCGATATCCTCGGCCCGTCCGATCGGCTCCGCCCAGCTGATCCGCACCTCGACCGGTGCCGACGGCCGGCGGGGATGCAGGGGATCCGGCGCCCGGTCGTACAGCCGGTCGAGCAGGTCGAGCAGCCCCGGCCCGAAGCGTTCGGCAACCGAACTGCGGGGCAGCGCATCCAGGGCATCGACCCGCCGGATGCCGAGCCGCGCCAGACCTTCCGCAACCCGCCGCAATCTTTCCCCATCGAGACTGATCATCTCCGGCGGCAGGGGGCCGACCAGCCGGGCGAGGGCGGCCCGGGTCTCCTCGGGACCGGCGCGGTCATGTGCCACCACCACGGCGGCATCGGCCGGGGGATATGCCTGTGCCTGTGCCTGTGCGTGGGCCTGGGCCTGGGCCCGGGCGAGGGCAGAGGCGGCGAGCGGTGTGGGGGCGATCGCCGCGGTCAGGCTGAAGCCGCGCCCGCGGATCAGGGCACCGGCCCGGGCGATCAGACCGGCCTCCCCCCGGAAGAGATGCGCAACCCCGGTGATGTCGAGAAGCAGCCCCTGATCGCCGTCGAGGCCGACTGCGGGCGAAAAGCGGTCGGCAAGATCGGCAAGCCAGGACAGGGCCCGACGGTCGCCCCGCGGGTCTGCCGGGGCGAGCAGGATATCGCCGGCGGTCCGCGCCCGGGCTTCGGCCAGCGTCATGCCCGTCCGGACCCCGGCGGCCCGGGCGGCAGGGTTGGGGATGGTGATCATCGGCCCGCGCGGGCCCGGGGCATGACAGGCGGCTGGGCCGTGGCGCCAGTGCCTGGCCGCATCGGCATCGCCGCCCGCCTGCGCGATCAGAATCTGGCGGTCGACGGCGAGCAATGGCAGATGCAGAGCCAGAATGCGCCGGCCGGAGCCGGTGCCGGCGGGGCGTGCGGGATCGGGGTGAGGGCTGGACATGAGAGATATTGAACCCCGGGGCAAGGCGGGACAGCGGCCCCGTGCCGGCGCGGGCGTCCGGTTGCGGGGGCGGGTCAGCCGGCGGTGAGCGGCCGGTTGCCCAGGCTGCGGGTGAGGGTACGGCCGAACCAGCCGCCGGTCCCGGTCTGGCGGGTCGGCAGGCCGTGTACGACCTGGCGTGTCGCCGCGGCACCCGGACCGTGGATCACGTCCAGCATGCCCGCACCGGTTGTATCGTCCCGGTTCGCCTCCGGCCCCTCGGCCGCCCAGGCGACGGTGAAGCGGGCGGGCAGGGCGCCGCGCGCACGGAGCAGGTCCAGCCGCCAGTGCAGCCGGCCGATCGGGCGGGCGGCATAGCCTGCCGCAGCCGGCCATTGCGCGGCTGTGCCGGGGGCCGTGGTCACCGCCCAGCGACTGGCGGCGGAACTGGCCGGCAGACGGTCGAGCAACAGGGCGGGATCGGCATCATGGGCGGCGGTGGCGGCAAGGATCCCGGTGGCGACCGGGCGGAGCATCAGGGCCGGTGCCCCGCCTTCGGCAGCGGCGAATTGCAGGCGCCGGGTGGCGAGCGGGTCGGCATCGGCGACCTCTCCCACCACGGCTGCGACCGCGCCGCTGCGCACCGCCTCTTCCATCACCCAGAGCCGTTCGGCACTACGCCGGGCCGGCACCACCAGCAGCCGGGAGGGATCGAGCCCGAAACCCGCCAGCCCCGGCGCATAAGGGGGCGGCCAGCCGCCGACCCAGAGAACCGGGCCGCTGCGCAGGCGCGCTGCCGCCGCGGCCCAGCTGGCGGCAAGCCCCAGCCCGGCACCATGGGCGGTGCCGGCCGAAGGATGATCCCCCGCTTCCGCGGTCACGATTTCATGCAGCCGGGCCAGGCTGAGCCCGCCTTCGCCCAGGCGGGCATCGATGGCGGCATGACCGGTGCCGATCACGGCGCCCGCCTGGCCACGGTCATCTCCGGTGGTGGCATTGCCGCGGGTCTCGATCCGGGCGATCACCGCCCGCAGCTGCTCGACCCGATCGGGCACCGGGGCTGCGGCAAGACCGGCTGCCGCCGTGTCGTCGAGCTGATCGTCCTTGGCCTGGGGGTCGGGGTCGACCGCGGCCCGCGCAGTTGCTGCGGCAGCGGCCGCGAGCAGGCGCGAAGGCCTGACCCGGATGGCGGGATCGCGCCGGGTGAGGGTGGAAGGGGGTGCGAGACGGGTCGCGGATCCGAAAGCCATGCCATCCTCCGTCGTTGGGCCGCCTTCCGGCACTGGCCACGGGGTGGAAGGAACACCGGCAGAACCGGCCGGTGACGAAAGGAGCGGTGGTGCCGAAATGAGAGCAGGGCAGGTGGTCCCGGCGACCATCAGGTGCAGCTCCGCCATGGCCAGGCTGTGCGGCCGGCCGGGCTGCACGGCTATGGAAGAGGCGGTGCCGGCGACCCGGTCATCGGCCGCGGCCGGTGTGCGCGGACGGCGGGGGCCATCCCTGAAGATGCGGACCACCCGGCCTGGTGCCGGCGCGATGGTCGTCGGCCTGATCGGTATCATCGCTGCCTTCCTGCAAGAGAGGCCGGCCTGCAAGAGGGGCCGGTGATGCAGGCCTGGCCTGTGCGGGCCGGGCTTGCGGGGCCGTTCCAGCGGACCGGGGGGGCGTCCGTTTGTTCTCTTTTTGTTCTAGTCCGGCTTGCGGGTGGAGTCAAGCAGGGGGCAGACATCCGGTGGCTGCGGCCGATGGCTGCGACAGATCGGCATCGGATGACGGTTTCGCTTGCCTCGACCGGCCGGCCGCGCGAGCATCGGAGTGTAACGAGGCCGTCATATCGCCGGATGGTGATACGGAACGGCCCGCGATCTGACGGGGCCGCCTTCGCTGCGGGCATCCTGCATCGCCGCCGACGGTTCCGCTGCCAAGGAAGGGACGGATCGTCCGATCCGCTCCGACGCGCGGCGCGCCTCTTCTGTGCCGACTTGTCCTGCTGCCGCCCGCGCCCGTGACACCCGACATCGGACGACCTCCATCCGTTCCGGATGCTGGGGAGGATGCCATGTCCACCAACACGGCAGAGGGCAGGCCCGCGGGGGCCCTGCCCGACAGAGTTCCGGCGGCGCCGCGGTGCGCCGTCCTCATCGGACCTTATGGAACCGGCAAGACCAGCCTGCTCGAGGCCATGCTGTGGATCTCGGGCACCACCGGCCGGCTGGGCCGGGTGGCCGACGGTACCGCCCGGGGCGACGCCTGGCCCGAAGCACGCGGCCAGATCTCGGGCGGGTTGACCCTCAACACCGCCCGCATCGACTATCTGGGCGAGCGCTGGACGATGCTCGATTGTCCCGGGGCCGCCGATTGCCGCCAGGATATGCGCGACTGCCTGACGGTCGCCGATGTGGCGGTGGTGGTCTGCGACCCCGATCCCGCCCGGGTCGAGGCGCTGGCGCCGATCTTTACCCTGCTTGAGGAAATGCGCGTTCCCCACATGGTGTTCATCAATAAGGTGGACACTTTGAGCGTGCGCGTCGCCACCATCCTCGACGCCCTGCAATCCGCCAGCCGCCGGCCGCTGGTGCTGCGCGAAGTGCCGATCCGCGAACGCGGCGCCTCGGGCGAGGAGCGGGTGGTCGGCCATGTCGATCTCGCCAGTGAACGCGCCTATCGCTATCGCCCCGGATCGGCATCGGAAGTCGTGCGGCTGCCCGCCTCGCTCAGCGCCCGCGAGCAGGAAGCCCGGCAGGTGATGCTCGAAACGCTGGCCGATTTCGACGATGTCCTGCTGGAACAGCTGCTCGAGGAAACCCATCCCGACCGCAAGACCATCTATCGCGACCTCGGCCGGGAATTCGGCCGCGAGACCATCGTGCCGGTGTTCTTCGGCAATGCGCTTGAAGGCTTCGGGGTCCGGCGGCTGATGAAGGCACTGCGCCACGAGACGCCGGATGTCGCCGTCACCGCCTGCCGCGAAGGCGTGCTCGACCCGGTCGATGCCGGGGACGAGGGGGAAGATGCGGTCCTGCGCGGTCATGACGACGGCCGGATGCGGGCCCGGCTGTTCAAGGTGCTGCATCTGCCACATCTGGGCCGGGTCGGGATTGCGCGGCTGTGGTCGGGCCGGCTGGCCGAAGGGGATGACTTTGCCGGCCAGCGTCTGGGCCAGATCGGCATGTTCGACGGCCCGGCCATGATCCGGCGCACCGATGCGGCGGTTGCAGGCGAAGTGGTGGTGCTGCCCCGGCTTGAAAACGTGCCGGTCGGCGTGACGGTCGATGCCAAAGGCGTGATCGCCGAGGGGGGAGCATCTGTGCCGATGCCGGTGGCCGGCCTGGTTCTGGCGGCGACCAGGGCTGCCGACGAAGCCAAGCTGGGCGCCGCCCTGGCGCGGCTGGTGGAAGAGGATCCGTCCTATCGGATCGATGCGCGCCCCGACATGTCCGAAACGGTGCTGATCGGCCAGGGGGCCCGTCATCTGGCCCTGGCGGTGGAGCGGTTGAAGCTGCGCTTCGGCATCGAGGTGGAGACCCGGCCACCCCGTATCGCTTTCCGCGAGGCGCCGCGCCGGCCGGCGGCTGCCCGGGCGCGCCACAAGCGCCAGAGCGGCGGCCATGGCCAGTTCGCCGATGTGTCCCTGGAGCTTACCCCCCTTGGCCGCGGCGAAGGTTTCCGGTTCGAGGACCGGACCGTCGGCGGCTCCGTACCGCGCAATTTCGTGCCCGCCGTGGAGGCGGGCGTGCGCGACGCGATGGTCAGCGGGCCGCTTGGCTTCCCGGTGGTCGATCTGGCGGTCTCTTTGACCGATGGCCTGCATCACGCGGTCGACAGTTCCGACATGGCCTTCAGGACCGCGGCCCGCATGGCGATGATCGAGGCTCTGGGCGAGGCGGATCCGGTGCTGCTGGAACCGGTGAGGCCGGTGCGGATGACGGCACCGGGCAGTGCCACTGCCCGCATGCATGCCGCCATTCAGTCCGCCCGTGGCCAGATCCTGGGCCTGGAAGCGGTGGCCCAGCCCGTGGGGTGGGACCGTCTGGAAGCGATGGTGCCCGATGCCGAATTGCCCCGGTTGATCGACGATCTGGCAGCCGCGACACAGGGTCTGGCGGTGATCGAGGCCGGTGAAGCCATGCTCCAGGAGGTGCCGGGCAAGCTGGGGGAGAAGCTGGCCAGAACCCACGCTGCCTGATCACCCCACCCGGCCATCCGCCATCATCCGTCATCACCCGGTCCCGCAGGGGCCGGGTGATGACGCATTTCGGGCATGGTCTGGAAAAATGCCAGGATGCCGGCCTCCGCCTTGCGTCCACCTCGGGGGCCTGCAACACTTTCCGGGCTGGATGAGGGAGCACGGTCGTGCGGGGACTGCGACCAGTGGGCGAGGACGGCAGGGGCCCCGTGGCTCCGATGGCGAGAGGGCATCGCGCAGGTGCGCATCGGCAGGCATCGGGACAAGACTCCATCCGCACCGACGGTGGCGGCCGGGGATGCAGATCATGATAACGGCGGGGCCTCGGCATCGCCGTCTTCTTCTGCGGCCACGCCGCCCGATGTCAGCTTCGGCCGGCTGATCCGGCCGATCCTGGGGGTGATGGCCATCGGGCTGGTGCTTGTAGGCGCCATCGTCGTGACCGCAGCCGGCGTACAGGACCAGACGGCGCTGAACCAGCAGCAGCGCCTGATCCGCGATCTGCTGAACGCCCGCATGTCGACGCTGGACCGGACCGTGGTCGATTATGCCTGGTGGGACGAGGCCGTCGCCGCAACGACCCCTCCCCTTGACGACGCCTGGCTCGACGATAATTTCGGGGCCTATCTGCGCCGGACCTTTGCCGTAGACGGCAGTCTGGTGATGGGAACCTCAGGACCACCGGTCTATCTTTCTGCCGGTGAGGGATTCTCGGCAGACGAGATCGATACCCTTCCGTCGATGCTGGCACCCTTGGTTGAAGCCGCCCTGGCGACAGGCAGGCAGGAACCGCAGCCTGTCAGACGGACGTTCAGAATCGGTGATGGTATCGTCTTTGCGGCGGCGGCCCGCATTGCGCCTTTCGTGACCGACGGCACCGTTCCGGCGACAGACGGCCCCGGTCAGGCACTGGTCATCTTTCAGCGTCTGGACCGGTATTTTCTGGGCCATGACATGATCGGCGGACTGCCCGACGTGACCCTGGCCCTGACGATGCCGCAGGATGACGCCGCCCTGGCGCTGGACGGTCCGGATGGCGCCCCCGTCGCCTGGTTCACCTGGAGGCCCGACCAACCCGGTCGGGCCCTTCTGGAGAGCACATTGCCGCTGGTCGTCATCGCGCTTCTGCTGATGTCGGCGCTGGTCTGGAGTGCGGCCGCCCGGGCGCGTCTGGCCGTGGGGAGCCTGACGCATAATGCGCGGCTGCTTGCAGACCGCAACCGCCGGCTCAGCGAGCAGGAACAGCGCTTTCGTGATGTCGCCGGCATCGCCAGCGACTGGATCTGGGAAACCGATGCCGATGGCCGGTTCATCTACGTCTCCCGCCGGATCGTGGATCGACTGGGGATTCCGGCCGACCGGCTGATCGGCACCCGTCGCGCCGATTTGCCGGCCATGGCCTGGCGGCGCGCCGAAGAGCGGCGCTGGCGACGGCACCTGGACGAGATGGCGGCCGGTGTCGCCTTCGACGGTCTGCGCTATGAATTGCTGGATGCCCATGGGCGTCGCCGGGTGATCGAAGAAGCGGGGCGGCCGATCCTGGATGCGCGCGGTCGGGTGATCGGCCATCGCGGTGTCTCGACCGACATCACCGATCGCATGGAGGCGGAAGCCCGGGCCTGGGCTGCACATCGCCTGATGCTGGATGCGCTGGACAGCACGCGCGAGGGCATCGCGATCTATGATCGCGATCTCAGGCTGGTGATCGTGAACCGCCGCATGGTCGATCTGTTTCAGGTGGTTGCGGATCTTCTGGTGCCCGGCACCCTGCTCGAGGATCTGGTGCGCGCCGCGGTCGATCGCGGCGCCTATGGCGGCGACAGCCGGTTTTCGGTCGAGGCGGCGATGCGCCGTTACGGCGACATCGTCCATCACCGCAGCGATGCGCTGATCGACGTCCACATGGCCGATGGTCGCCTGCTGGAGTTGAGCGAGCGCGCCACGGCCGATGGCGGGCTGGTGGTCGTCGCCCGCGACGCGACCGATGTTCGCCGGCGTGAACGCGCCCTGGCTGAAAGCGAGGAGCGGTTCCGGGCAATTGCCGAGGCGGCGCCGCTGCCGATGCTGATCGTGATGCAGGAGGGCCGGCGCCTGCTCTTCGCCAACCGTGCGGCGGTAGACGCCTTCGGACTGGACGATCTGGTCGGCGGCCAGACCGAAGGCGGGTTGATCTTCGACCGGCTGTTCGCAGACCCGGGGGCGGCGGCGCTGATCATGGCCGAGTTGACCGGCCGGGCCGCGGCGGAGCGGGTCGAAGCCCCCATGATCCGGGCCGGAGATCGTGCCTTCTGGGGCCTGCTCAGCGCCTGTGCCCTGCGCTATGGCGGTGCGGCATCCCTGCTGGTGGTGGTGCACGACATCACCGATCGGCGCATGGCCGAGGATGCGCTGCGGAGTCGCGAGACCCGCCTGCGCCGCCAGAACGGGGCTATCGCCGCGATCGCCCATGGTGGCGGCCTGTTTACCGGCGACCCCGCCAGCGTCATCCGGGTGGTGAGTGAAACGGCGGCGGAGATCATCGATGTCGGCCGGGTTTCCGTCTGGCTGGCGGATACGATGCAGGCCCGGGCGGGTACGCACGCTCCGGATCCGACCGATTTCATGTGCATCGATCATTTCGATGCGCGGGCCGGCAGTCATCTGCCGACCGACGGACAGCATATCTCGGTGGCCGGCATGCCGCGCTATTTTGAGGCATTGCTGCCTGAACGCGTGCTGGTGGTGGGGGATGCCCGTTTCCATCCGGCAATGACCGAGGTGATGACACTGCCGCGCTATGGCGACAGCCTGGGCGCGCTGATGGATGCGACCGTCCGGGTCGACGGCCGGGTGGTCGGCATCCTGTGCTGCGAGCATTTCGGCTCCCCCCGGCATTGGGCGCAGGACGAGGTCAATTTCGTGGGCTCCCTGGCCGATCTGATTGCCCTCGCCCTGGTAGGGGCAGAACGCAGGCGCGCCGAGGCAGCCCTGATGGAGGCCAAGGAGACGGCCGAGCTGGCCAATCGCGCGAAAAGCGAGTTCCTGGCCAATATGAGCCACGAGCTGCGCACCCCGCTGAATGCGGTGATCGGCTTTTCCGAAATGATCGCGCTTGAGACGCTGGGGCCGGTCGGCAACCCCCGCTATCTGGAATATGCCCACGATATCACCGAGAGTGGCGGCCATTTGCTCGCGGTGATCAGCGACATCCTCGACATGTCGAAGATCGAAGCGGGGCGCCTGGATCTCGACGAGCGGCCGGTCGATCTGCGGGCAATGGCATCGCGTGCCCGGGGGATGGTTCAGGCGCGTGCCGATGCCGGCGGCATCACCCTGGAGACCGAGCTGCCGCCCGGCCTGCCGCCGGTTCTGGTGGATGAGCGGCGCATGAAACAGGTGCTGCTGAACCTTCTTTCCAATGCGGTGAAATTTACCGAGCCGGGAGGCCGGGTGACCCTGGCGGCGGTGCCGGGCAGGGACGGCGGCATGGACATCACCGTGACCGACACCGGCATCGGCATAGCCCCTGAGGATCTGCCCAAGGTGTTGACCCCCTTCGGTCAGATCGAGAGTGCCTTGAGCCGTCGTTTTGAAGGCACTGGGCTCGGCCTTCCCCTGTCCAAGGCGATCGTGGAGTTGCATGGTGGCCGGCTGCTGCTTGACAGCCGGCCTGGCCAGGGAACCACCGTCACGGTTCATCTGCCTGCGGCGCGGGTGGTCGGACGCGGCGGGCTCTGGTTGATGGGCGCCCCGGGCCGGCATCCTGCACCGGGGTGATCACGCGCGGGACCAGGCCCTGCAGGACAGGCGGTCCCGGCTCTGGCGGCAGGGGATCCCCCGGTGGTGGTGGCGGCAGGGCCAGAGCCGAAAGGGCCGTACCCAATACCGCCACACGCGCCAATGCCGTCACCGGCGGACAGAACCGGGCCGATCTCACTACATCAGCACCTGAACGAGGCAGGTATCGGTTGCGGCCAGATTGTAGATATTGCTGCCGGTCACCTGACAGGCGGCCGTGCTGGTGACCACCGATCCGGTACCCGGCAGTCCGTCATCCAGTTCCACATCCAGCCGATGTGCCTGATCGACGGTCAGCAGGGGCGTGGAATTACCGGTGGTTGAGCCGGTGGTCATGCTGCCGATTCTGAGCCACACCCCGCTCGTTGCCCCAACCGTCGCCGAGACCAGCTGGTATTGCCCGCCCAGAGGCGTGGACGGCGCCGATGTGCCGCCTGGCGACATCTTGAGATTGGTCAGGAACTGAGCGGCGGTCAGATGGCGCCAGGCCTCGAGGCTCTCCTGATCGGCGCCACTGCCTGACAATGTGCCGTCACCGTTTCCTCTTTCCGCATCCATGGCCAGAATCGGGCCATCTTGATAGTCCCCGGGCAGGGCGCCATAGCGTTCCTGAAACTGACTGAAGGCGGTGCGGATGGCACCGACCTCCGATACGAAGGCCTGAACACGACTGTTCCCGACCATGCCCTGGGCCTGCAGAACGGTGCCCACCAGCAGGGCGATCACCACAAGCGCAATGGCCACCTCCACCAGGGTGAAGCCGCGATCGTCTTCGGTTATGCCGGGCCCGGCGGCGGGATGGCTCGGATCGGGATGGCCGGCTGCGGAACGGGTTCTGATGCTCGTCATTGTGGTGTGCTTTCACTTTCCGGGATGGACCGGCCGGGTGTCGGGACCGGTCTGGTGGATGGCGGTGTGATTGCAGGGGAGGGGGAAGGTGCAGGAAAGGGCAGGGGCCGCGGATCGGTGGTGAAGCCGCGATACAGGTCGATATCGGCGGGGGCGATCGTGCCGCCGGTGTCGTCGGGCAGAATCGTGGCGCGCAGGAAGACCACCAGTTCCACCGTATGGCTGGCATCGGTATCGGCGCGGAACAGCCGCCCCACCCAGGGCAGATCCTTCAGCACCGGGGCGCCGCTTTCGTCGAAGCGCGCGCGCTCTTCCATAAGCCCGCCCATGATCATGATCTCGCCCGACCGGATGCGCAGAACCGAGTCCAGCTCGCGGACCTCCACCACCGGCACCAGGCTTTCCACCTGGTTCTGAGAGGCGATGGCGACGCCCGGATCGGCGACCTCCCGGGCGATGCGGGTGATGGTCGGCCGGACGGTCATGACCACCGAGCGCTCGTCGGCCGCGATTGCCGGCTGCACGCTCAGCACCAGCCCGATGGGCACGGTGTTCAGCTTCGAATTGACCGTCAGGGTCACGTCGCCGGTGTCGTCATCGGTCTCACGCTCGACGTCCAGGGTGAAGTAGACCGCGTTCTCGGCGACCTTGAGCAGCGCCGTCTGGTTGTTGAGCACGGTGAGGCGTGGGCTGGAGAGCGTGCGCACCGCACCGAAGCGCGCGGCCAGCCCGACCAGGGCGTCGATGTCGGATCCGCTCACCCGGATGCCCAGGACATCGTCGACCCCGTTTGCGATCCGCGCGGCCGGGGCGCCGAACCGGCCGGCGATGGCGACGTCTCCCGACAGGATCGCGGACCAGTCGATTCCGGCCTCGTAGCCTTCGTCGAGTGCGACCTCCACGACACGGGCCTCGATCAGAACCTGCCGTCCGGTGGTCCGGCGCAGGCCGGCGATGACCCGGCGGACGATGTCCTGGGCGTGGCGGTCGCCATAGACGGCGATTACGCCGGTGCGTGGGTTGACGCTCAAACGGGGCCGGCGGTCATCCGCCGGATCGGCGACCTGGGCGGCATCATCGCCGGGAATACCAAGGGCGGCCGCCAGTGTGCGTATGGCATCGTTCCAGAAGGCGCCGTCCGTGTGATTGCGGATGGCGATGGACGAGCCGTTGCGGTCGGCCGTGCCGCCACTGCCGGTGCCGACGGTGTCGAGTTCCGATGAGGCCGCGACACCGCCATCCACCCGCCGAACCACGTCCGGCTGATCGATGCGGTAGATGCGGACCACCGGCCGGTCGCGTTCGACCAGAAGCACGCCGCCTTCGATCCGGTAGACGAAATTCACCTGACGGCCGATCGCCGCCAGCGCCTTGCCAAGCGGCACGCCCGAGAGGCTGACCCGGACCATGCCGGCAAGGGTCGGATCGACCACCACGCCTACACCCGCCTGATGGGCCAGATCTTCCACCACCTCGACAATCGGGATCTGGCCGGCGACCCGGATGTCGACCGGGCGGGACAGAATGGCCCGGGCTTCCGGACCGGGCGCCGGATCATCCAGCTCGCCATCCCCCTCCAGCGGGGGCAGTTGTGGCGGTATCGGCTGCGGAGCCGGCCTTGTATCCGGCGGTGGTGTCGCTGCAGGCACGCCTCCGATCGCCCGATAGTCGCGGCGCTCCAGACCCAGCGCCCGGTCGCGCGGATCGGCTGTGCCACAGGCGGTGAGAGCGAGGAGAACGAGGACGAGCAGAAAGGGCCGGGTGGCGGTCATGGACAGACCTCGTCAGGGAGGATGCCGTCGATGCCGAGACAGATCTCCCGCCCCAGGGCAAGAAGGACCGCACTCCTGCCTTCCGCCAGGCGGATGCTGACGGTGTCCCGGCCGACCGTATCGACCACGGGCTCGCCGGGACGGGCCGGCCCTGCCATTGCAATCCGCCGGCCGTTGATCCAGACCCGCCAGTCCGACCCCGGTCCGTGGGCAATGCCGTCGAGCTTGATGCGGCGTGCGACCGCAGGCGGCTCAGCCGCAGTCGGTCGGTCCGGGCTGCTCAGGCGGCGGCGGTGTTCCGACGGCTCCAGGGCAAGGGCGACAACGGTTCCAGGCGGGTCCGGCGGGATGGCGGGCGCCGCAAGGTCGCGGCGGGTAAGGAGAGGGGTCAGTGGATCCATGGCCTGGCCGTCGGGCAGGGAGGGCAGGCTGGCCGGATCGATGGTGGCGAAACGCAGAACGGCGCGGGCATGCGCCCTGCCTTCATCCGGGCGATCGGCCAGTTCCAGACGGTCGATCACGGCGCGGCCCGGCAGGGCGGCCCGCATGGCCGCAAGCCCGGCACGGATTTCGGCATCCGAGGAGGCCGTCAATTCGGCGGTGACCAGAACCGGCCTGAGCCGGGGCAGAGCCTCTGCTGCGGGCGGGTGCGGCAGCCGACGATCCGCCGGCCGGGGTGCCACCGCTTCGGCCGGGGCGTCGGAAAGCGACAGGCTGACGGTTCCGATGCCGGCCGCCATGGCCAGATCGTTCAACTGCCGGAGCAACGGGGCCGGCGCCGGCGGTGCGAAGAGTGGCCGCGGATCCGCGACAAGCCGCGCCACTCCCTGATCCAACCGCCAGGCCGCGGCTTCGGCCTGCCGGAAACGCCCCCGTGCCGCCTCGGCGGTCCGGGCCAGATCTTCGGCATGCGCCCGTACCCGTTCCACCTCCAGTGCCATCGTCAGATCTGCGGCGATCACGGCCAGGCAGCCCAGGGCCAGAGCCGCCAGCCGGGGCGCGCGCACGGCCAGGCGGCCAGCGGGATCTTTGTCCATGGCCGCGGGCTGGCGCCGGACGGCATGCCGTCGGAAGCGTCGGGCGGAAAGCCGCGGCCTGCAGGCCGTACCGGATCTGCCGGCATCGGCCGGAAGGGGGGTCAGGATCAGCCGGCCGCGGAACGGGCCACCTTCGGGGGCCGTGTCCCCGGCAGGGCCCGTGTCCCCGGCAGGGCCCGTGTCGCCACCGCCACTGAGTGCCGGAGCCTGGCGGATCAGGGGCGGGCGGGCGCCCGGGCCGGGTGGCGGGTCGGCAACCGTGGTCATGCCCAGCCCGGCGGCCGCGACGGTCTCGGCAAAACGCTGTCGCAGGGCGTCGGCCGCCGCGGCATCGTTGCGGGTGATCTCGATCTCGAGCGTCAAGCGGCCGGCCTCCGGGCCGGTCCCGTCGCGTCGATGATCCAGCCCCGTGATGGCCAGGCCTTCGGGCCTGAGCACCGCCAGGCGGTCGAGCACGCAGAGCAGGTCCACCGATGCCGCCTGTTCCATGGCGGCAAGCCCACCCAGTGCAGAGGCAACGCGCACGCCCCCGGCCAGACGTCCAGGATCGGTGCCGCCCGCCGCTGCCGTGCGCAGATCGAACTCCGTGGCGAGCATAAGGTCGCGCTGGGCAGCAACCATCGCCTCGTCCACCAGGCCGGCAGCCTGCAGGCCGGGCAGGATCAGGGCGGCAAACAGCAGACTTGCGGCCGCCAGCCCGGCCAGACTCCGGCTGCGGATCGGCTGATCACGCCAGGGCCGGGCAGCGACCGTGCCGGAGGCAGATATCGGCCCGAAGGTCCGGATACGCAGCGGCGGGGCCTCGTCAAGCAGGGCTGCGAGGGCGAGACGGGTGAGCGGCCCCGGCTGACGACCTCTGTCCGGGCTTGTGGGGCCGGAGATCGCGGCGACTGGCATGGCGACGACCGGCGGCCGATGATGGCGCAGCTCTGTCTCCTCCCCGTCAGGGGATGGGGTGACCAGCGGCGCATGGTCGTCGATCAGCAGCGTGATCAGATCGGGGGTGGTGTGATGCCGATGCAGGTGGCGACGGACTGCCCGGCTCCCGTCCATGGCGGCTTCGGCGGGGGTGAGGCCTGAAAGCGGGCGGCGGCTGGAGAAGACCGGCAGACCGGCTTCGCAAAGGATCTGATCGATCGCGTCGCCGGACGGCTGATCGGACGGCACCGGTACGTGCAGGGCCAGCCACTGCGCGTGGTGACTTTTTGCCAGGGCCATTCCGGCCGTCATTACCGGCGGCAGCGGCCGGAGATGCAGCCCGGCAATCGCCGCCGACCTGGTGCAGGCCTCAACTTCTGCCGAGGCGGGGACGAAGGCGAGTGCCAGCCTGTCCGGCCGGCGGGACGGGTCGATGGCCGTCGCGCCACCGCCCATGCCGCCACCGCCCGCTCCGCCGCCGGGCGGCAGGGGGCGGATGGCGACGAAGCCGCGATCAAGACCGAGTTCGCCTGCAGCGGCAATGATGCGGCGGGTTTCGATCTGCCGGCGGATCCGTTGTCCCAGCCGGGGCAGGGCAATGGTTGCGACCCGTGGCCGGTCGTCTTCAACGATCAACGGCAGCGTACGGCGGAGCCCCTCGCGGCGCCCCGTTGCGGTCAGGGCGCGCCAGGCGGCCGGCGTGTCCGGGCCCGGGCGGAGGGTGACATCGTTCGGGCCCCGCGTCGCCAGCCAGAGCCGGCGGTCACGGTCGAGCAGCAGAACCCGGCGGGGCGGAGAGGGCAGGCGCAGTCTCATCCGCCCACCTCCGCCAGCCCGGAATACAGCGCACCAAGCACCAGCCGGCCGATGCCGGCGACGACCAGTGCCAGAAACATGACCAGGGCCGGTTCCAGCAGGGCGGTCAGTCGATCGACCGAGCGTTCGATGCTGCGGTCCAGCGCCCGGGAGGCGCTGCGGGCGGCGTCGGGCAGTCGACCGGCTGCCGCACCCGCAACCAGCGGTGCCTGGGCGACGGCAGGCCAGGGTTCGAGCAGTGTGAAGGCCTCTGCCGGCGGAACCCCGCGAATGATCAGGCGGCGGACATTGCCGAGCTGCCGGGCAAGTTCGGGATCTGCGGCGCCGATCGCCGCCAGTTCCAGCGCCTCGGTGACGGGCGCACCGGCCTCGGCGGCCAGGATCAGGGCGCGCAGGCTGCGTGCCGCCGCCAGCTGATGGCGCAGCCGGACGATCGGTGTCCAGCGGTCGAGCAGTCGGGCGACGGCCGGATGCCGGCGGACGATCAGCAGCCCGGCCACCAGTGTTGCGGGCAGGCCGATGATGACCCCGATGGCCAGGCCCGGAGCGTCACCCACGGCGATTGCCAGCTGCAGCGTCGGGTCGTCGCCTGCAACGCCGAGCTCGGCCATCAGCCCGGCAAGTTCAGGCAGCGCACCGCCGATGAGAGCGACAAGAGAGGCGAAGGTGGTGACGGCCAGCACGATCGGATAACGCAGCGCCCGGATGATCCGGGCGTGAATGGCGGCTTCGGTCTCGTGATGATGGGCAAGATCGTCGATCGCCGGCGCCAGCCGTCCGGTGCGCGCGGCGACCGCAAAGACCGCCGCGGCCACGGGCCCGAGATCCCGTCCGGCTTCGGTCGCGGCCTCGGCGGGGCTCTGCCCGGCGCGGGTGGCTGCAGCCATGCCGCCGAAGCCCCGTGCAGCCGTGCGGGAAATGCCGCCCTGCGCCGCGGCATCCAGCGCGGCCGGCAGGTCACGTGCGGCTGCCAGGTGAAGGCCGACGGCAGACCAGGCTTCGGCAAGTGCTGCATGACGTTCGGCCGGGCCGGCCACCAGGCTGCCGGAACGGGCAAGTTTTTGCCAGAACCGGGCCAGTCCCTCCCGAACGGGACGGATCGAGAGCGGATCGAGCCCGCGCGCCTCCAGTTGGCCAAGGGCCGTGTCGACATCATCGGCCAGAATGCGGCCATGGAACAGGTTGCCGTCGGCGTCGACCGCGCGGAACCGCCAGCGACGCAGGACGGTGTCCCGCGGGTCCGCTGTCGGGAGTTGCATCATGGGCCGGGCGGAATCGGAGCGGTTGATCATGGCCGGTCCAACGGTCCCACCACCGCCTCTATTTCATCACGGGTGCTGAGGCCGCGCCGCTCGATCTCGCGGGCGTCGGCCAGCAGGCTGTGATGACCGCATCGGCTGAGATGTGCGGCCAGGTGCGGGCGTGCCGCATCCCCGGCAAGCAGGTCTTCGAAGGCGTCGTCGGGGATCAGCAGTTCGGCAACCGGTATCCGGCCACGAAAACCGGTGAAACCACAGGCCGGACAGCCGCTGCCGACGATTCCCGGCCCGGGTGAGCAGTCCGGGCAAAGCCGCCGTACCAGCCGCTGGACCAGGATGGCCGCCAGAACACCCGCCAGCCGGCGTGGCGCAAGCCCCAGATCGCGCAGCCGATCGATGGTGCCCAGGGCATCGCCCGCATGCAGCGTGGTGTATACCCGATGGCCGGTGACGGCGGCACGATAGGCCATGGCGGCGGTGGTCTCGTCGCGCATTTCACCGATCAGCAGCACGTCGGGATCCTGGCGCATCAGCGACCGGATGCCGTCGGCGAAGCTCAACTCCGGCAGACGCGACAGGTCGGTCTGGCGAATGCCGTCCAGGGGATATTCCACCGGATCCTCCAGCGTCGCGACCGCAAGCCGTCGGCGGTCTATCAGGCCGGTCAAGGCGCGCAGGGTCGTGCTCTTGCCGCTGCCGGTGGGGCCCGCGACCACCACGATCCCGTCGGGCCGGCGGGCAATATGGCGCAGCCCCTCGACGATGCGCGACGTGAGGCCCAGACCTTCGAGCTGGCGCAACCGGCGGTCGGCATCCAGCAGCCTGAGAACCACGGCCTCTCCGTGTACGGTGGGATGGGTCGCGATGCGGATCTCCACCGCCAGGCCGTCGATTTTGCTGGTGATCCGTCCGTCCTGGGGACGCAGGGTGAGGACCGCATCCAGCCCCGCCATCACCTTGAAACGGGTGACGAGCCCTGAGGCGATGGCGGCATCCAGCAGGCGGAACGGGGTCAGCACGCCGTCGATCCGCAGGCGAATGCCCAGATGTCCCGGCGCCGGATCGAGATGCAGATCGGACGCGCCGGCCCGGACGGCGGCGGCGATCAGCATATCGGCAAGGCGTGTCACCGCGCTTTCTTCGGCATCGGCGGACGGCCGGTCGCGGAACGGGTCTTCGGGCATGTGCTCGGCCGCGATCGTCAGGCCGGGGGTGACGCCGCTGCCGGCCGCCGCCGCAATCATGGCGTCGATCATCGGATCATTGCGATGCAACCGGCCGATCAGGCGGGCGAAGGCGGTTCGCCCGATAACCATGCGCCGCAACTGCCCCGCATGGCCGAGCCGGCGGCGAATGGTTTCCGCTGCCGTGAGATCGTCGGGATCGATCATCGCAAGCAGCAGTTCGCCCCGTTCGACCCCCAGCGGAACGGCACCGGCGGTGACCAGAAGCTCGGCCGACAACCCGGCCGGATCCGCCGGCACCGGATGACCGGGCCAGGCGGCCAGGCCCGATTCCGCAGCCAGCACCGCCACGAGATCGGCCTCGTCGACCAGCCCCATATGTTCGATCGCACGCAGCAGTGATCCTCCGGGAAGCCGCTCTGCCTCGCGCCGGACCAGCCGGGCGGCATCCGCGGTCAGCAGGCCACGCGCCATCAACGCATCGGCCAGATCTCGTCCACCAGTCTCCGACTTGCTACCGCTGATCATGTTCATAATGAAAATCCACTACCTATACAATTAAACCAAAAGATGTGGATCTGGATCGTTCAAGATGCATTATTGCCAACTACATCTCGTTTAAAGATTGCATACGCAAGGGGTCACGATTTGTCGAGTCTGAATCGCCTGAGACGCGTGAATACCGAAGACGGTTTCGTCTTGGTGGAAATTGCCGTCGCTGTGTTCGTGCTTGCCCTGCTTCTTGGCAGCCTTCTGCCGCTCCTGCGGGCGGAGACTGTCTCGGCACGAGGGGCGGCGACCGATCGACGAATGACGGCGGTCATGGCCGTTCTGGCGGCCGAGCTGGCCCGGAATGGTCGCCTGCCATGCCCTGCAGGCGGCATGGACGGCGTGGCGGAGACTGCCTGCAGCGGTGCCGCAATCGGCCGGGTGCCGACCGCGAGTCTCGGGCTGCCGACGGCAGCCGTTCAGGACGGCTGGTCGCAGCCATTCACCTATGCCGTGGATGCGCGTGCAACACAGACGGCGGATCTGACGGACTGGTGTGGCCGGGCCGACGGCTTCGATGCGCTGACGCTGGACGGGGCCACCCCACACCATCCCGTTTTGCTGCTTGTGGCACATGGGCCGGGTGGTGGCGCCTGGCTGGCCGGGGGCGGACGGGCACCGGGTGCCGCGTCGGACGCCGAGATCGAAAATGCCGATGACGATGCGATTTTCGCAACCGTGCCGATCGTCGCCTCAGGTCCCGACAGGTTCGACGATCGCATTCTGGCATATGCGGAGCCTGCATTCACAAGCATGCATGACATCCATTGCCCCGTCGCGGCCGTCGGGTCGGGGCAGGGGGGATGATCAGCCGGCCGCCACGGTTGCCCGTGCGGCCGTGACCTCGGCTTCCAGCCGGGATGCCGCGGCCGTGTCCGGGGCACCCACCTCCAGCGACGCACAGGCGGCGGCCAGACGGTGATAGCCGTAATTGGCCGCCAGCCCCTTCAGGGCATGCAGGGCACTGCGCCATGCATCCGCATCCCCCGTCGTGGCGGCTGCGGCGATCTGTTCATGGGTGCTGGCCGCACTTTCGGCGAACATGCCGTAAAGGGCGCGTGTCCGTTCAGCGCCGAGGGCCTTTTCGATCTCGTCGCGCCGCACCGGGTCGAGCACCGGGGCGGTCCTGTCGACGTCGTCTGATGGCTCGTCTAGCGTAGCCGGCCCGGAGGGCGGCCGTCCCTCATCGAGCAGGCCAGCCAGGGTGTCGCGCAGTTCGCCCCAGTTCACCGGCTTTGCCACAAAGGCATTGATTCCTGCGTCCAGATAGCGCGAGCGGTTTTCCGGCATCGCGTCGGCGGAGAGCGCCAGGATCGGCACCTTGCCATCTTCTCCCGGCCGTGCGCGGATCCGGCGGGTGGCCGTGACGCCGTCCATCCGCGGCATCTGCATGTCCATGACGATCGCATCGAAGGCGGTTCCGGCCGACATCTCGACCGCCGCCGCGCCATCCTCTGCCACCGCCACCTCGAAGCCCATGCGTCGCAGGGCCTCGTTCAGGAGTTCCCGATTGACCGGGTTGTCCTCGGCAATCAGGAGCCTGCGACCCTTGAACGCGGGCACGGCCATCAGCGTGCCGGCGTTGTGCCTGTCTGCCGATCGGGCGGGGCCGTCCGGATCGCGCTCCCGGCCAGCGGCATGTCCGCTCCGGGTCCGGCAGGGGAGCATGATCGTGAAGACGGACCCGACGCCGGGCAGGCTGTCGACGGTGAGTTCACCGCCCATCGCCGTGGTCAGCCGACGCGAGATGGCCAGTCCCAGACCGGTTCCCGACGGCGGTGTCGCATTATTCGGGGCGGTGATGGCGTCAGAGCGATCCGTCGCCTGAACGAAGGGTTGGAAAATCGCATCCAGCGCATCTGCCGCAATGCCGATGCCGGTATCGGCGACCGCAATGGACAGAAAAGAGGGGGGATCACCCTCGCCCTTGACGTCGACGCGGATCTCGACGAAGCCGGTCTCGGTGAACTTGATGGCATTGCCGACCAGATTCATCAACACCTGCCGCAGGCGCATCGGGTCGGCCAGCACCGTCTCGGGAACAGCGGCGCCGCGGCGGATCGACAGATTGATCCCCTTCTGCGACGCCCGGCCTTCGAACAGCCCGACGACATCATCCAGCAGCCGGCCGATCACGACCGGTTCCTCGTGCAGGACCAGGCGCCCCGCCTCTACCTTCGAGAGATCCAGAATATCGTTGAGCAGCGTCATCAGCCCTTCGGCCGACCGGCGCATCGCCGTCACCCACCGCCGCTGCCGGCCATCCAGATCGGTGGCGGCCAGCAGATCGAGCATACCCAGTACCCCGGTCATGGGCGTGCGCAGTTCGTGGCTCATATTGGCCAGGAACATCGATTTGGCCGCGTTGGCGCGCTCGGCCGAGGCGCGTGCGGTCCGCAGATCCTGTTCAATACGATGCAGTCCGGTGCCGTCGATCGCCAGCACATCGGCGATCAGCCGGCCGTCGGCCATGGGGCGCGGTGTGGTGGCATAGAGCAGCACCCAGCGCGTCACGCCGTCACGGCCGTGAAACGGCAGGCCGAAGCCGGGCGGCGTATCGCCGCGGATCGCGGCCCGGATCGCGGGCAACAGGCGCTGATCGTCGCGCCGTGCCATTTCATCCAGCTGGCGCGGATCGGAACAGATCAGATCGGGGGAGAGGCCGCCGGTCAGATTGCGGATGCCGGCCCCGGCATAGAGCACCGCAATATCTCCGCCCGGATCCAGGCGGATCTGCAGGATTGCCCCCGGTACGTTATCGGCGATGGCCTGAAAGCGCCGTCGTTCCGACGCCAGCGCCCGTTCGGCGGTCAGGCGCCGCCGTTCGACCATCAGAAGCCCTCCCAGAACCACGGTGGCAATGATCCCGCTGAGGACGAGAAGGGGGCCGAACTGCCTCAACAGACGACCGTCATGAACCAGGCCGTGGA
Organism: Tistrella sp.; assembly: GCF_002684955.1. Taxonomy (NCBI): domain Bacteria; kingdom Pseudomonadati; phylum Pseudomonadota; class Alphaproteobacteria; order Geminicoccales; family Geminicoccaceae; genus Tistrella; species Tistrella sp. The sequence goes on along the minus strand of NZ_NYWI01000073.1, from coordinate 94,061 downwards.
TGGCTGCGATCAGCACCATGGCCGGCACACCGACCACGGCACCGGCAATAAACAGATCGGACATCCGGATGCCGGTCTTGCGCCGCAGCGCCCACCAGCCCACCGACATCAGGCTGACCACCACCAGCGACAGGGCCGTGGGGATCGCGATCGGCCCGCCCTGCAGCAGCCGGGATGCAACCGTCGTGGCACCCACCACCAGCGTTGCGACCGGGCCGCCGAACGGAGCGGACAACAGAACCAGAACGGCCCTGCCGTCGAAAGCGATGTCGGGGGCGATCTCCACAGGGATCGCCATCGAAATCAGGGCCGAGACCGCGAAGATCAGCCCGACCACGATGCCGCGCGTCAGCCGGCTCATCTGCAGGCGACACTGTCCGAACGCACCGAAGGCGAGGGCGGCAAGCGCGATCACGCCCAGATTCTGTGTCAAGGGCAGCAGCAACGGGCCCCAATGCTGCATGAACATGTGACGGGTGGTCCCTGGGTGACGTCCATGGCGTGCCGCTGCCCGTCGCCGGTCGTGCCGCCTGTCGGCATTTTACACCGCCGCGATGTGCCGCGGTACTTGCAACGATGCATTTTCTTCCGAAACCGACAGTTGATTAAGAATAACAGTCATAATCTGGACGTGATCGCCGTTCAGCTGGAACCGCAACGGCTGTACAGGCATTCTGAGAGGGGGCGCCCTTGACGCCGCCAGGCTTTACGTTTACGTTAACGTCAAACAGCAGCCGGCTTGAGCCGGCCCGCATGGGGAGGTAAGGCATGAGCACCGACGATCTGGTCCGGCGCATGCAGGAGAAGGCCGCCAAGGGCGGGGCTCTTGGATCGACCGTCAAGTTCGAGCTTGAGGACGGGACGATCTTCATCGACGGCCGGTCGACCCCTGCCGAGGTTTCGGCAGAGGATCGCGATGCCGACTGCACCATCCGCTGTTCCGCCGAAACCCTGGACAGGCTGATGACCGGCGATCTGTCGGCGACCATGGCCTTCATGACCGGTAAGCTGAAGGTCGAGGGCGACATGACGGTTGCGATGAAGCTGTCGTCGATTCTCTGAGTATACGGTCGGCTGCGGACGTCGTTCGACGCCTGCGGCCGGCGATCCGATGCTTCCGTCTGTCGACACCGGGTGTGCCCGGCAGATCCCCCCGGAAGCATGTAAGGGGATGCAGGCCTTGTGGCTGCATCCCCTTTTTCGTGACCGGCCCCGATCAGGGACCGGTCCGGATGAAAAAGGCGGGACCCGGAAGGATCCCGCCTTTTCCACGCATGCGCCCGAGGCCGCCTGATCAGCCGGCCTGCTTCATCAGCCAGTCGCCATAGGCCTCACGCAGTTTCAGCTTCAGCAGCTTGCCGGTGGCGGTATGGGGCAGCTCCTCGACGAAAATCACATCGTCGGGCAGCCACCACTTCACGACCTTGGTCTCGAGGTAGTCGAGCATGCCCTGCTTGTCGAGCGTCGCACCTTCGCGCCGGATCACCAGCAGCAGCGGACGTTCCTGCCACTTCGGATGGGCAACGCCGATGACCGCCGCTTCCTTGACGTCGGGATGGCCGACCGCCGCGTTTTCGAGGTCGATGGAGCTGATCCACTCACCGCCCGATTTGATGACGTCCTTGGCGCGGTCGACGATCTGGGCGTAGCCGTCCTGATCGACCGTCGCGATGTCGCCGGTGTCGAACCAGCCGTCCTCGTCGAGGATGTTCTCGTCATCGCGACGGAAATAGGACTTCAGCACCCAGGGACCGCGGACCTTCAGATGGCCGAAGGCGACACCGTCATGGGGCAGCTCGTTGCCGTCATCGTCGGTGATCCGCATTTCGATGCCATAGGCCGGCTTGCCGATCTTGGTCTGCAGCTTGTACTTGGCCTCCTGGTCCAGCGACAGGTGCTTGGCCTTGAAGGTGCAGGCGGTGCCGATCGGGCTGAGTTCGGTCATGCCCCAGGCATGGAGCAGGAAGGTGCCGTGCTTTTCCTGGAACTTGCGGATCATCGACTCAGGGGCGGCGGAACCGCCGACCACGGCGATGCGCACGCCTTCCATGCGCCGGCCGATCTCGTCCAGATGGTTGAGCAGGGCGAGCCACACGGTCGGCACGCCGGCCAGCACGGTCGGGCGCTCCATCTCGATCAGTTCGGCAAGGCCGGGACCGTCCAGCCGCGGCCCGGGGAAGATCAGCTTCGCGCCGACCATCGGGCAGGCATAGGGCAGGCCCCAGGCATTGACATGGAACATCGGCACCACCGGCAGCACGGCATCGGTCGCCGAGATGCCGAGCGTGTCGGTCATGCACACGCCATAGGAATGCAGCACGTTCGAGCGGTGGGAATAGAGCACCCCCTTGGGGTTGCCCGTGGTGCCCGAGGTGTAGCACAGCGACGAAGCGGTGTTTTCGTCGAAGCTGGGGAAGTCGTAGCTGTCGGCCTGATCCGCAATCAGCTCTTCATAGCAGATCGCGTTGGGGATCGAGGTCTCGGGCATGTTGGCCCGGTCGGTCAGGATGACAACCGCTTCAACCGACGGGATCTTGCCGATCAGCTTTTCGATGATCGGGACGAAGGTCAGATCGACCAGGATGACCCGATCTTCGGCATGGTTGACGATGTACTCGATCTGCTCGAGGAACAGGCGCGGGTTGATCGTGTGCAGGATTGCACCCATACCCGAGACCGCAAAATAAGCCTCGAAATGGCGATAGCCGTTCCATGCCAGGGTGCCGACGCGGTCGCCCATGGCGATGCCGAAGCGCGAGGCGAGTGCATTGGCAAGCTGCTGCACGCGCTTATAGGCATCCGCATAGGTGTAGCGGTGGATGGGGCCTTCGCAGGTCCGTGACACGATCTCCACGTCGCCGTGAAACCTGGCGGCGTTCCTGATCAGCGGTGCGATCAGAAGCTGCGTGTCCATCATCTGGCCGCGCATGGATCCTCCCTTGGGATATGCAGTGGCGCCGCTCCGTCTTCCGGAGCCGCGTCGGCCGGCCGCGCCTGAACGGCCGTGTCCTGGAATGTCCGTCGCAACCCATGCCGCACGATACCGCTCCCCCAAGCGGGCCGCCGGTCGTTGTACGGGTTGCCGGCGGGGGCCAGACTACCGCGTCGGTACCGCTTTGTGAACTGGCTTGCACCCTGGCGAAGCCCGCAGAAAACCGCCATTTGCGCGCTTCTCGCAGCAGGTTCCGAAGAGGCGAAGATCTTCGCGTGTGCCGTGGGGTGATCCGTCTGGTGACCCGGGCATGGCCTCGTCAACGCAAGAGGCTGAGCGGTGTGCCGCAGACAAGAAAAAGCCCTGCAGGCGAACCTGCAGGGCTTTTTCAATTGGCTCCCCGAGCCGGACTCGAACCAGCGACCCGGTGGTTAACAGCCACCTGCTCTACCGACTGAGCTATCGGGGATCAGTGCGTCCGGGGCCTTCGGTAGGGCTTCCCGTCCGTGTCGTCTGTGGGCCGGGCTTTTATCACCGCCTTGCCCGCCTGTCCAGCTTTATTTTCGGTGGCTTCCAAAGTCTGTTCGGAAGTGTCCGGTATGCCGGCATCCTGCCGGGGCAGGATGGAAGAGTTGGAGGCCGGGGGCGGGATCGAACCGCCGATCGGGGATTTGCAGTCCCCTGCATTACCACTTTGCTACCCGGCCACCGGGTCTTCACTGCGGGCTGCCGTTCCGATCCGTGATCTGTCGATCCATGATCCTTCAGGCAGCGATGTCTTCAAGCCGTGTCGCCGACTTGGCGTCGATGACCGTCCCGTGACGGATCGCGTTTATAGAGAGGTCGGCAGGTGCGGTCAACCCCGCAATCGCTGCCTCACTGACGATCCGTCGCGAAGCCCAGTCTATCGGCTTGGATGGCCCCCGTCACGGCTCGTCTGCATCTGCGGAGGACGGCGTGATTGTCATCCCCTGCGGCCCCCGGTATAAGTTGCGGCGATGCGTCACCCGATGCCGCGTCGTCGTCTGACCGACCGGAAGCAGCCGAGAGCCCATAGCATGCACGACTACAGCGATGCCCGCCGCAACATGGTGCTGAGCCAGCTCCTCACCAACAAGGTCACCGACGAACGTGTGATCGAAGCCATGGGCGCGGTTCCGCGCGAGCGCTTCGTCCCCGCGAGCCATCGGGCCGTGGCCTATGTCGACGAGGATGTGGCGGTCGGCCATGGCCGTTTTCTCATGGAGCCGATGCTGTTCGCGCGGCTGCTTCAGGCCGCCGACGTGAAGTCGAACGAGGCGGTGCTCGACGTCGCCTGCGCCACCGGCTATTCGACCGCGGTTCTCGCCCGCCTCGCCTCGGCGGTGGTGGCGCTGGAAGATCAGCCCGAACTTGCCGAACAGGCGGGTGAACTGCTCGATCAGCTGGGGGTCAGCAATGCCGCCGTGGTGTCGGGCCCGGTGGTCGACGGCTATGCCGCCCAGGCGCCCTACGACGTGATCGTCGTCGAAGGCGCGCTGGAGGTGGAGCCCAAGGCCCTGCTGGACCAGCTGGCCGATGGCGGCCGCCTGGTCGCGGTGATGAACGACGATGGCCGCGTCGGCCGCGCGACGATCTTCACCAACTATGCCGGGGCGATCGCCCGCCGGACCCTGTTCGATGCCTCGACGCCGCATATCGCCGCCTTCCGCAAGAAGGTCGGCTTCGTTTTCTGACGACGGGACCATCGTGCAGTCCGGGTGACGGGACCCGGAATGCGCGACTGCCGGGCGGGGAGGCCCGGTCGACATCCACGGATGGGGAGACGGGACGGTGAAACGATCGGTACTCGCGGCGGTGCTCGCCGCCGGCACCATGCTGGCGACGCCCTTCGTCGCTTCGGCTGAATCGCTTCAGGATGCGCTGGTCTCGGCCTATGCCGGCAATCCGCGCATCGATGCGATCCGTGCCCAGCTGCGCGCCGTCGACGAGAACATCCCCACGGCTCTGGCGGGACGCAGGCCGCAGGCGCAGATCCAGGCGAGTGCCGGTCGTGCCGGAACCTCCGTCCAGAACAGCAAGACATACGGCACCGATCCGCGCTCGGTCACCCTGCAGATCACCCAGCCGGTCTGGACCGGTGGACGGGTGGATGCACAGCTGGGCCAGGCCGAGGCTCAGGTGCTCGCCACTCGCGAGCAGGTGCGGGCGATCGAGCAGGACGTCCTGCGCGAGGCGGCGTCGACCTATGGCGACGTGTTCCGTGACCGTGCCGTGGTCAATCTCAACGAGAACAATGTCCGCGTGCTGGAGCGTCAGCTGCAGGCGACGCGCGACCGGTTCGAGGTGGGCGAGGTGACCCGGACCGACGTCGCCCAGGCCGAAGCCCGGCTGGCCAGTGCCCGGGCCGATCTGACCGCAGCGCAGGGCGCATTGGCGAGTTCCGAGGCGACCTATCTTCGCGTCGTCGGCCGCACGCCCGAGACGCTGGAGCCGCCGCGTCCCTTTCCGGATCTGCCCGTCACCCGTGCCGACGCCATCGGCCGCGCCCGTGACGACAACCCCTCGGTGCGGGCCGCCCGCTACACCGTCGATGTCGCCGAGCAGCAGGTGAATTCGGCCGAAGCGACCCGCATGCCTCAGATCTCGGTGGTCGGCAGCCATCAGCGCGAGCGCGACAGGTCTTATGCGCTCGACCGGACGGAAGACAGCCGGATCGTCGCCCAGGTCACCGTGCCGCTCTATCAGGGCGGCGGCGAGTTCGCCGGCATCCGTCAGGCCAAGGAAACCCGGGCCCAGCGGCGCGGCGAGCTGATGACCGCCGAGCGTCAGGCCGTGGAGGGTGCCACCGCCGCCTGGGAGCAGCTGCGGTCCGCCCAGGCCTCGATCGCCTCGCTGGACGCCGCCGTGCGTGCGGCAGAGATCGCACTGGAAGGCGTGCGGGAAGAGGCTGCCGTCGGCGCCCGCACCACGCTCGACGTGCTCAATGCCGAGCAGGAACTCTTTATCGCCCGGGTCAATCTGGTTCGGGCGCAGCGCAACGTCATCGTTTCCGGTTTCGAACTGGCGGCGGCGGTGGGCGCGCTCGACATCCAGGCGATTTCCGCCGATGTACCCGTCTACGACCCCCAGGACAATTACCGAGAGGTACGCGAAGCCTGGTGGGGGACGGGCGACTGACCGGAGGGATTGCCCTCCGACCCACCCCGAATGTCGGCCCAACCGGCCCTGCCCGCAGCGGGGCCGGTTCGTCGTTGCTGGCATTCATCGGCCGACTGCCTTAGAGTGGCGGCAACCGGACACGCGCGAGGAGCCCCAAGGGGCCGATGACCGACAGGACTCAAAACCAGGAACCGTCGATGGAGGAAATTCTCGCCTCCATCCGGCGCATCATCGCCGAAGAGGACGGTGAAGAGGGTGGTGCCGCGGCACCGGCTGCGGCCGGTGGTACGCAGCCGCCGCGGGACGATCGTGAGGATGTGCTCGACCTGATCGATGTGGTCGAGCCCGATCCCTTCGACGATCCGGCGCCGGAGCCCGAACCCGATCCGCGCGGCGGCAACGATTTCGACGATGACGATTTCGGCCCCGGCCCAAGCTTTGCGGCGTCTGCCGACGACGATCTGTTCGACGACGAGCCCGCCAGGCCCGAAGCACCTGCGGCCGATCCCTGGGATGCGCTTCAGGACGACGAGGATGACGACTTCGCCTCGGAACCGGAGCCGGACCCCGAGCCGGAACCCGAACCCGCGCCGCCGCCCCGTCCGGAGCCGGCACCGGCACCGCGGCCTGCGGCAGCCGATGGCGACGGGCTGATGTCGCAGGCGGCAAGTGCGGCGACGGTCGCGGCCTTCGCGACGCTCGGCCAGGCCCTGACCGGCGGCGGGCCGACCGAGGGGCGGCCCCAGGCGGCCTTTGGCGGCCGGACGCTGGAAGAGCTGGTCGCCGACATCCTGCGCCCCCTGCTCAAGGACTGGCTGGACCAGAACCTGCCGCCGATGGTGGAACGTCTGGTACGTGAGGAAATCCAGCGGCTCGCGGAACGCTCGCTGCGTTCGTGAACCGCAGGCTGTCCGGCGGGCGTGCCCGCGGGCACGCCCTGATCACGCCGGACGGGGACAAAAGGCCGGATCATCCGGCCGACGCCGCGCCCGGCCCTGCACAGATCGGCGGCCGGTGAGCCTGTTCGGGCCCGACCGACCGCCCCAGAAGACAGCGGAACGGAACGGCATGCTGGACAAGACCTTCAGGCCTCAGGAGGCCGAGGCGCCGATTTACGAAGGCTGGCGCAAGAGCGGAGCCTTCCGCGCGGATGTGCGCTCGGGGGCGGACCCGTACACGATCATGATGCCGCCGCCGAACGTCACCGGCAGCCTGCATATCGGCCACGCGCTGACCTTTACCATCCAGGATGCGCTGATCCGCTATCGGCGCATGACCGGGCGCGATACCCTGTGGCAGCCCGGCACCGACCATGCCGGTATCGCGACCCAGATGGTCGTGGAGCGCCAGCTGGCAGAGCAGGGCATCACCCGCAATGATGTCGGCCGCGACGGGCTGATCGACCGGATCTGGACCTGGAAGGAACAGTCGGGCGGCCGCATCCTCGACCAGTTGACCAGGCTGGGGGCCTCGGCCGACTGGCCGCGGGAACGCTTCACCATGGATCCGGCCTTCTCCGCCGCGGTGCGCAAGGTGTTCGTCACCCTGTACAAGCAGGGGCTGATCTACCGCGACAAGCGGCTGGTCAACTGGGACCCGAAGCTGAAAACCGCGATCTCGGATCTGGAGGTCGAGCCGAAGGAAGTGAAGGGCCATTACTGGCACCTGCGCTATCCGCTGGCCGACGGCTCGGGCCGCCATATCGTGGTCGCAACCACGCGCCCCGAGACCATGCTGGGTGATACCGCCGTTGCGGTGCATCCCGATGACGAGCGCTATGCCGACCTGGTCGGCAAGGAAATCCTGCTGCCGCTGACCGGCCGGCGGATCCCGATCGTCGCCGACACCTATTCCGACCCCGAAAAGGGGTCGGGTGCGGTCAAGATCACGCCGGCGCACGACTTCAACGACTTCGAGGTCGGCCGCCGGCACGGTCTGGACATGATCAACGTGCTCGACGCCGATGCCCGCATCGTCGACGAGCCGGTGATCCCGGCCGCCTATCGCGGTCTCGACCGGTTCAAGGCCCGCGAGCGGATCGTCGCCGATCTGGAGGCGGCGGGGCTGCTTGAGGGGATCGAGCCGGTCACCCATACCGTTCCCTATGGCGACCGTTCGGGCGTGGTCATCGAACCCTGGCTGACCGATCAGTGGTATGTCGATGCGCCCAAGCTCGCCATCCCGGCGGTCGAGGCGGTGGAGACCGGCAAGACCGTCTTCGTGCCGAAGCAGTGGGAAAACACCTATTTCGAATGGATGCGCAACATCCAGCCCTGGTGCGTGTCGCGCCAGATCTGGTGGGGCCATCGCGTGCCGGCCTGGTACGGGCCGGACGGCACGGTGTTCGTCGAGGAAACCGAAACCGAGGCCAAGGCCGCCGCGGCGGCCCATTACGGTGAGACCGTCGACCTCACCCGGGACAGCGACGTGCTCGACACCTGGTTCAGCTCGGCGCTCTGGCCTTTCGGCACCCTCGGCTGGCCCGAACAGACCGCGGAACTTGCCCGTTACTATCCGGGCGATGTGCTGGTGACCGGCTTCGACATCATCTTCTTCTGGGTCGCCCGGATGATGATGATGGGCCTGCACTTCATGGGCGACGTGCCGTTCCGCACCGTCTACATCCACGCCCTGGTCCGCGACGAAAAGGGCCAGAAAATGTCGAAGTCGAAGGGGAACGTCATCGACCCCATCGATCTGATCGACAAATACGGCGCGGATGCCGTGCGCTTCACCCTGCTGGCTCTGGCGGCCCAGGGCCGCGACGTCAAGCTGGCCGAGGCGCGGGTTGCGGGTTATCGCAACTTCTCGACCAAGCTCTGGAATGCGGCACGCTTCGCCGAGATGAACGGGGCGGAGAGCGTCGAAGGCTTCGACCCGACATCGGTCAGCCATGTGCTGAACCGCTGGATCGTGGGCGAGGCGGCCCGGGCGACCCGGGCCGTCACCGAGGCGATGGAAGCCTTCCGCTTCAACGAGGCGGCCCAGGCCGCCTATCGCTTCACCTGGGATATCGTCTGCGACTGGTATCTGGAACTGGCGAAGCCGATCCTGCAGGGCGGCGAGACCGCGGCTCTGGCCGAAACCAGGGCGACGCTCGCCTGGGTGCTGGACCAGATCCTGCTGCTGCTCCATCCCATGATGCCGTTCATGACCGAGCAGCTTTGGGAAACCCGCCCCGGCAGCCGCGCGCCTGCACAGGCGATTACCGGTGCCTGGCCGGTGCTCGATCCCGCGACGCTCGCCGATCCGGCGGCCGATGCCGAGATCGGCTGGCTGATCGAGGCGGTCTCCGCCGTGCGCAGCGTGCGCTCGGAGTTGAACGTGCCGCCGGCCGCCAAGGTGCCGGTGCTGTTCCGTGACGCGTCCGAGGCGACCCGCAGCCGTGCGGCGACCCATGGCGACGCGCTGGCTCGTCTGGCCCGGGCCGAGCGGATCGAGTTCGTCGACGGCGAAGTGGCGGGCACGGTGGAGACGATCGTGAACGGCGAGGTGGTGCTGCTGCCGATCGCCGACGTCATCGACGCCGCTGTCGAGATCAAGCGTCTGGAAGGCGAAATCACCAAGCTCGACCGCGACATCGCCGGCATCGACAAGCGGCTCGACAACCCGGCCTTCGTCGCCAAGGCACCGGAAGAGGTGGTGGAGGAGAATCGCGAGCGGCGCGCCCAGGCGGTTGCCGATCGTGAGGCGCTGTCGAAGGCGCTGGCGCGCGTCCAGGCGATGCGCAGGGATTGATCCGCCGAACGCAACCGGACGGCCGCATTCTTCCCGGATGCGGCCGTTCGCTTTGCCTCAGACATATGATGACCTGAAGTCTCGGAGCCCCCGCCCGATGTTCGTCGTCCATGATCTGTCCGGCCTGGCGCTGCTGGTCGGCGCAGCCTTTGTCGCCGGTGTGCTGAACGCCCTGGCCGGCGGCGGCAGCTTTCTGACCCTGCCGGCCCTGATTCAGGCCGGCGTTCCGCCGGTCATGGCCAATGCCACGGGCACGGTGGCCTTGCTGCCGGGATATGTCGGCAGCTGCTGGGGCTATCGCGCTGAGATGGGCCCGGCCTTTCACGGCCGCCGGCCCTGGCCGCTGCTGATCGCCGCACTGGCGGGCGGCCTGCTGGGGGCCGGGCTGCTGGTGGTGACGCCGGACGATGTGTTCCGCGGGCTGGTGCCCTGGCTTCTGGCGGCAGCCACCCTGCTGTTTGCCGCCGGCGACCGCATCGCCCGCGCACTCACCCGCATGGGGGCCGGGGGGCCGGCACAGATGGTGGCCGGACTGTTCCTGGTCTCGGCCTATGGCGGCTATTTCAACGGCGGGGTGGGTATTCTGCTGCTGGCGCTGTTCACCGTCATGGGCATTGCCGATCTCAACGCCGCCAATGCGCTCAAGAATCTGATGTCGGTGGTGCTGACGACGATTGCGGTGGCGGCCTATGCCGCGGCCGGCGTGGTCGCCTGGCAGCCGGCTGCAGTGATGGCGGTGGCGGCGGTTGCAGGTGGGATCGCCGGTGCGCGGCTGGGCCGCCGCATTCCGCGGCCCTGGCTGAAGGCGGTGATCATCACCATCGGTGTCGCGATGACCATCGCCTTCTTCCGGGCCGGCTGACGGGCTGCCGTCAGCGCGGCTCGTTCCAGTGGATCATCGGCAGCCCGGCTACGGGCGCGCGGAAGAAGGGAATGGTGGTGCCGCGCAGGCTGCCCAGATAGACGGTCTGCAGGTCGGGGCCCCCGAAGGTGACGCTCGCCATCCAGGGGGCAATGGTCCCCTGGGCCTGCATCATGTCGTCGACGGTGATCGTGCCCGCGTCGAATTTGGCCATATAGGCGCGGGAGATCTCGGGATCGCCGTCGTCCAGCAACACCCGCAGCTCACCCTCTGGCGTGATCGCGACCAGACGGTCGACCATGATCAGCGTGCACCACAGATTGCCGAAGGCATCGAAGGCGATGCCGTCGGGGCAGCCGCCCAGATGGGTGGGGCCGAAGATCTCGCGATCGGTCAGCCCCACCCCGGCCGGATCCTCGACCACCCGCATCCGGGTGATGTGCGGACCGGTGGTCTCGACGATGTAGAGCCAGTCTTCGTTTGCGTCGAAGCGGATCTCGTTGGTGAAGGCGAACCCTTCTGCCACCACCCGCAGCCCGTTCTGGTCGACCACCGCGATATAGCCGTCGCGCACGCGCCGGGCGGCGGCCTCGGTCCAGGGATTGACCCGGGTGGAGACCGTCAGCCAGATCCGGTCGCGGCTGTCGCGCAGGACGAAATTCACCTTGCCGATCGGCTGGCCGTCGATCGTGTCGTAAAGCGTGCGGACCTCGCCGTCGCGGGTCATGACTTCCAGAAGATCGGTGCCGAAATTGGAGATCAGGATGTCGCCGTTGCGGGCAAAGGCGAGTCCGTTGGGCAGGGTGCCCTGGGTGAATTTGGCCTCGAGCGCGCCGGCCGTGGCCTGATCGGCGGTGGCGAAGCGGGCGTCCGCACGCTGGGCGATGAAATGCTGACTGCCGTCGGCGGCAATGCGGGTGACGCCCCCGCGGGCATCGGCCGCCCAGAGCGTGCCGTCACGTTCGGCCAGGATGCATTCCGGGCGCTGCAGATCGCGGCCGATCGTGCCGATCCGGTCGCGATCGACGGTGAAGCCGTCCAGCGGATTGCGGGACATGAGCGGCATCTCCTTCCCTGAAGCCGTCAGCCGGTTCAGGGAGCGGCCTTCTATGAGCCATGCACTACCCGATACCGGGCCGGCGGATGCCGGCGCATGATGGGACAGTGTTCCGCCGCAATCTGCAAGACTGAAGCGCCTCTCTGCCCACCTCAGAGCGTCCGCGGCGCCCGATGCAGGTGCCAGCTTTCCGGGAGCGTGAAGCCGGGCAGGTCGCCGCGGATCAGAGACAGGGCGACGGCCGCCACTTCCTGATCATATGCCTTGCCGCCATGGCGGGAGAGTTCCTCGGTCACCGCCGCAAGGTCCAGATGGCGTCGATAGGGGCGGTCGGTCAGCATGGCGTCGATGACATCCGCCACCATGACGATCCGCACCGGCAGGGCGATCTGTCGGTCGCTCAGCCCGCGTGGATAGCCGCTGCCGTCCAGCCTTTCATGGTGATCGGTTACGATGGTCCGGACGATTTCAGGCAGATCGATCCCGTCCATCATCTCGATGCCGATGCGGGCATGGGCGCGGATCAGGGCGTATTCCTCCTGCCGCAACCGCCCGGGCTTGACGAGCAGTTCGGTGGGCACGCCCAGCTTGCCGACATCATGGAGCACGGCACCGAGCCGGATCATCTCGCGGGTTTCGTCGTCCAGATCGAAGGCGGCGGCGATCGCTTCCGACAGCTCCGCGACCTGGCGCTGATGGCCGGCGGTATAGGGATCCCGCGTCTCCACGGCCGTGGCAAGCGCGTCGACGGCGGTCTTCAACGTCCGGGTCAGGCGCCGGCGCAGCGCTTCCTGTTCCACGACCAGGGCATGGGCGCGTTCGCTCAACTGATGGATGACGGTGATGTCGTTGCCGGTGCCGATGACCCGCCGGACCATGCCGTCCGGGCCGCTGAGCGGGATCAGCGTCGTGCGCCACCAGCGTCGCCCGGCCGGCAGTTCAAGGCATTCCTCGTAGGTCAGCGGCACCCGTTCGGTCACGCAGACTGCGTAATTGCGGCAGACCTGGGCGGCGACGTCGTCGGGCAGGAACTCGTCCATGCGCAGCCCCGCCTTTTCGCGAAAGCTCAGGCCGGTGGCATGCGCATGGGCCGCATTGTTCGCACGAAAGATGAAGCCGTCCCCGGCAGGATCGACCACGAAAGCCGGCGCGGCGATCAGATCCAGGAACATCGCCAGGTCACTACCCGTCGCATTCAGCAGCAATGTCGCGATGCGGCTGGAAGAGCCGCCGGCCTCGCCGTCTTCAGTCACGTGTCGCCCGTCCCGCAGAGTATGAAGCGACCCAGACTATCATCCTCCATTCCTGAAAGAACGTTTAAAGCGGTGGATGAGATGCGCGTATCAGGCGTGCGGCACCTTCATGGCATGTCGAGGCCGAGATCCAGGATCGGCGCGCTATGGGTGAGCCAGCCGGCCGAGATCAGGTCGACGCCGCTGGCTGCGACGGCGCCGACCGTCTCGCGGGTGATCCGGCCCGAGGCTTCGGTGATCGCACGCCCGCCGATGCGGGCCACGGCCTCGGCAAGTCCTGCCGGCGTCATGTTGTCGAGCAGGACCGCATCGGCGCCCGCTTCCAGGACCTCGTCCAGCTGATCCAGGCGGTCGATTTCGACCTCGATCTTCACCAGATGGCCGACATGGGCGCGGGCGCGACGGATGGCGATGCCGGCACCGCCTGCGACCGCGATGTGGTTGTCCTTGATCAGCCCCGCGTCATCCAGGCCGAAGCGATGATTGGCACCGCCGCCGGCCCGCACGGCGTATTTCTCGAGCGCGCGGAGGCCGGGCGTGGTCTTGCGGGTGCAGGTGATCCGGGCCCGATTGGGGGCTGCGGCGGCAACCAGGCCGGCGGTGGCGGTGGCGATGCCGGCCAGCCGGCAGGCGAGGTTGAGCGCCACCCGCTCCGCCCCCAGCACCGAGCGGGCAGGCCCCTCGATCGTCATCACCACGTCGCCGGGGGCCACTGCGGCGCCGTCGGGGATGATGATCCGCGTTTCCACCCCGGGATCGAGCAGACGGAAGGCGAGGGCCGCGACGGTGCCGCCCGCCATCACCCCCGGCTGACGTGCGGCCATCACCGCCGCCATGCGGGCCTCGGCGGGGATCACGGCGGCCGAGGTGATGTCGCCGGCACGGCCCAGATCCTCGATCAGAGCCGCGCGCAGGATCGGCTCCACCAGGATGTCGGGAAGAGGAGAGATGTCAGGCAGGGACATGGCGGCGCTCCCGGAGGGCGAGGGGGGTGGTGTCAGTGCGCTGATGGGCGCCGATGCTGTCGGGGCGGTCACGGGCGGCTTCCGCGATCAGACGGCAGACCAGGGCGCGGTCGGCAATCGCCGCCGGCAGCTGCGGGTCGGCCTCGATGGCGGCTGCAAGACCGATCAGGTGGTCGAGCCCTGCGGCATCGCGCAGCACGCCGGCCTGACGGGACATTGCAGTACGCAGGCGCCTGATCGCGACCGCGTCCTCGCCGGTTCCGGCCCGGCCGTTGCGGAGGGCCGGCCGGATGACCGGAGCGCGGGCATCGGGGGAGGTGGAAAGAATGTCGCGAGCCACCCAGCCTCCGCAGACCAGGGCTTCGAGCAGCGAGTTCGACGCCAGACGATTGGCGCCATGCAGCCCCGTCGCGGCCACTTCGCCCGCAGCCCAAAGACCAGGGATAGTCGTGCGGCCGGCGAGATCCACGGCAATGCCACCCATATGGTAATGCGCAGCCGGCGCAACCGGGATCGGCTGCGATGCGGGATCGATCCCCGCCTTCCTGCAGGCCGCGGCGGCGGTCGGGAAACGCGCGGCAAAGCCGGGGCCGATCGCGGCGCGGGCATCCAGGAACACCCGATCGCCCGCGTCGATGGTGGCGGCGACCTGCCGGGCGACGACATCGCGAGGGGCGAGGTCGCCACCGGGGATGCCGGCCATGACCGGTCGTCCGGCGCCGTCGATCAGCGCCGCCCCGGCGCCGCGGATCGCTTCCGAGGCGAGCGGCATGGGATCGCCGCCGAGATCCATGGCGGTCGGGTGGAACTGCACGAATTCGAGGTCGCGAAGCCCGGCGCCGATCCGGGCGGCGAGGGCGAGGCCGCGGCCAGTGGCGCCGGGCGGATTGGTGCTTTGGGCGTAGAGCCCGCCGATGCCGCCGGTGGCGAGCACGACGGCCGGGGTACGGATCATCAGCCGGCGGCCGGCCAGATTGGCGATGATGCCGGCGATCCGGCCCCGGGCATCGGTCAGCAGGGCCGTGGCTTCGGCATTGTCGAGCCGGCGGATGTGAGGTGCTGCGGCCGCACGGGCGGTGAGCGCGGCAAGGATCGCCCGGCCGGTCGCATCGCCCCCGGCATGAAGGATCCGCGCCCGGCCGTGGGCGGCTTCCAGACCGCGGGCCGGACGGCCATCGGTACCGGGGTCGAAGGTCACACCCGCGCTTTGCAGCCAGTCGATGCAGCCGGGTCCGGCCGCCGTCACCAGGGCCGCGACCAGGGGATCGACCAGACCTGCGCCCGCGGCCGCGGTATCGGCGGCATGAAGGGTGGGGCTGTCGTCCGGTCCGGTGGCGGCGGCTATGCCGCCCTGGGCCCAGCCGGTGGCTGCAGGCCCATGCGCCAGAACCACCACCTGGCAGGGGGCGAGATTGAGCGCCGTGGCGAGACCGGCGGCACCGGCGCCGACCACGACCACGCCGGTCGTCAGTGTTTCGGTCGGGGGGTCGAGAGGTGTGAACATGGCCGTCACCGGATGCTGAGCATGCGTTCCACCGCCCGGCGCGCATCCCGGGCGATATCGTCGGGCACCGTGACCTCGTGGCTCATGGTTTCCAGCGCGCGCCGGATGCCGGGAAGGGTGATGCGCTTCATATGCGGGCACATGTTGCAGGGCTTCACGAACGAGATGTCGGGGAAGCCGGCGGCGACGTTGTCGCTCATCGAGCATTCGGTGATCAGGGCGACGCGCGGCGGGCGCCGGCGGTCAACGAAGTCGATCATCTCGGCGGTCGAGCCGGCGAAATCCGCTTCAGCGACCACCTCGGGCGGGCATTCGGGATGGGCGACCACGGTGACGCCGGCATGTTCTGCGCGCATCCGGCGGATGTCCTCAGGGGTGAAGCGCTCATGAACCTCGCAGGCGCCGTCCCAGGTGATGATCCTGACCCGGGTCCGCGCCGCGATGTTTCGCGCCAGATAGCCGTCGGGGATCATGATCACCTCGGGCACGCCCAGGCTTTCGACCACTTTCAGCGCATTGCCCGAGGTGCAGCAGATATCGGAGGCCGCCTTCACCTCGGCGGAGGTGTTCACATAGGTCACCACCGGCACGCCCGGGTGCCGGACCCTGAGTGCCGCCACATCGGCGGCGGTGATCGACTCGGCCAGCGAACAGCCGGCCATGTCGTCGGGGATCAGCACCCGGCGATCCGGGTTGAGGATCTTGGCGGTCTCGGCCATGAAATGCACCCCGGCCAGCACGATCACCGCGGCATCGGTCGCCACCGCCTCACGCGCCAGGGCCAGGCTGTCGCCGACGATATCGGCGACGCCGTGAAAGATCTCGGGCGTCTGATAGTTGTGGGCCAGGATTACGGCATCACGCTCGCGTTTGAGCCTGCGGATCTGCGCCACCTCTTCGGCATGCACGGCCCATTCGATCTCGGGCATCAGATGGCGAAGCGGGGCCGGCATCGGCACGGCGGGCTGAAAGGCGGTCATCGGCTCGATCTCCCGAAGCATCCCCCGGGGAAGGCATTAATGCTCAAGTTGAGCATTTCCAGGGGGTGAAAAATCCCGGCATGGCCGGGCGGTCAAATATAGTCAGAATGAGCATAAGACAGTCAAGCTTTTCGGGAACGTCCGGCGCCATCCCGGCGTTGCGGAAATGCGTACGCATGGTGCGCGCAGCAAGCATCACGGGAGAGCAGAGACATGTCCGACGAAACCGTTCCCGTCCCCGAACGGAGGCGTCGTCCCTGGGCGCTGTGGATCCTGGCCGCCGTCCTGGTGCTGATCGGCCTGGTGCTCGCCATCGGCGGCGGCTGGCTGCTGGCGCTCGGCGGCTCGGCCTATTACCTGCCGGCGGGGCTTGGGCTGATCATTTCCGGCGGGCTTATGGCCATGCGACGCTGGTCCGGCTTCTGGGTCTATGCGGCAGTCTTCATCGCCACGCTGCTCTGGGCCTTCTGGGAAGTCGGGATGGACGGATGGGCGCTGGTGCCGCGGCTGGTCGGGCCGCTGGTGCTGCTGCTGATCGCTGTCGCCCTGACGCCGATGCTGCGTCCGGTCCGTCTGCATGCAAGCGGGGCGGTGGCCGGTGTGGTGGTGCTGATCGTCGCGGCGGTTCTGGTCGGTGTCGTCGTGGTCCAGAATGCGCCGGAACGTCAGCTGGCCAATCTGCCGCCCCCGGGCCGGATGGAAATGACCGATCCCTCTCTGCGGGATACCGGGGCCGACTGGCCGGCCTATGGCGGCACCTATGCCGCCCGCCGCTGGTCGCCGCTGGACCAGATCACACCTGCCAATGTCGACGGGCTGGAACGGGCCTGGGTCTACCACACCCGCGATCTGCCGAGCGAGGCGGCCGAGGGGTCCTATGGTGCCGAGACCACTCCGCTCAAGATCGGCGACACGCTCTATCTCTGTTCCGCCAAGAACATCCTGATTGCGCTCGACGCCGAAAGCGGCGAGGAGCGCTGGCGCCACGACCCGGGCGTCGAGGATCGCTTCATCCCCTATACGGCGGCCTGCCGCGGCGTCAGCTACTACGAGGTCCCTGACCGTGACGTGGGGCCCGATGCGCCGGCCGCGGAGATCTGCGCGACCCGGATCATCGAGGGCACGCTCGATGGTCGCATTCTGGCGGTGGATGCCCGCACCGGCGCACCCTGCGTCGGCTTTGGCGAGAACGGTGCCGTCGACATCAAGCAGGGCATGGGCCCGGTGGTGCCGGGCATGGTGTCGATCACCTCGCCGCCGGTGATCGTGCAGGGGGTGATCGTGACCGGCCATCAGGTGCTGGATGGTCAGAAGCGGGATGCCCCCTCGGGCGTGATCCAGGCCTATGATGCCGTCACCGGCGAGCTGCGCTGGGCGTGGGACATGGTCCGCCCCGACATCACCGGTCTGCCGCCCGAGGGCGAAACCTATACCCGCGGCACCCCCAATATGTGGACCACGGCCTCCGGCGACGAAGAGCTGGGCCTGGTCTATCTGCCGATGGGCAATTCGGCGGTCGACTACTGGAGCAGCGACCGGTCGGAGGCGGAGAACCGCTATTCCACCTCGCTGGTCGCGATCGACGTGAACACGGGCCGGCCCGTCTGGTCGTTCCAGACCGTGCACAAGGATGTCTGGGATTACGATCTGGGCTCCCAGGCGACGCTGGTCGATTTCCCGACGGGCGCGGGGCCGGTGCCGGCGCTGATCCTGCCCAGCAAGCAGGGCGACATGTATGTGCTGGACCGTCGCACCGGTCGGCCGATCACCGGTGTCGAGGAACGGCCGGTGCCGCAGGGTGGTGTCGAGCCCGACGAGCGGTCGGCCACCCAGCCCTTCTCGCTCTACCACACGCTGCGCCGCGAGGATCTGACCGAGGCGAAGATGTGGGGGATGTCGCCGATCGATCAGATGATCTGCCGCATCCAGTACCGTCAGGCGAGCTATAAGGGCTTTTACACGCCCCCGACCACCGACACCCATTGGGTGGAATATCCCGGCTATAACGGCGGATCCGACTGGGGCGGCATCGCCGTCGATCCCAGCCGCGGCGTGATCATCGCCAATTACAACGACATGCCGAACCACAACCGGCTGGTCCCGCGCGAGGAAGCCGAGCGGCTGGGCTGGGCGCCGCGGAGCGAGGAACGCGGGGAATTCGGCGGCCAGGAAGGGGCCGGCGACCCGCAGGCAGGCACGCCCTATGCCATCAACGTCAATGCCGGCTGGCGTCTGCCGGTCACCCTGCTGCTCTGCAAGGAGCCGCCCTATGGCGGCATCCGGGCGATCGACATGGAAACCGGCGAGACCCTGTGGGACCGGCCCTTCGGCGAGGCCCGCACCAACGGCCCCTTCGGCATCCCCTCGATGTTGCCGGTCGATATCGGCACGCCCAATAACGGCGGCGCGGTGGTGACCGCGGGCGGCCTGGTCTTCATCGCCGCCGCCACAGACAACCTGATCCGGGCCATCGACATCGAGACCGGCGAGACGGTCTGGTCCGACGTGCTACCGGCCGGCGGCCAGGCGACGCCGATGACCTACGAGATCGATGGCCGTCAGTATCTGGTGATCATGGCCGGCGGGCATCACTTCATGGAAACGCCGATCGGCGATGAACTGATCGCCTATGCGCTGCCCCAGGGCTGAGAGGATTGCCAATGACGGCGAGCGCCGGCACGAAACGAACGATCTATGCGGCACTCGCCGGCAATCTGGCGATCGCGGTGACGAAATTCGCCGCCGCCTTTTACACCGGCAGCTCGGCCATGCTGAGCGAGGGGGTGCATTCGCTGGTCGATACCTGCAATGAACTGCTCCTCCTCCTCGGCCTTAGCCGTTCATCCCGGCCGCCGGACGAGATCCACCCGCTGGGCTATGGCCGCGAACTCTATTTCTGGAGCTTCGTGGTCGCCCTGCTGGTCTTCGCCCTGGGGGCGGGGGTGTCGCTTTACGAAGGCATCCGCCATGTGCTGGCGCCGGAGCCGGCCGAGAACCTGACCGTCAGCTATGTGGTGCTGGGGCTGGCCTTCCTGTTCGAAGGCTGGTCCTGGCGGGTCGCGCTGCTGGAGTTCCGGGCGCGGAAGGGCGATCTCGGTTGGCTGACCGCCATCCGGCGCAGCAAGGATCCGACGGTGTTCACCGTGCTGCTGGAGGATACAGCGGCCCTGCTCGGCATCGTCATTGCGGCCGCCGGCATTCTCGCCGCCGATCTGCTCGACATGCCCGAGCTGGACGGGGCCGCTTCCATCGGCATCGGTCTGGTTCTGGCGGCGACCGCCGTCTTCCTGGCGCGCGAAAGCATGGGGCTGCTGATCGGCGAACGGGCGGCGCCGGCGCTGCAGACCGCGATCATCGCGCGCGCCCATGCCGATCCGGTGGTCCGGGCGGTGAACGGCGTGGTCACCGTCCATCTGGCGCCGGAACAGGTGGTGGTGGCGCTGAGCGCAGAATTCGAAGACACGACCACCACCACCGCCATCGAGGCCTGTATCGAACGTCTGGAAGCGGCGCTCACCGCAGACCATCCTCAGGTTGTGGCCCTCTATGTGAAGCCGCAGACGCCCGAGGCCTGGCGGCAGCAGGTGGTGCGGCGCAGCGGAGAGGCAGAGGCGGGGCCTTGACCGGCGGCCTTCCGAACATATAGTGAACATCCATGAAGATGTCGCTGAAAGACCGCCTGGCCATTCTGTCCGACGCCGCCAAATACGATGCCTCCTGCGCATCGAGTGGCGGCGATCGGCGCGATTCCGCGGCGACCGGCGGGCTCGGCTCCACCACCGGCATGGGCATCTGCCACGCCTATGCGCCGGACGGGCGCTGCATCTCTCTGCTCAAGATCCTGCTGACCAATTTCTGCATCTACGACTGCGCCTATTGCATCAACCGCTCGTCCAGCAATGTCGCCCGGGCGCGGTTCACGCCGGAGGAGGTGGTCTGGCTGACGCTCGAATTCTATCGACGCAACTACATCGAAGGGCTGTTCCTGTCCTCGGGCATCATCCGCTCCCCCGATCACACGATGGCCGAGCTGGTGCGGGTGGCGCGCGAGCTGAGGTTTGCCCACGGCTTTCGTGGCTATATCCATCTGAAGACCATCCCCGATGCCGCGCCGGAGCTGATCGCCGAGGCCGGGCTGTTCGCCGACCGGCTGTCGATCAATGTCGAACTGCCGACCGAGCGCGGCCTGGCCGAGCTGGCGCCCGAGAAGCGGCCGCGGGAGATCCGCCAGGCCATGGGCAACATCCGGTCCCGGATCGAAGAGGGGGCCGAGCCGACGCTGCGCACCCGCAAGCGCCGGCGCTTCGCCCCCGCCGGCCAGTCGACCCAGATGATCGTCGGCGCCTGTGAGACCAGCGACGCCGAGATCCTGGGCACGGCCGGCGGGCTCTACGATGCCTATGGGCTGCGGCGGGTCTACTACTCGGCCTTCAGCCCGATCCCCGAAGCCTCGCGCCGGTTGCCGCCGGTTCGCCCGCCGCTGGAACGGGAGCATCGGCTTTATCAGGCGGACTGGCTGTTCCGCTTCTATGGCTTCGCGCCAGGCGAGATCACCGCCGGTCGGCCGGACGGCATGCTGGATCTGGAGATCGATCCCAAACTCGCCTGGGCGCTGGCCAATCGCCGGCTGTTCCCGGTTGACGTCAACCGGGCCCCGCGGGAGATGCTGCTCCGGGTGCCGGGCTTCGGCGTGAAGACGGTGGGGGCGATTCTTTCCGCCCGGCGGCATCGCCGGCTCGGGCTCGACGATCTGGGGCGGTTGCGTGTGTCGCTGCCCAAGGTGAAGCCATTCATCACCGCCCGGGGCTGGACGCCGCTCAGGCTGATCGATCGCGAGGATCTGCGGGCATTGGTGGCGCCGCCGGCACAGCTGGCGCTGTTCTGAACCGGGAGGAGCCGCATGCGGGTCGCGTTGACCGGACGGGGAGATTTCGAGGAATGGCGGCGGGCGGCGCGCGCCCTGCTGATGGCCGGGGTGCCGCCCGAACGGGTGGCCTGGGAACCGGCGGACGGCGGGCAATTGTTCGATCCGCCGCCGCCCCTTCCCGATCCGGCCCCCGGCGCCGTGGCGCCGGGTGTGCCGGCGGGGTTTCTCAGCCTTGCCCGGTCGGTGATCTGCCATGCCGATCCGGTCCGGTTCGGACTGCTCTACCGTCTGCTCTGGCGTCTGATGCAGGACCGGCGGCTGCTTGGGCTGCGCACCGATCCGGATGTCGTCGCAGCCGTCCGACTGGAGAAGGCGGTGCGGCGCGATGCCCATAAGATGACCGCTTTCGTGCGCTTCCGCGAGGCGGGGCCGCCGGGCCCGACCGGCCGGCGGCGCTTCGTCGCCTGGTTCGAGCCCGATCACTACGTCGTTGCCCGCACCGCCCCCTTCTTCCGGGGCCGCTTTGCCGATATGGACTGGATGATCCTGACGCCGCGTGGCAGTGCCGCGTTCGACGGCACCACTTTGACGGTCTCGGCCGAACCCGCCACGCCCCCGGATCTGGCCGACGAGACCGAGGCGCTGTGGCTGACCTATTACGCCGGCATCTTCAATCCGGCCCGGTTGAAACCCAGGGCGATGCGCGCGGAAATGCCGGTGAAGTACTGGGCGAACCTGCCCGAAGCCGCCCTGATCCCAGATCTGATCGCCGGGGCGGAAGCGCGGGTGCGGGGCATGGCCGAAACGGCCGGGCGCCCGGCGCCGGCCTTTCATCACCGTCTGGCGGCACGGCGGGTGAAGACGGGCGCACGCGACGGCCCCTCACCGGGAGACTTGTCACCGGGAGACTTGCAACCGGGACCGGCGCAGCCCATGCTTGCCGATCCCATGGTCGCCCCCGGCGGCCCCAGTCATGACGAGGGAGGCGGCCCCAGGGGCCGTTCGTGATCATGCGCCGCAAGCGTCGCGCCAAGATCGTCGCAACCGTCGGACCCGCGAGTGCGGACCCGGCCATGCTCGAGGCGCTGTTTCGCGCCGGGGTGGATACCTTCCGGCTGAATTTCAGCCATGGCAGCCATGACGACCATGCCCGGGTCCATGCCGCCATCCGGGCGCTGGAAGACAAGCATCACCGGCCGATCGGCATTCTGCAGGATCTTCAGGGCCCCAAGATCCGGGTCGGCACCATCCGTGACGGCCGGATCGAGGTCACGCCCGGTCAGGCGCTGCGCTTCGTGCTGAACGGCAGCGAGGGCGGACCGGAGGCGATCCCCTTGCCGCATCCCGAGATCTTTGCGGCGGTGCTGCCCGGCCATCATCTGCTGATCGATGACGGCCGGGTCCGGCTGCGGGTTACCGGCCTCGGCGACGACCATATCGATGCCGAGGTGGAGATCGGCGGCGTCATCTCCAACCGCAAGGGCGTGAACGTGCCCGGCACGGTGCTCGACATGTCGCCGCTGACCCCCAAGGACCGTGCGGATCTGGCCTTCGGGCTGGAGCTGGGGGTGGACTGGGTGGCGCTCTCTTTCGTGCAGCGGCCGGGTGATCTGCTGGAAGCGCGCGGGCTGATCGGCGATCGGGCAGGGCTCGTCGCCAAGGTCGAAAAGCCCTCGGCGCTGGACCATGTCGACGAGATCGTCGCACTCGCAGATGCGGTGATGGTCGCCCGGGGCGATCTGGGCGTGGAGATTCCGCCCGAGGACGTGCCCGGCCGGCAGAAAGAACTGGTGCGTGCCTGCCGCTTTGCCGCCAAGCCGGTGATCGTGGCGACGCAGATGCTCGATTCGATGGTCGCGGCCCCGACGCCGACACGCGCCGAAGCCTCCGACGTCGCGACGGCGATCTATGACGGGGCGGATGCGGTGATGCTCTCGGCCGAATCGGCCGCCGGTCAGTATCCGGTGGAAGCGGTGGAGATGATGGACCGGATCATCCGCCGTACCGAGCAGCACAAATTCTACCGCAGCATCGTCGATGCCTCGGGCCCGCGTGAGGAAACCAGCGCGCCGCATGCGGTGGCCGCTGCCGCCGCCGACCTCGCCGTGGCACTCGGTGCTCCGGCGCTGGTGGCCTTCACCTCCAGCGGCACGACCGCAGCCCGCATCGCTCGCCGTCGCCCCGCCGCGCAGATCCTGGCGACGACCCCGAACCTGCCTGTCTCGCGGCGGCTTTGCCTGCTCTGGGGGGCGCACAGCGTGCTCTCGGAAGAAATCCATTCCTATGAGGAGATGGTGGAGAAGGCGACCCGCACGGTGATGGAGCAGGAACTGGCCGGGCCCGCCGATCCGGTGGTGGTGGTGGCCGGCATCCCCTTCGGGCAGGCGGGGTCGACCAACAACATCCGGGTGGTCCGCGCCGACGGAAACTGACTTTGCCGTCCGGCCGCGAGGTGCGGGAGACGGGGCGGAACCGCATGATCCGGTTCCATCTTTCCCACCTGATCCGACCGAGAGGCCCCCTATGCAGCATGACCCGATCGCCCGGCTGAACACCACCGACTGGAGCGCCGTCGCCGGCGATCTGGATGCAGGCGGCCGGGCAGTGCTGCCAGGTCTGCTCGATGAACGGAGCTGCGCGGCGCTTGCGGGGCTCTACGAGCGGGAGGAGGGTTTCCGGTCGGAAGTGATCATGGCCCGGCATGGCTTCGGGCAGGGCCGCTACAAGTACTTCGCGCATCCGCTGCCCGAACTGGTCTCGGCCATCAGGGAGGTGGCCTGGCCGTATCTGGTGCCGATCGCTCATGGCTGGCATCAGCGGATGGGCCTGGATGTCCGGTTCCCCGACGCGCATCGCGACTTCATCGCCCGCTGCCACGCTGCCGGCCAGAGGCGGCCGACCCCGCTGCTGCTCGACTACGGCCCCGGGGACTATAACTGCCTGCACCAGGATCTCTATGGCGCGCATGTCTTCCCGCTGCAGATCGCGGTGCTGCTTTCGGCGCCCGGCCGTGACTTTACCGGGGGCGAATTCGTGCTGACTGAGCAGCGCCCGCGCATGCAGTCGCGGCCCGATGTCGTGCCGCTGGGGCAAGGGGATGCGGTGATCTTTGCGGTCAATCAGCGGCCGGTCAGGGGATCGCGCGGCGACTATCGCGTCACCATGCGCCACGGGGTGGCACGGGTGCGGAGCGGCCGGCGGCGGACGCTCGGCATCATCTTCCATGACGCCGCCTGACGGAGAGGAACGGCCTCATGCCCGCCAACGGCCTGCTCTTCGACGATCTGCCGCGGCGGAGCGCGCCCGGTGCGCATCTGCTCGATGGTTTCGCGCTGCCGGTCGCGGCCGACCTGCTGCGGGCGGTGGAGGTTGTCGCCGCCGCGGCGCCTTTCCGGCATCTGATAACGCCGGGTGGTCGCCGCATGTCGGTGGCCATGACCAATTGCGGCCGGCTCGGCTGGGTGTCGGACCGGCGCGGCTATCGCTACGATCCGATCGACCCCGAGAGTGGCCGCCCCTGGCCGGAGATGCCGGCGCTCTTCGGGGACCTTGCCGATCGGGCCGCAACGGCGGCCGGTTTCCCCGGCTTCCGGCCCGATGCCTGTCTGATCAATCTCTACACCCCTGGCGCACGGCTGGGCATGCATCAGGATCGTGACGAGGGCGATCTCACCCAGCCGATCGTCTCGGTCTCACTCGGCCTGCCGGCGGTGTTCCAGTTCGGCGGGCCGTCGCGCAGGGACCCGGTCACCAATATCGACCTGGTCCATGGCGATGTCGTGGTCTGGGGCGGCGCCTGGCGGCTTGCCCATCACGGGGTGAAAGAGCTGCGCGACGGATCCCACCCGGCGACCGGGCGGCGGCGGATCAACATCACCTTCCGCTGCGCCGCAGGCGGGTGCTGATCAATCGGGCAGCGGCTGCCAGATGATCTCGGGCCTGTCGCGGAACGCGAAGCGGGCGAGGTGGATGGCGATCACGTCCTGGGTGCGGGCAAGGTCGGCGGGGTTGCCGGCCGTGCAGGTCACCTGCAGATGGTCCGGGGTCGCGGCCATCCGGGCGACCGCCCCCCAGGGGAAATCGGCCCGGGCGGTGTCGCCGGTGACCTCTGCCGGCACCTTGTGGCGGAAATGCCGGCAGAGCAGGGTCATGTAGCGCTGGCCGAGCCGGGTGGCCACGCGGGCTTCGGAACGGGGCATGAGACGGCCTCCTTGGGGGCGTTCCTGGTCGTTCAGAAGCTGGCCTTGAGCGACAGCAGCACGTTGCGTGGCGCGCCGTAATAGTTGAACAACCCCGCACCGCCGACCCGGTCGTAATAGACTTCGTCGAAGACGTTGTTGACCGAGAGCGTGACGTCATAGCCGGGTGCGAAGCCCCAGCCGGCCTGGAGATCGGTCACGACATAGCCGTCTTCTTCGATCTTGAGATTGCCGGCGACATTGTAGAACGAGCTGAGCCAGCGCACGCCGCCGCCCAGATGCACGCCCGCCATCGGCCCGTCCTGGAAGGTGTAGCGGGTGAAGGCCGAGACCACATGCTTGGGCGTATAGGTGCTGTAGGTACCGCCGGATGCGGTGGTGGCGTTCTTGAGGTATTCGGTACAGGTATAGGCGTAGCCCGCCTCCGCCTCCCAGCCCGGCAGGATGGTGCCGGCGATCTCGGCCTCGACACCGCGGGATTCGACCTCTGCGCCCTCGGCATAATAGGTGGTGCCGGTCACCGCGACCGCCCGATCCTTGTCGCGCATCCGGAAGACGTCGAACGTACCGATCAGCCCGCTGTCGCCGAGCCTGGCCTTCACGCCCAGTTCGTACTGCTCGCCGGTGCGGGGGGCGAGCGCCTCCAGGGCGGCATTGGTGCCGGTCTGCTGCTGAAAGATGCCGGAATAGTTGGCGTAAAGCGCGATGTCGGGCGTCACGTCGTAGACGATGCCGACATCGGGGATGAACTCTGCGCTGTCTTTGACGCTCGACACCGATCCGGTGTTGCGGTTGGTCACCCGGGTCTCGGCCCAGGCCAGACGGCCGCCCAGAAGCACGGTCCAGTCCTCGACGGGGCGGATGGTGGCCTGGCCATAGATGCCGAACTGTTCGGGTTCGGTCCGGGTGCGCTGGCTGATGGCGATATCGGGCTCGGCGATGTCCGGGGACGGGTTGTAGACATTCACGGTGCCCAGGCCACGCGCGGAACCGGCGTCCAGGGACTGGACGTAACGCCGCCAGTCGGCGCCGATCAGCAGTTCATGACGCTGCCCGAAGGCTTCGATCGGCTTCAGATAATTGGCATCCAGCGCATAGGCGCGCTCTTCATAGTGGCGCTGAATGGCGATGAGGTCGGTGGTGCCGATGGCCGGATCCACTGCGGTGGAACCATAGGCATATTTCAGATCGACACTGCGATCGGCCACCCGGCCGCCGAACTGCAGCCGGCTGTCGTCACCGAAGCGATGGGTGAGGCTGGCCGAAGCTTCGTTGGAGCTGTTCTCGAACCGGTTCCAGTCGGCGCCCACGAAGGTCGAGCGGCTGAGGCCCAGCGACTGGCCGGTGGTCGAGACCGGCAGGCCGCTGAACGGGGTCGCCTCGCGTTCCTGCCGCCAGGCGCCGAGCGAGAGCAGGGTATCCTCGTCCAGATCGGCATCGATCGCGGCATAGCCGACACCGACCTGGTTTTCGGTCACGTCGGTGAAGCTCTCCCGGTCCTGATAGGCGCCGACCACCCGGCCACGGATCGAGCCGTCGGCGGAAAGCGGGCCGGAGACGTCGGCGACCCCGCGGTAATTGTTCCACGACCCCGCCTCCAGCGTGCCCCGGGCCTGAAAGCTCTCGGTGGGCCGCTTGCGGACCAGATTGACGATGCCGCCGGGTTCTCCCGTGCCGCCGAACAACACCGACGGGCCGCGCAGCAGCTCGACGCGATCGAAGATCGCAAGGTCGGGCTGGGTGCCGTAGATGCTGGAGATCGGTGCCGGCAGGCCGTCGACCAGGGCGTTGTCGATTTCGTAGCCACGCACGAAGATGCTCGACCGGCCGGGATCGTTGGTCAGTGCCAGAAAGCCGGGCGTGCGCCGGGCGACGTCTTCAAGCTGGGTCATGTTCTGGTCGTCCATCCGCGCGCGGGTCGCGACGCTGATCGAACGGGGCACTTCGCGAATGTCGCGCACCTGCTTGCCGCCCACGGCGACACGATCGGAGCCATAGCTGGTGCTGCCCTCGGTCCGGCCGGGATCCGACGGGAAGCTCCGCTCGTCCTCCACCTCCAGCGACGGCAGGCTCTGCGCATCCTCGGCGCGGGCCTGACTGACCATCAATGCCCCCGTGGCGACGGTGGCGAGCAGGGGCAAAACGAGGAACGGGCAGGGCTGGCGCATGGGTCACAGGTCTCCGGCGGAAGGGCTTGCTTTGCCCCAATTGCGAATGAGTTTCAATTACGATCTTGCGCCGGTATGCGCCACGGTCATGGCTTGTGCAGCCGCGCCGAAATCTTGTGCGGCCGTGTCAGGGGGAAGGGCCCCGCGCAGGGGCTTGCACGAGCGGCCGGTATATATGAGAATAAGTCGCAATCGCGTATCTGAAGGAGACGATGCCATGTCGCCGGGGGAGGGGGTGGAGCCCGCAGCTTTGGCCGGCGGCGGCCTGACCGTCGCCCATCCGCGGCCGGGGTTGATGGTGCACACGACCGACGGTATCGAGCGGGATGACCGCGTCCATGACCGGCTGATCGTGCCCTCGCTCACCGCGGTGATCGTGCTCGACGGGCTGGTCGAGGCGAGTTTCGGCGGCCGTCGCCAGATCTGCGTCGCCACCCCCGATGCCCCGGCGGCCTTTGCCGTGGCCCTGGCCGAGCCGGATCTGCTGCGCCGCCAGTTCCATACCGGCGCCCATGTCCGCAAGGTGACCCTTCGCCTGGAACGGCCCTGGCTGGAGGCCGCGGGTGTCGAGCCCGGGACGGCGGTCGGACGGTTCTGCGGCCGGCATCTGGCCGCGGTGTCGTGGCGACCATCGGCCCGGCTTGCGGCGCTGGCGGCCGCCCTGATCGCGCCCGAGCCGATGACGGCACCGGTGGCGCGACTGGTTGCCGAGGCCCATACGATCGAGACGGCGGCCGGCATTCTGGCCGCCGTCGCCGGCGAAGATGCCACAGCGGAAGAATGCGGGCTGAAACCGGCCGATCTGCAACGCGCAGGCCGGCTGCGCGAGCGGCTGGAGATGCTGTCGATCGCGTCAGAACGCGACGGCAGCGCCCCGACCCTCGCCGAGATTGCGGCAGACTGCGGCGTGAGCGTCAGCACCATGCAGCGCCTGTTCCGCGCCGCCTATGGCACTTCGATCGCCGGCTGGCTGCGCGGCCGCCGGCTGGACCATGCCCATGCTGATATCGCCGCCGGCCGGTGCAGCATTGCCGAAGCCGCCTTCCATGCCGGCTATGGCGATGTCGCCAACTTCACCACGGCCTTCCGTCGCCGTTTCGGGGTGACGCCGGGGCGGCTTGCCCGGCAGGCGTAACGCGCCGCGACGCGGGCTTGACGCGGGCGCGTGGCGGGCGTGCTATGGGGCGGTTCCGTGACAGACGCCCGTCCCTGAAGGTGCGCATCCGATGACGACCCCGCCGACCCCGCTTTCCCCCGGCAGCCCGGCCACACATCTGCCCGATCGGGCGACGGTGATGCATGTCACCCATCCGGGCGGCCCCGATGTGCTGGCGCCGGCGACCGTGCCGCTGAAGCGGCCGGGACCGGGAGAGGTGCTGATGGCGACGCGGGCGATCGGCGTCAATCATCTGGATCTCTATTACCGCGACGGTACCCTGCCGCTCGAAGGCGGCGGGGTGGACATACCGGGCCTTGCCTCGGTGGGCGAGGTGCTGGCGATCGGGCCGGGTGTGGATCGTTTCGCACCCGGCGATCGCATCGCCCATGCCGGGCCGCCGCTCGGCGCCTATGCGACCCATCGGGTGCTGCCGGTGGGGCGGGTGGTGCGCTTCCCCCATATGATCCCCTGGGAGGTGGGGGCCGCGGCGCTCTTTCCCGGCATTGCCGTGCATATGATGATCTACGGCCTTGGTCTCAGGCTGGACGGGCGCGTCGTGCTGGTGCGTGGCGCCGGCGGCGGAGTCGGGCTCATCCTGGTGCGCTGGGCCGCCGCCATGGGCGCGCGGGTGATCGCAAGTGTGGCCAGCCGTGGCAAGGCCGAAGCGGTGCAGGAAGCCGGTGCCGAACGCGTGGTGGTGGGGACAGGGGCCGCCGCCCTGGCCGATGCCGGCCGGGCCGCCGCCGAGCTGACCGGCGGGGCCGGTGTGCATATCGTCTTCGACGGGCTGGGCGGGCCGGATTTCGCGAAGCTGGCGGCGCTGGTGCGCCCCTTCGGCCGGATCGTCAGCTTCGGCCAGGTGGCAGGGCCGATTCCGCCGGTGGATGTCGGCGTGCTGGGGCCGATGCGGGCACTTGGGCTCGACCGGCCCGGGGTCTTTGCCTATATCGCCGACCGCGAACGTCTGCGCGAGGCGACGTCTGCGCTGTTCACCGCCCTGGTCGAGGGGCTGCTGTCGCCCACCGTCGCCGGGGTCCTGCCGCTGTCACGCGCGGGCGATGCCCATGCGCGGCTGGAGGCGCGCAGCGTTACCGGTTCTCTGGTGCTGATTCCCGACTGACCTCAGGCCGGCGCATCCGTCTCGGGCATCGGGTCGTCGGGCCACAGCATCTGTGGCTGAGGCTGGGGGCTGTCATAGGTGGTGGTGCGGCCCGGGGCACGGCGGATACGTTCGTTCTGCAGGCCCAGAAAGACCGGGGCGGCATTCAGCCGGTGCAGGGTGCATTTGGCGTTGAAGAAGCCGCAGGGCCGTCCGTCCGGCCGGTCGATCTCGTAGCGCTTGATGGTGAAGACGCCTTCGATCAGCCGGTCGCCGGTGAGGTAGGTCACCAGGCGGTTGAGCGCGGCCCCGCCCATGCGTTCGCCCTCGATCCGGTCGAGCAGGCTTTGCGCATGGGTGATGAAGCGGGGCGTGTCGACCATGCGGTAGATCTTGCCCTGACGCACCGGCCCTTCGACCAGCGGCGCCTGGAAATCGCCGATCAGCAGCTGGTCGTCGGTCGCGACCGCCAGCATCTGGCGCAGCTGGCGCACCGCTTCGCCCATGACCACCGGCTGCGTGCCGGGGCGGTCGTTCTCGGGCGGGAAGACCTCCAGCTGGCTGCCGACATGGAAGGCGGCGGCAAGTCCGCTGCCCAGCTGTTCCGGCTCACCATCCTCCGCGCCCGGATCGCGCTCGGCACGCGGGGCGTCTGCGGGTTTCTCCGTCTTCTCCGACCTGTCGGCCTCCACCTTCGCCTCGGCTTCGGCCATCCGTTCCAGCGTGGCATCGGCCAGCACCAGCATCATCAGGGCGAAGAGGGTGATGTCCGGCTTGTGGCCCTGCTGTCGGCTCCACAGCAGCAGGGTGTCGCCGCTCTGCAGGCTGGCGAGATCGATCTCCAGGCCCGATCGCGTCAGCAGCTGCCGGGCCCGGACCACACGGCCCCAAAGGGCGGCGGCAGCCTGTGCCGCCTGCATGGGATCGAGCTTCGACAGGCCGCGGATTTCGAAACCGGCGATGCCGCGGTACTGGATTTCGGTGCAGCCATAGCGCCGGACGGCGGCTTCGACCGCTGCGTCCGGCAGATCCGTGCCCGGCGTGAACGGCAGTTCGATCGCGATCGGCCGGAGCCCCAGAAGCTGCAGGGCCCGGCGCATGCGCCCATAGCTGAACTTGCGCGGACCGACCAGCAGGAAGGGGTCGCGGGCGACCGCCTCGTGCATGTGGGTGGTGGAGACCATCAACAGCTCCAGCCGGGTGCCATAAGCATTCCAGGCCAGAATCTGCATGCGTCCCTGCCGTGACTTTTCGGCCAGCCGCCGGTCCAGATCCGCCAGGTGCTGGCGCATCAGTCGCCGTGCGTCAACGCCACCGCCTGCGGCCGTCTCGGCCGTGCGTCCATCGGTGCCGGTGGGTCCGTTCGCCACAGCTTGCGCCATCTCGTCTCGATCCGGGAGCAGGTTCGCCGAAGGCCAGCCAAACGGCTGCCTTCGGCAAAGACTAGCCGGGGGATGGTATCCAACTGGTTAAGACGGTCACCGTTCTGCAACGGGTCAGCGTCTGCGGTTCCGCCGGCCCGCATTCGGCCAGATATCGGCATCCCGCCATGGCGAGGGCGGCCCGCCCCAACTGGTCCGGCCGCGGCCGCGGTCGTCGAAGGTCGCCAGCACCTCGCCGTCGACGGCTGCGAGGACCGGCGGTTCGGTTTCTTCGTCCAGACCGTCCTCGTCGAATGTCTCGCCATAAGTCGGGGCGGGCAGGGCACCGAAGGCGCCGAGACTGGTATAGACCGGCCCCTCATGGCCGAGGCGGCTTTCGTAAAGATGCATGGTATCGACGGTGAAATCCGGGGTGGTGAAACCGGCATGGGCCGCCAGATAGCGGTCGAGCCGATCATCCGGTGATTGCTTCAGTCTTGCAACCGTAACGTGGGGCGTGAAGCGGCGACGCTCCCGCGGCAGGCCCGCGCCATCGATCGCGGCATCGACCCGGCGTTGCAGATCGGCAAGCGGGGCGCCGCCTTCGACCCCGGCCCAGAGCGTGCCTGGGCGCCGGCTGGGGCCGAACAGACCCAGCCCCTTGAGCGACAGGGTCAGCGGCACGACATCAATCATGTCGAGCGCGTCGACGGCATCGGCAACCGACGGTCCCTCAACCTCGCCGATGAAGCGCAATGTGAGGTGGAGATTGGCGGGCGCCGTCCATCTGGCGCCGACAAGGCCGCCGCGCAGGCCGGCGAGCTGGTCCCGTACCGCGGTCGGGAGAGGAAGAGCGACGAACAGCCTGTGCATGGGCATTTCCTTTCGCTCGCGCAGCCGGCCCGGGCGACCGGTCCTGACATCAAGGACGAGCATTACATGACGAGACCCGCCGCGCCAACCCGAAGCGACACCAGGATTGAAACATCTGCCGCGACGCAGCATCCGCGAAGCGGCGACCCGGCCCGCGCCCCCGATGCGCCCCCGGCGCCCGATCCGGTTCCGGCGCCCGATCCGGCGCGGCCGCATCGCCGGCGGCGTCGACGGGGCGATGCCGCCGCGCGCCGCGGAGAGGGGCCGGCCGCGGCGCCTCGGCCGCCGGTGCTGGGCGTGGCGCTGGGATCGGGGTCTGCACGCGGCTGGGCCCATATCGGGGTGCTGAACGCGCTCTCTGCCGAAGGGGTGGTGCCGCAGGTCATCGCAGGCGCAAGTGCCGGCGCGGTGGTGGGTGCCTTCCATGCCGCCGGCCGGCTTGCGGAATTCGAGGCCTGGGTCCGGGATCTCACCCGGCTCAAGGTCGTGCGGCTCGGCGATTTCAGGATGGGGTCCGGCGGTCTGGTCGGCGGCGACCGGCTGACCGCGATGCTGCGGGAGGCCTTCGGCGAGACCCGGATCGAGGATCTTCCGGTGGCGTTCGGCGCCATCGCCACCGATCTCGCCAGCGGCCAGGAGGTCTGGCTGACCGACGGCGATCTGGTCGACGCGCTGCGGGCGTCGATGAGCATCCCGGGCATCTTCGCCCCGGTGCGGGCCGGGGGCCGGCTGCTGGTCGATGGCGGCCTGGTCAATCCGGTGCCGGTGTCGCTCTGCCGGCATCTGGGGGCCGAGGCGGTGATTGCGGTGACCCTCCACGGCGATCTTGCAGGCTACAGGCGGCGGCTCAGGATCGATGCGGCGGCGATACCCGCACCAGGTGTCGCCTCGCCCCAGGCGGCGGACGCCGTGCCCCGGCCGGTCGATCCCGAACCGGGCCCCGCCAGCCGCGGCCATCCTGCCCCCCACGCCCATGGGCTTGCCCGCAGCGCCCAGACGGCTGCCGCGGCAGGAACCGCCGATCGCCGCGGGGCCCGCCGTCTGCTGGGGCTCGGCGGCCGGCTGATGGGCCTCACCGGGCGCAGCGTCGATCCCGAGCGTCGGGCGGCAGCGGTTGCCGCACGCGTCGGCGGCATCGGCATCGGCGAGGTCATGATGCACTCGATCGGCATCATGCAGGATCGGATTGCACGCAGCCGCATGGCCGGCGACCCGCCGGATCTGGTGCTTGCCCCCTGGGTGGGCCACATTCGCTGGATGGAGTTCGATCAGGGGGCCCAGGCGATCCGTGAAGGGGCGGCATCGGTGGTGCGGGCGCGGGCGGCGCTGCATGATCTGCATCTCGTCCCCGAGGCGCCACCGGCCCCCGGAGACCTGCCGGGGTGATGCTGACCCCGCGGCTTCGGGGGATTTGCCATGAAGATGCCGAACGACTATGGTAACGGCCGTCCACCGGGCGGACGTGGCGCTGCCCGTGTGCCCGGACAAGTGTGGCATCTGAAGGAGGTTCCCGGGGCGTGTCGGAACAGTTCATCCGCGAGATCGAAGAGGATCTGCGTCGCGACAAGGCCCTGAAGCTGTGGAAACGCTTCGGACCCTGGATCATCGGCGCCGCGGTGCTGGTGGTGGTGGGCGTGGCCGCCGATGTCGCCTGGCGCGCCTGGGAAGAAAACCGCCGCAACGAACAGGCCTCCGCCTATGCCGCAGCCGAGGCGCTGGCCGCGTCGGGCAAGCAGGATCAGGCCGCGTCGGCGTTCGAGGCGCTCGCGGCCGATGCCGAGAGCGGCTATGCCGGTCTCGCCCTGATGCGCGCCGCCGAAGCCAGGCTCGCTGCCGGAGATCGCGACGGCGCCCAGGCCGGGTTCGAGGCCGTGGCCGCCCGCGGCGATCTGGATCCCGCTCTCAAGGCGACCGCGACGCTCAAGGCGGCATCGCTGGCCATCCGCACCGAAACGCCCGATCAGATCCGCGCCCGGGTTTCGGGCCTGATCGACGGCGAGGAGAACTGGCGGCCGCTCGCCGAAGAGCTGGTGGCACTTGCCGCCTTCAAGGCCGGCGATACCCAGCGGGCGGGCGAGATCTTTGCGCGCCTGGCCGACGACGCCGATGCGCCGCAGGATCTCCGCGGCCGTGCCGCCTCTTACGCCCGCGTGCTCGGAGCCCCCATCGCTTCCGAGGCCGCAGCCGAGGCTGCCCCCGCCGATGCCGCATCGACCGACGCAGATCAGGAGCCTGCGAAATGACCAGTCTTCGCCCCGGACGGCAGGTGGATGCCGTCCGTCGCCCGTCGCGGCCGGTGCGCGCAGCGGGTGTTGCGGTGTTGACCGCGATGCTGCTGTCGGGTTGCGGCAGCTGGTGGGGATCGGATGACAAGCCGGCGCTGCCGGGCGAACGGATCGCGGTGATGCCGGAAAAGGCCGACATCCGGATCGATCCGGCGGTTGCATCCGAAGCGATCACGGTACCGCCGGCCTGGCAGAACGGCGAATGGCCGCAGACCAGCGGCTACGGCAACCATGCAATGCATGCGCTGGCCGGCCCGGAAACCCCGGTCGAGGCCTGGCGCGGGGATGCCGGAGTGGGCTCTGGCGGGGCCAAGCGCCTGATGGCCCAGCCGGTGATGGCCGATGGCCGCATCTTTGTGCTCGACGCCGATTCGAATGTCGTGGCACTCGATGCCTCGACCGGTCGCCGGGTCTGGTCGGTGGAGCTTGCGCCCGACAGCGACCTGCTGGAGGGCGCCTATGGCGGCGGTCTGGCGATCGCCGACGGGCGGATCTACGCCGCGACCGGCTTTGGTGACGTGGTGGCGCTCAACCCCGCCGACGGTGTCGAGCTGTGGCGGACGTCGATGCACACCCCGTTCCGTGCGCCGCCGGCGGCGGGCGAGGGCCGCGTCTTCGCGCAGAGCTTCGACAACCAGCTGATCGCCCTTGCCGGCGACAGCGGCCGCGAGCTGTGGCGCCATGGCGGCGTGCCGGCGACCCAGATGATCCTGGGCGGGGCGGCCCCCGGCGTTCTGGGCAATCTGGTGGTTGCGGCCTATTCGAGCGGCGATCTTGTGGCGCTGCGCGGCGACAGCGGCCGGGTCGGCTGGGCGGAGACGCTCGCGGGCTTCGCCGCGGCCGGATCGTCGCTGAGCGCGCTGACCGATATTCTGTCGGACCCGGTGATCGATCGCGACATGGTCTTCGCGGGCACCGTCGGCGGCCGGATTGCGGCCTTCGACGTTCGCTCGGGCCTGCGGGTCTGGGAGCAGCCGTTCAAGGTGAACCAGACCCCCTGGGTGGCCGACACGACTGTCTATGTGGTGGTGGACTCGACCCGCCTGGTGGCGATGCGCCGCAGTGACGGCCGGGTGCGCTGGGTGGTCGATCTGCCGGCCTTCGAGGATCCCGAGGATCGCGAGGATCCGATCCGCTGGACCGGTCCGGTGCTGGCCGGCGGCCGTCTTTACTTGGCGTCCAGTGCCGGCAGCCTTATGGCGCTGAACCCGACCGACGGCAGCAAGACCAGCGAAACCGATGTCGGCGGGGCGGTGAACATTTCGCCCATCGTTGCCGATGGCAAGCTCTATGTGCTGCGCGACGATGCGACGCTGATCGCTTATCGTTGACGTGGGGCCCGCGCATCGTCATTGATGCGCATGAACCGATGCAGGGCGCCGACCCCGCAGGCACACGGCCTGCGGGGTCGCGTCCGCTTGGCAGCTTCATCCTGTGGAGCCGGCGGTCGTGACGACCGGGGCGGCTTCGCGACCACCTCATGTCCATTCCGGAGGTCCGCGTCCATGCTGACCGTGGCGCTGGTCGGCCGGCCGAATGTCGGCAAGTCGACCCTGTTCAATCGTCTGGTCGGGCGGCGCATCGCCATCGTCGACGACACGCCGGGTGTCACCCGCGACCGCCGCATGGGCGAGGCGCGGCTCGGCAATCTGCGCTTCAATGTCGTCGACACGGCCGGTCTCGAAGAGATCGAGGATCCGTCGGATCTGAACGCCCGCATGCAGGCCCAGACCCGGACGGCGATCGATGATGCAGATCTGGTGCTGTTCATGATCGACGGCCGCGCCGGTATCACCCCGGCCGACGAGCATTTTGCCGATCTGCTGCGCCGGGTGGAGACCCCGGTCGTCGTGGTGGTGAACAAATGCGAAGGCCGGGCGGGCGATATGGGCCTCGCCGAAGCCTGGGGCCTGGGGCTGGGAGAGCCGATGCCGCTGTCTGCGGCGCATGGCGACCACACGTCGGACCTTTATGACGTGCTGTCGGCCCATGGTGCAGCCCATGCCGAGGCGCTGGAAGATGCGGCCGCGGCCGAAGCCGAGGCTGCGGCCGCCCGTCGCCGCGCGGCGGCCCGCGCCGGGGCCGAGGGTGCCGAGGCGGAGGAACTGGCCGAGCACGGCCCCCGCGAGGTGGGCCTCGACGATTTCGACGATGACGGCTCCGATGTCGATATCGACGAGGATGCGGACGAAGAGACCCTGGCTGCGGCCGAAGAACGGGCCATGGCCGAGATCGGCCGCCAGAAGGCGCTGCAGATTGCCATCGTCGGCCGGCCGAATGCCGGCAAGTCGACCCTGATGAACCATCTGCTGGGCGAGGACCGGGTCCTGACCGGCCCCGAGGCCGGCATCACACGCGATGCCATTGCGGTCGACTGGCTGCATGCCGGCCGCCGCATCCGGCTGATCGATACCGCCGGCATGCGCCGGAAGGCGCGGATCGACGACCGGATCGAGAAGATGTCGGTCGACGAGACCCTGCGCGCGATCCGCTTCGCCCATGTCGTGGTGCTGATGATCGATGCAGAACGCGGGCTCGAGAAGCAGGACATGACCATCGCCCGGCTGATCGTCGACGAGGGCCGCGCACTGGTGCTGGCGGTCAACAAATGGGACACCGTCACCGACGCCGATGCCTTCATGACCGAACTGCGCCGGCGGATGAGCCATGTGATGCCGCAGGTCAAGGGCGTGCCGGTGGTGACGATCTCGGCGCTGGCCGGTCACAACACCGATCGGCTGATCGATGCCTGTTTCGACATCTACCGGATCTGGAATCGCCGGGTGTCGACCGGCCGGCTGAACCGCTGGCTGGAACGCATGACCGAGAATTACCCGCCGCCGATGGCCAACGGCCGGCGCCTGCGGTTGCGCTATATCACCCAGATCAAGACCCGTCCGCCCGGCTTCGCGATCTTCGTGAGCCAGCCGAAGGAGTTGCCGGACAGCTATGTCCGCTATGTGGTGAACGGCCTGCGCGACAGTTTCGACCTGCCCGGCGTGCCGGTGCGCGTGGTGCTGCGGACGAGCGAAAACCCCTTCGCCGACCGCAAGAAGAAGAGGTGACGGCATGACCGGTCTCGCCATCGGTATCGAGGATGTCCGGGCTGCGGCAGCGCGGCTGGAGGGAGTTGCCCACCGCACGCCGGTGCTGACCTCTGCGACCGCCGATGCGATGACCGGCGCACGCCTGTTCTTCAAACCAGAGAACCTGCAGCGGATGGGGGCCTTCAAGTTCCGCGGCGCCTATAATGCACTGGCGAAACTGAAGGCACAGCCCCGTCCCCCGCGGGGTGTCGTCGCTTTTTCGTCGGGCAACCATGCCCAGGCGGTGGCGCTGGCGGGGCGTCT
The DNA here is from genome assembly GCF_002684955.1 of Tistrella sp. NCBI lineage: Bacteria > Pseudomonadati > Pseudomonadota > Alphaproteobacteria > Geminicoccales > Geminicoccaceae > Tistrella > Tistrella sp. Next base: position 56,268 of record NZ_NYWI01000073.1, on the reverse strand, counting down.
GCTCGGGCTGGAGACGGTCATCGTCATGCCCTCGGACGCGCCGCTGATCAAGCGTCAGGCGACGGAAGGCTATGGCGGTGAAGTGGTGGCCTATGACCGCTACACCCAGGATCGCGAGGCCATCGGCCGTGAGATCGCCGAAGAGCGCGGCCTGGTGCTGATCCCGCCCTTCGATCATGCCGATGTCATGGCCGGGCAGGGAACCGCTGCGCTGGAGCTGTTGCAGGATGTGATGGCGATGCCCGATGCAGGCGGGCTGGACCTGCTGTTCGTCTGTGTGGGCGGTGGCGGGCTGATTTCGGGCTCCGCGGTTGCGGCAGCCGCCCTGCAGCCGGGCTGCCGGGTGATCGGGGTGGAGCCTGCCGCCGGAGACGATGTCCGCCGCAGCCTCGCAGCCGGAGAGATCGTTTCGATCCCCACGCCACAGACCATTGCCGACGGTGCCCAGACCGCGGCCCCCGGCCGGCTGACCTTCCCGGTGATCCGGGCGCTGGTCGATCAGGTGATCACGGTCGAGGACGCCGCCCTGGTCGAGGCGATGCGCTTCTTTGCCGGGCGGATGAAGCTGGTGGTGGAACCCACCGGCTGCCTTGCCGCCGCGGGCGCCTTTTCCGGCGCCATCGACATTCATGGACAACGCGTCGGCGTGATCCTCTCGGGCGGAAATGTCGATCTCGGACGCTTTGCCGAGCTGATCGGGCAGGGCTGACCGGCTTCGGCGGCGCCTGCAGTCTTTCCTATATTATGCAATAATGTTGTTCTGGCAGCGGATGCCCGCGCTATTACACTACTTTCACGTGCTTTTCGTGCGGGCGATCGCCGTGAACGGGCAGGGATAAGCGTCGAACGCACCCATTATCATGGTCTTCGCGCGCAGATCCCGTCGGATTCACATAACATATACGCCGCGATTGTCGCAGGGCGGGGGCGCCGCCTGCGTTCGCCGGTATCGTGTGGGCAGAAGGCCGGTCAGCTCCACCCCTGATCGCGATCATTGGGTCGGATCAGGATCGTGACGGTCTCTGACGCCTGTTCGATGTCGAGAAAGCGGAATGCCGACGACCGGTCCTCGGAGTCCGGCGGCAGGTCATCGATCACTCGCAGCAGTTCCTCCGGAAGGGAGCCAAGCCGCCCGCCAACCGATGTGTCCCCCGCTTCAGCCGCCGACAGCAGGCTGGCGGCGAGTTCCAGAAGTTCCCGCGTGTTCAGTCGCGTCGGTCGCACCTGCCCGGCCTGCGTTCGGCCGTGCGCGTCCTGTTCGGGCATTGCCTGTCGTCCAAATTCTGCGCCGTGGCGGCAAAAACCCTCATCAGCGCAGCCCGGAAGCTGTACCTGAACGCTGGGGTATGCGCCGGCATCGGGGAGGGAGAGGATGTCCGCCGGCTCTGCGGAATTGCGCCACCTGCCGTAGATCGACGGCAGCACCACCCGTCGTCTGAAACCTTAGATGTCCATCCCGGGACATGTCAACAGGTGTTTGCATAACTTGAAGTTGATTTGATGAAGAAGTGATGTCAGATAAAGAGAGCAGGCCCCGCAACAGCGAGGCGACCAAAGCGGCGATCCTCGATGCGGCGCGCCACGCCTTTGCCGCGAACAGCTATGACACGGTCGGCCTGAGGGAAATCGCCCGGGCCGCGGACGTCAATGTTTCGCTGGTCATCCGCTATTACGGATCGAAGGAACGCTTGTTCGCGGTATGCCTGGGCGATGCGGCCTTCGATGCCCTGCTGCGCGACGTCCCGCGCGAGAGGCTGGCACGGGTTCTGACCCGCCTGACCGTGATGGCCGGCCGGCCGGGCCTGCTGGCGGCTGCGCTGACGGAGGAGCATGGGCGCGAGGCGGCCGATCACGACATCGATGCCGCGGTTCTGGCGGCCTGTGAACGGGTCAGCCGGATCCTGATGAGCTCGATCAACAGCCGGGCGGCGATGCCGCTGATCCGTGAACGGCTGGAGGCGGATGTTCTGGACCATCTGGTGGAGCGGATCGGCGGCACCCATGCGCGGGAGAAGGCGCGGCTGGCACTGGCATTGATGGTCGGCGTGGCGCTGGTCCACGGCGTGCTGGATGACGGCAGCCCGCCCTCGGGGGCTGCCCATGGCGACGGCAAGCCGCCCCAGCTTCGCCTGACCGAAGATCTGATGCGCGCCATCATCGAACAGCTTCCCGGCGCCTGACGGTTGGCCACGAAAAAGGGGCGCCGTCAGGCGCCCCGGAAGTTCCGTCGATCTGGTGCAGGGTGCCCGTCAGTGGCAGCCGCAACCGGGACCATGATCATGGCCATGATGATCGTGATCATGATGGTCGTGGCCATGGGCCGGTGCCTGGGGCGCGGTCTGGGCCACGAAGATCTCGCCATTGGCGGTCAGGCCGGGCAGGGCCAGATCGACGAACAGTTCGGCGATCGCCTCTGGCGGGGTCTGGAGGTCCTTTTCCTCTCCCGGATAGGCGGCGGCGCGCATGCGGGTACGCAGGGCCCCCGGATCGACCAGATTGGCGCGGATGCGGCTGTTCTCGATCTCCATGGCCCAGGTCTTGACCATGGCCTCGAGCGCGGCCTTGGAGGTGGCATAGGCGCCCCAATAGCCGCGGATCCGGCGGGCGGCGCGCGAGGTGACGAAGATCGCGCGGCCGGCTGTCGACAGCTTCAGCAGCGGCTCGCAGTTCCGGATCAGCCGCTGATTGGCCGAGACGTTGACGGTCATCACCCGATCCCAGTCGCGGGGCTTCTGCTGCGACATGGGCGAGATGTTGCCGAGCAGCCCGGCATTGCCCACCAGGATGTCGAGCCGGCCGAAACGCTCGTAGATCTGCTGCCCCAGGCTGTCGAGCTTGTCGAGATCGGCCAGATCATGCGGCACCAGGGTCGCAGTGCCCCCCACAGCCTTCACCCGGTCGTCGGTCTCTTCCAATCCGCCGACGGTGCGGGCAAGCAGGATGACATGGGCACCGGCCATGGCATAGCGTTCCGCAACCGCCGCACCCAGACCGCGTGACGCACCGGTGATCAGGGCGATCCGGCCCTCGAGCGGGCGATCGGCGGGGGCGGCGGGCTGCGTGTCTTCGGTCATCGGTCGCGCTCCGGAAGCTCTGGGGGGCGGCAGCTGCGGTGTCGGCTCAGGCGAAGTCGCTGCGCAGGCGGAACTTGGCGTCGCTGCCGTCCACCTGGCCGTCGGTCAGCGGCAGGGCATAGTCGCCGGTGAAGCAGGCATCGCAATACTGCGGCTGAACCGGATTGCGGCCCTCTTCACCCATGGCACGGTACAGGCCGTCCATCGAGATGAAGGCCTGGCTGTCGGCATTGATGAACCGGGCCATCTCTTCGATGTCCATGCGCGCCGCCAGCAGCTTTTCGCGGCTCGGCGTGTCGACGCCATAGAAGCACGGATGGGTGGTGGGCGGCGAGGCGATCCGCATATGGACCTCGGCCGCACCGGCCTCGCGTACCATGTTCACGATCTTGGTCGAGGTGGTGCCGCGCACGATGCTGTCGTCGACCAGCACCACCCGCTTGCCCTTGATCATCGGCACATTGGCGTTGTGCTTCAGCTTCACGCCCAGATGCCGGATCTGATCGGTCGGCTCGATGAAAGTCCGGCCGACATAGTGGTTGCGGATGATGCCGTAATCGAAGGGAATGCCGCTCTGCTCCGAGAAGCCCAGCGCCGCCGGCACGCCGCTGTCCGGCACCGGCACGACCACATCGGCCTCGACGATGCTCTCCAGGGCCAGCTCACGCCCGATGCGCTTGCGCGCCTCGTAGACGCTGACATTTTCCAGCACGCTGTCGGGGCGGGCGAAATAGATGTGCTCGAAGATGCAGAACCGGCTGGCGGTCTTCGGGAACGGCTTGATCGAGCGCAGGCCGCTCTGCTCGATGACCACGATCTCGCCCGGCTCAACGTCGCGGACGAATTCGGCACCGATGATGTCGAGTGCGCAGGTCTCGGAGGCCAGCATCATGGCGCCGTCCAGCTTGCCGATGACCAGCGGGCGCACCCCCCAGGGGTCGCGCACGCCGATCAGCTTGTCGCGGGTCAGGGCCACGATCGAATAGGCGCCGTGAACCTGGCGCAGCGCGTCGATCAGCTTGTCCACCACATCGGTATAGAGGCTGATCGCGATCAGATGCACGATCACCTCGCTGTCCGAGGTGGACTGGAAAATGCACCCGCGCTGGACCAGCTGGCTGCGCAGGGTCAGCGCGTTGGTCAGGTTGCCGTTATGGGCAATCGCAAGGCCACCGAAGGCGAAATCGGCATAAAGCGGCTGGATGTTGCGCAGGCCCGCACCGCCGGTCGTGGCGTAGCGGACATGGCCGATGCCCATATTGCCGGCCATCTGCGCCATCAGCCGTTCATCGGCGAAGGCGTCGCCGACAAGGCCGACCGCACGGTGAGGATGGAACTGGTCGCCGTCGTAACTGACGATGCCGCAGGCCTCCTGGCCGCGGTGCTGCAGGGCATGCAGACCGAGGGCTACGTGACGGGCAGCCTCCTGATGGCCGTGAATGCCGAAGATGCCACATTCCTCGCGCAGATGATCCTCATCTGCATGGACCAGGTCCCGGCCGTCGGGCCCGGATCGGAAGGGATGGGTGATGATCATCGCCTCGCACCGATTTCGACGACCGTCTTGGGACTTGCGGTCGCTCCGTCAGCCGGATGCGGTCAGTTGCCCTGGCCTTGCGTGCCCTGGCCGCCCGCAGGTGCGGGCTCGATCGCATCGAGCAGGCGGTTCATATCATGTCTCTGCCCTTCGCCGTAACCGATTTCACCGCCGGAGGGGGTTGCACCTGTCACATTGCCCGAGGGGTTGTTCTGCGCAGGAGCCGTTCCAGGCGCGGTGTCGCGCGGCATGCCGGGCATCGCACCGCCCAGCGTGCCACGCACCGCATCGCCTGCGGCGCCGGCCGCAGCGCCCGCCGCCTGGTCTGCGCGCTCCAGGAACTGGCTGCGCATGCGCTCGGGCACCAGTTCCTGAATGATCCGCGCCGCTTCAACCACCGCGGGACGGGTTTCCGATTTCCGAACCCATTCGGGCTCGCCATTCGGGCCCCAGACCCAGAGCAGGCCCAGATAGATGGCTGCCATCACCGCCAGGCCGCGGGCGACACCGAAACCGGCGCCGAGCAGGCGGTCGAGGAAGGTGAAGGGGCTGCCCGAGACCACGTCGCCGATGGCACGGGTGATCACCGACAGGATCAGCAGCGAGACCAGAAAGATGACCGCGATGGTGGCGATGTCGCCGGCGGTCTCGCTGGCGATGAAGTCATCGGCAAGCGGGCGCAGCGGATCGAAGAGATAGGCCGTGATCAGCGCGGCGCCGACCCAGGCGACGATCGACAGCACCTCGCGTACGAAGCCGCGGATCAATGCCACCAGGGTCGAAAGTGCGACGATGGCGAGCACAACCACGTCGGCGAGCGTCAGGGACATCCGGGTCTTCCTTCAACAGGGGCGGACGGCGGGGAGGGCAGGGAGGCCCGCTTCCGTCAGTCGATCGTTCCGCGCGGCTGGCCGCGCCGGCCGGGCCGGGCAGCGCCGTCCCGGTCGCCGGCCTGATCGCCGGCAGGTTTGGGGGCGTATTCGCCATTCGGCCCCACGAAGAGTTCCACCAGTTCGGCCAGGCGCTTCAGCGGCCGGATCTCGACGGGCATCTGCCGGCCGACGCCGGCCTTGGGAACGAAGGCGCGGGTGAAGCCCAGCTTGGCGGCTTCCTTGAGCCGCGCCTCCATCTGCGAGACCGCACGCACCTCGCCCGAGAGCCCCACTTCGCCCAGCACCACCGTTTCCTTGGGCAGGGCCCGATCGGTGAGCGACGAGAGCAGTGCTGCTGCAACTGCGAGATCGGCGGCCGGTTCAAGGATGCGCAACCCGCCTGCAACGTTCAAGTAGACGTCGTTCGACCCGAGCGAAAGGCCGCACCGCGCGTCGAGCACGGCGAGGATCATGGCCAGACGTCCGCCATCCCAGCCGACGACGGTGCGGCGCGGCGTGCCGAGCGCCGAGGCGGCCACCAGGGCTTGGATTTCGACCAGCACCGGCCGGGTGCCTTCCAGCCCCGCGAAGACGGCGCTGCCCGATATTTTCTCGTCGCGATCGCCAAGGAAGATGGCCGAGGGGTTTTCCACCTCCATCAGGCCGAGGTCGGTCATCGAGAACACGCCGATTTCGTCGGTGGCGCCGAACCGGTTTTTGACGGCGCGCAGGATTCGATAGGCATGGCCGCGCTCGCCCTCGAAGTGGAGCACGGTATCGACCATGTGCTCCAGCAGGCGGGGACCGGCGATCTGGCCTTCCTTGGTGACGTGGCCGACGATGATGACCGCGATGCCGCGCCGCTTGGCCAGCTGGATCAGCTCCTGACCGCAGGCGCGCACCTGCGACACCGTTCCCGGTGCGCCTTCCAGACCGTCATGGCGCATGGTCTGGATACTGTCGATCACCGCCACCGCGGGTCTGTCCGCCGGGGTCTTCTCCAGCGTCGAGACGATGTCGCGGATATTGGTTTCGGCGGCGAGCCTGACCGACGACCCATCGAGGCCCAGCCGATGGGCGCGCAGCCGGACCTGATCGACCGATTCTTCGCCCGAGACGTAATAGGCATCGACCCCATTGCCGGCCAGTGCCGCCAGGGCCTGGATCAGCAGGGTGGATTTGCCGATACCGGGGTCACCGCTGATCAGGATCGCCGCCCCCGGGACCAGGCCGCCGCCCAGCACCCGATCCAGTTCACCGATGCCGCAGCGCCGCCGGGGCACGACCTCGACCGGCCCGTCCAGGGTGACGAAGGACAGCCCGCGCCGCGCGGAAGCCACGGCCGAACCGCGTCCACCCGCCACCGGCTGGGGCAGGACCTCTTCGACCATGGTGTTCCATTCGCCGCAGGCTTCGCAGCGCCCGGCCCATTTCGCCGCAGTGGCACCGCAGGACTGGCAGACGAAATGCGTGGTGGCTTTGGCCATCGACTGGTTTCCCGGAATCCGTCGCGTCGAAACGCGTCAGGGCCGGCGCAGTTCCATCTGGATCGGCCCGTCGGCACGACCATGGATGAACTGGTCGACATAGGGGTTGCCGCTGTGGTCGATCTCTTCCACCGGGCCGTGCCAGATGATCCGGCCCTGATAGATCATCGCCACATGGTCGGCGATCTTTCGGGCGCTCGCCATGTCGTGGGTGATGGTGATGGCAGTCGCACCCAGGCGCTTCACCTGATTGCGGATCAGATCGTTGATGACGTCGGCCATGATCGGGTCCAGCCCGGTGGTCGGCTCGTCGAAGAACAGGATGTCGGGGTCGGTGGCGATCGCCCGGGCCAGGCCGACACGCTTCTGCATGCCGCCCGACAGTTCCGCCGGGGCCAGTTCCGCAACATCGGCGCCAAGACCCACCAGGGACAGCTTCTCGATCGCGATCTCCCGCGCCTTGCGCCGGGCCACCCCCTTGCCCTGGATCAGGCCGAAGGCAACGTTCTGCCAGACCGGCAGGCTGTCGAACAGCGCACCGCCCTGGAACAGCATGCCCATGCCAGCCATGACCTCTTCGCGGTCGCGGGCGCCGAGCCCCATGGTCTCGCGGCCGTCGATGCGGATCGAGCCCTTGTCGGGATGAATGATGCCCAGGATCGACTTGATCAGCACCGACTTGCCGGTGCCCGAGCCGCCGATCACCACCAGCGACGATCCGGCATCGATCGAAAGATCCACGCCGCGCAGCACCTGCTTGCGGCCGAACGATTTGTGCACGTCGGCGAGCGCGATCTTCGGGGTGGCGGTGGTCATGTCGCCTGGGGCTCCTCGGGGACAGGGCTGTGGTTCAGCGCGCGAAGAACAGCTCGGTGATGACATAGTTGAAGATCAGCAGCAGGATCGAACTCGACACCACCGCATTGGTCGTGGCACTGCCGACACCCTGGGCGCCGCCGCGGCTGTTGAAGCCGTGATAGCAGCCCATGGTTGCGATCAGGAAGCCGAACACCGCCGCTTTCACGAGCCCTGAGATCACGTCCAGCGGCTCGACGAAATTGAAGGTGTTGACCAGATAGGTGGTGGAGATGAAGCCCAGCTTGTAAACGCCGACCAGCCAGCCGCCCATCACGCCGATGATGTCGGCGATCAGCACCAGCACCGGCAGCATCAGGGTCGCAGCCAGAACCCGCGGCACGATCAGGTATTTGTAGGGGTTGGTGCGCAGCGTGGTCAGCGCATCCACCTGTTCCGTCACCCGCATGGTGCCGATCTCGGCCGCGATCGCGGCCCCCACCCGGCCAGCGACCATCAGCCCGGCAAGAACGGGGCCGAGTTCGCGGGTGATCGACAGCACCACCACGCCTGCGACGGCACTTTCAGCCGAAAAGCGGGCGAAGCCGGTATAGCTTTGCAGGGCCAGCACCATGCCGCTGAACAGCGCAGTCATGCCCACCACCGGCAGGCTGTAATAGCCGATCTCCATCACCTGCCGGCCCATGGCGCGGAAATAGAAGGGCGGGGTGACCAGATGGCGCAGCACGACCAGGACGAAGAGCGCAACGCGGCCCACGGTCTCGAACAGGGAGAGCAGGGCCCGGCCGATGGCGGCAAGCGGGTTCATGGGGCGGGGTCGACCTCCGTCTGCGGCGTGGGCACGCCAATCGGATAAACCTGCGTCTGGCCCGACGCCATCGGCTGCCGGGCATAGCGGCGGCCCAGGCGGGTCAGGATCTCATAACCGATGGTGCCGGCGTCTTTTGCCAGCGCATCGACGTCGCGATGATCGCCGATCAGCTCCGCCACGGCGCCGCCATGGATCAGCGATTCCGGCAGGGTGCTGACATCCACCGTCACCAGATCCATCGACACGCGGCCGAGGATCGGGGCCCGATGGCCGGCAATCACCACCTCGCCCTTGCCTGCGGCCGACCAGGGCCAGCCATCGGCATAGCCGATCGCCAGCGTCGCCACCCGCATGCCCGACCGCGCGCGGGCTGCCGCACCATAGCCGACGCTCTCGAAGCTGTCGATGGTTCGCACCTGCAGCACCCGGGCCTTCAGCCGCACGACCGGGACCATCGGGTTCGGGCGCCCGGGTATCGGATTGACGCCGTAGAGCGCCACGCCCGGGCGACCGAGATCGAAATGGAAGTCGGGGCCGAGGAACAGCCCGCTTGAATTGGCAAGGCTGAGCCTGCCACGCCCGATCGTATCCGCCACGACCCGGAAACGGTCGAGCTGGCGCCGGTTCAGCGGATGGGCTGCATCATCGGCACAGGCGAGATGGCTCATGGTGATGCGGATATCGACGCCGCCAAGGCGTGCCGGGTCGGCTGCGAGGGCCTTGAAGCCTGCCTCGTCGAAACCGAGCCTGCTCATCCCCGTGTCGATATGCAGGGCGGCCGGCAGCGGCCCGCCTTGGGCCTGGCCGGCGCGGGTCCAGCGGTCGAGGTCGTCGGGGCCGTTCAGCACCGGACGGAGGTCAAAGGCCAGAAAATCCGCACGTTCTCCCTCGGCCATGCCGTTCAGGATGTAGACCGGCAGGGCGTGGCGGGCGGGGTCGGGATCCGCCCGGAGCGCCCGGCGGAGCGTTGCACCTTCCGACAGATGTGCGACGAAAAGCGCAGGCGCGCCGGCCCGCGCAAGGGTGGGACCGACGATATCCGCCCCCAGCCCGTAGCCATCGGCCTTGATCACGCCCGCGATCTCGGCAGCCGGGTTGTGCGCGCGCATCAGCCCGGTGAGGCGGGCGTGGTTCTCTGCCAGCGCGTCGAGATCGATCTCGATCCAGGCAGGCGGCGGGGCGGCAGGTGCCGCGGGCAGGGCAGGGGTGGTGACCGGCGTGCTCATTCGCTCGACGGGGCGTTGGCGGCCAGCAGGGCTGCGTGGTCGCGATCCAGATTGCCGAAGCGCGTGGTGTTCAGGTCGAAATGCAGCCGCACGGTGCCGATCGGGCCGTGGCGCTGTTTGGCCACGATCACCTCCGCGACGCTGCGGGACATCTCGAACCTGCTTTGCCAGTGGGAATAGCGCTCGGCGAACTTGTCGGGCTTCTCGTCCGGGCGCTGCTTGGGCTCGGCGCGCGCCAGATAGTATTCCTCGCGGAACACGAACATCACCACGTCGGCGTCCTGCTCGATCGATCCGCTTTCGCGCAGGTCCGAGAGCTGCGGCCGCTTGTCCTCGCGCTGCTCCACGGCACGCGAGAGCTGGGACAGCGCGATCACCGGCACGTTCAGTTCCTTGGCGACCGCTTTCAGCCCCTGGGTGATCTCCGACACTTCCTGCACGCGGTTGTCGGTGGCACGTACTGCCCGCATCAGCTGTAGATAGTCGACCACGATCATCGACAGACCGTGCTGCCGCTTGAGCCGGCGGGCGCGGGCACGCATGGCCGGGACGGTGATCGCCGGCGTGTCGTCGATGAACAGCGGGATGCGCGACAGCTCGCGCGCCGCCATCACCACCTTCTCGAAATCCTCGGGCGACATGGTGCCGCGACGCAGCCGGTCGGAAGGGACGCCGGCGGCACCCGCCAGAAGGCGGGCGGCCAGCTGCTCGGCCGACATTTCGAGCGAGAAGAAGCCGACCACGGCGCCGTCGACCTGTTTCGGCTTGCCGCCGGCCTCCTCGGGCTCGGTGCGGTAGGCGCGGGCGGCGTTGAACGCAATGGTCGTCGCAAGCGCCGTCTTGCCCATCGACGGACGGCCCGCCAGGATCAGCAGGTCCGAGGGCTGTAGCCCGCCCATCAGATTATCCAGATCGATCAGTTCGGTGGCGACACCGACCAGGTTGCCGTCGCGCTTATAGGCAGCTTCGATCTGGTCGAGCGCCGTGCTGAGGGCCCGATCGAAAGAGACGAAGCCACCCTCGATCTCTCCCTGTTCGGCCAGGGTGTAGAGGCGGTGCTCGGCATGCTCGATCTGCTCGATGGCCGGACGTTCGGCGCGGCCGTCATAGGCCTCGTTCACCACCTCTTCGCCGATGTCGATCAGCGCCCGGCGGAGCGCGAAATCGTGGATGATCCGCGCATAGTCCTCGACATTGATGATCGAGATCGCAGAGCCGACCAGGCGCGCCAGGTAGGCGGCGCCACCCACACCGGACAGGGCGGGGTCGGCGTCGAACAGCGGTTTCAGCGTGGCGGGATTGGCGATCTGACCGCGCTCCATGAAGCGCAGGATCTGGCCGTAGATCCGCTGGTGAACCGGCTCGTGGAAATGTTCGGGGCGCAGGAAGCTGCTGACCCGATGGGTGGCTTCGTTGTTGATCAGCAGGGCGCCCAGCAGCGCCTGTTCGACTTCGGCATTGTTGGGGCGGCTGCGGACCGCGAGCCCGCTGCCGGCCGCATCGGAGCCTGCCGTAAGCGCCGTGGAGGCGCCGGCGGTGACGGCGGGCAGGCCGGCTGCGTCGAAATCGGTATCGGTCATCGGCCTCGGGATCGGTGCAGAAGCAGGTCAGGGCAGAAACAGATCAGGTCGTGGGCGACCGGTGGCCGGGACGGGTTGGCCCGGCCACCGGTCGCCCACGGTCGCGATCATGCACCGGCGGGCGTCGGGATGAAAGGCTTCTGAGGGCGGGGACCCCTGGCGGGCCAGGGCGTCGCGTCAGCAGGCCACATGCAGCTCGTGCCGACGCTCCCGCGCGGCCCATTCGCGTTCGGTGTCGGTGATGTAGTCGCGGGTCAGCGGCACGGCATCCTGGCGACGGGCCAGCTGAACCTGGAACACCACCTGACCCCAGTGACGGAACGAGGCTTCGCAGCCTGCCAGATAGAATTCCCACATCCGGCAGAACCGCTCGTCATACAGCGCCAGGACCTCGTTGCGGTGCTCCATGAAACGCTCATACCAGTGCTTCAGCGTTTCGGCATAATGCAGTCGCAGGATTTCGACGTCGGTGACGACCAGTCCGGCGCGCTCGATCGCCGGCATCATCTCCGAAAGTGCCGGGACGTAGCCGCCGGGGAAGATGTATTTGCGGATCCAGGAATTGGTGACGCCGGGCCCGTCGGTGCGGCCGATGGTGTGAACCACGGCCACGCCGTCATCGGTCAGCAGGTCGTAGACCTTGCGGAAATACTCGTCATAGTGCTTCAGGCCGACATGCTCGAACATCCCGACCGACACGATCCGGTCGAAACGTTCGGAGAGGTCGCGATAATCGGTGAGCCGGAAATCGGCGCGCTGGGCGAGGCCTGATGCTTCTGCGCGGGCGCGGGCCACCTTGTGCTGTTCTTCCGACAGCGTCACGCCGACCACCTCGACATCGGCATGACCCGACAGATAAAGCCCGAGACCCCCCCAGCCGCAGCCGATGTCGAGCACCTTCTGCCCGGGTTGCAGCAGCAGCTTTGCCGCCAGGTGCCGCTTCTTCTGCCGTTGCGCCGTCTCCAGATCGTCATCCGGCGTCTGGAAATAGGCGCAGGAATACTGACGGTCGGCATCCAGAAACAGCCGGTACAGTTCTTCGGACAGGTCGTAGTGATGGGCGACGTTGCGTCGCGCCCGGTTTCGCGGATTGTGCTGATAGAAGAAGTTGATCAGCCTCGTTGCCCAGACCGGCCAGTGATGGGCATGGGCCGACTGGCGGGCATAATTCTTCACGCCCAGATCGAGCAGGGCGCGCACATCCCCGTCGATGATGTCGAACTGGCCGTTCATATACCCTTCGCCGAGGGCCATCGACGGGTTGACCGCCATGCGCCGGAGCATGGCAGGGTCGTGGATCTGGATGCGGACATGCGGGGCGGTGCCGTCGCCGAAGCGGTGACTGCGTCCGTTCTCGTCATTCACAACCAGCGTCCCCGTGCGGATCAGTCCGCCGAGGAAGGTCAAACCGGATATCACGGTCAATCGCCTCCGTCAGGAGCCGTGACCGGGCCGTGGCGAAAGACGCCGGGTCTATGCGGGGGCAACTCCACGCGTACGGATGCCGGAAACCGTGCGGGAGGAGCACGGGCCGGGTGTTGTGGGTCAGCCGACGCGCGGGGGGATCGTCCGACGTCGCTCGCCGGTCCGGGCCGGCGTATTTTAGACACGTTCCAATCCTATGCCCCTTCAAAAGCGCCCGTCAAATGTCTACGGACTTGATGTGCCGCACTGTTGAATTTTTGCCACAGCATCCGGATGGGGCAGATCTCTCGTAAAATCTGCAGGTCCTGTTGCGGTTCCAGAAAACCGGTTTGTCAAAACGATACGGCCGCGTCCCGGACGTACCGGAACGCGGCCGCATGTGTCGGCCCCAAGGGGCCCGACGGATTGTCGGGGCGGAAGAGGATCAGACCTCTTCCTCCTCCTCAACCTCGTCGGCCTGATAGGCAGCGCTTTCCTCGGCGAGCTCATAGGCGTCGTCGAGCTGCTCGTCGGCCTCGGCCGCGCGGCGCTGCTGGTTCAGGAAGTCGTCCATGCTGCGGACGACGATGATGGTCACGTCGACCACAACGTCGGGGTGCAGCGAGATGGAGACGGTCTGGGTGCCCAGGGTCTTGATCGGCTCGCGCAGCTGAACCTGGCGGCCGTTGATCTCGAACCCGAACTGCTCCACCGCAATGGCGACGTCGCGGGCGGTGACCGAACCGTAGAGCTGGCCGTTGTCGGCCGCCTGACGGACGACCGGCAGAACCTGGCCGGTCAGCTTCTCGGCCAGCACCTCGGCCTCGCCGCGACGCTGATCGTTCAGCGCCACCAGGGCCTTCCGCTGGGTCTCGAAATAGCTGAGGTTCTCCTTGGTCGCGCGCATGGCCTTGCGCTGCGGCAGGAGGAAGTTGCGCGCATAACCCGGGCGGACCTTCACGCGGTCGCCGATCTGGCCCAGGTTCTGAATGCGCTCAAGCAGGATCACTTCCATCGGATGTACTCCTAAGGCTGTGTCAGGCGGCACCGGAGCGACGGCGCAGCCCGGCCCAACGTTCGACGAAGCCCAAGACAAGGATCAGCAGGATCGGCCAGTACAGCATCAGTGCCAGCAGATAGACCGCAGCGAGGATAAACCCGCCGCCGCGGACACCGCGGGCAAGCCCGTGTGCCACACCCAGACCGAGGACCAGATAGGGCATCGCGGCCAGCACCGCGGCAACTCCGGCAAAGAGGCCGAAATCACCGTCGCCGCCGGTGGCGATGGTCAGTGCGACGCCGGCGACCAGCACCCAGCGAACCGCCTCAGGCGGATCGAAGGAGGCAAGCGGCGGCACGGGCCGCATCGATCCCCCGAGCAGCCGGTCCGCGGCGAAGCGGCCGAGCATGCCGGAAAGGACCATCTGCACCACCCAGAAACACGCAGCGAAGGCGACGAAACGCCCCGCCAGACTTTCGGCCAGAACCGCGGCATTCGCCGTGGCAGCATCTGCCGCCATCAGCTCGATCAGCGGTTCCAGCGTCCGCGCGACCTCGCCGCGCAGGCCACCCTCGGCACCGGCTGCGAACAGCCATCCCCCGGCAACCAGCACGCCGGCAAGCGCGATGGCCACCGTCATCAGCCGTCCTGCCGGGTACCATTCGGTTCCCCCCGCACCATCGGGGCGGGAAAGCAGGGCGAAACGGGCGATGACAAGCACGGGCAGCGCGGTGACCACCGCAAAGCCCAGGCCGTAGAGAACCTGCTCGGGCCCGGCCAGAGCCGCTGCGGTGGCGGCGCCTGCGATGGTGCCGGCCACAGCCGAAATCACCCCGCCGGGCAGCCCGTAGCGGAAGGCGGCGGCGAAGAGCGGGGCGGGCGCCAGATAGGCTGCGATCACGCCCAGCACCCCCGTCACGACCAGCAGGCTGCCGACGCCCGAAAGGGCACCCGCCGCCAGGGTGATGGAGAGGTCGCGCGACAACCGCATGGGCGTCCTGTTCCGCTATCCGCCTCCGAAGCCGGGGCACCGTTACCGGTACCGGGTCGAAGGTCGTGTTTCCGGGACCATCCGGACCTGATCAGTCGGTCGGTCCATCGGATCCCGTCGATCACCGTCTTGAGCGGACGGCGTCGGAAGGGCTGATGGGTTACTGCACCACGAAGGGCAGGAGGGCGAGAATGCGCGCGCGCTTGATGGCGCGGGCGAGCTCACGCTGCTTCTTCGCGGACACGGCCGTGATCCGGCTCGGCACGATCTTGCCCCGCTCCGAGATGTAGCGGCTGAGCAGCTTCACGTCCTTGTAGTCGATCACCGGCGCATTCGCACCGGAGAACGGGCAGGTCTTCTTCCGGCGGAAGAACGGGCGACGCTGGCCCTGAGCCGCCGGAATCGTGACGGCGCTCTGCGACTTGTTGGAAGCCATGACGATCTATCCTCGCGATTTCTGATACAGGATCAGCGGTCGGCGCGCTCACGACGCTCGAAGCGGTCGCCGCGATCACCACGATCGCCGCGATCACCACGGTCGCCGCGGTCACCACGCTCGAAGCGGTCGCCGCCACGGCGCTCGCCACGCTCACCGCGTTCGCCACGCTCACCGCGTTCGCCACGCTCACCGCGGCCACGGCTCTGCATCATCACCGAGGGCTCCTCGGAGACTTCGTCGACGCGCACGGTCAGATAGCGGAGCACATCTTCCTGGTAGCGGAGCATGTACTCGATCTGAACCAACGCCTCGGCCGAGGCCTCGATGTTCAGGTGCAGATAATGGGCCTTGCGGTACTTCTTGACCCGGTAGGCGAGCTGGCGAAGACCCCAGTTCTCCTGCTTGATCACGCGGCCCTGGGCGTTCTCGAGGATGGTCTTGATATCCTCGCCCAGTTTCTCGACCTGCTGGGTCGAGGCGTCCTGACGGACGATGATCGTCGTCTCGTAGAAGGGCATATAATGGACTCCTTACGGCTTTTTCCTGCCCGACGCCCCGGTCTCCGACGATCGCCTTCCGGCGTGTCGGACCGCCCGGGCGGGACGGGCTCAGCCGACATCACGTGATGCCGGCAAGGAGCGGTGTTGTGCATCCGGCCATGCCATGATGGCGTGGACGCACGACATCCCCACCACCGGATCGAGAGACCCGGCGTGGAGGCGCGCACTATACGTCATGCCCTTCGGCGCGCAAGGCAAATCGCCGCCGGCGGCCCGTCTGGCGGGTGGTCGGGTACAAGGCGGCTCCCGATGGATGCCGACACTCGCCCTGCGATCACAAATTTCCCGCAAAATACGTATCAAGGGTTGATTTCACCTCTCGCATCTTCCGCGGCGTCGGCTAAACTGAGACCGACCCGGCGCTGGATGTTCCGCATCGCAAAGCCCCGGAAACTGCTGGTCGTGCCAGTCATGGCGGCCATATCCGGTGCGGTGGGACGATGCGGTTCTTGACAATCGGTCGCGGTCGCGGTCATGACTTGGCGACGACCGGCCGGGCCTGCGGGCTTCGGTCCGGCGATCGGGTCGACAGCCAAGACTGAAGCGAGGCTCCATGGCACGTGCGTTCGTCTTTCCCGGACAGGGCTCGCAGAAGGTGGGCATGGGACAGGATCTTGCAGCGGCCTTTGCCGCGGCCCGTGAGGTCTTCGAGGAGGTGGACGAGGCGCTGAAGCAGCCGCTGACCCGCCTGATGTTCGAAGGCCCGGCCGAGCAGCTGATCCTGACCGAGAATGCCCAGCCGGCGATCATGGCCTGCTCGATGGCCGTGGTTCGCGTCCTCGAGCGGGAAGGCGGCGTCGATCTGGCCCAAAAAGCCGCCTTCGTGGCCGGGCATTCGCTGGGCGAGTATTCGGCGCTTTGCGCGGCCGGGGCGCTGGACATCGGCGATACGGCCCGTCTGCTCAAGATCCGCGGCCAGGCCATGCAGATGGCGGTTCCGGTCGGGCAGGGCGCCATGCTGGCACTGATGGGCGTGGACCCCGACGAGGCACGGGCCATCGCCGACGAGGCCGCGGGGTCCGGCGAGGTCTGCGTCGCCGCCAACGACAACGCGCCGGGCCAGGTGGTTCTGTCGGGCCACAAGACCGCGATCGACCGCGCGGTCGAGGTCGCCAAGGCCCGCGGCAAGCGGGCGATCCCGCTGGAGGTGAGCGCGCCTTTCCACTGCCCGCTGATGCAGCCGGCCGCCGAGCGGATGGCCGATGCCCTGGCGCAGGTGGAGATCGACGCGCCGCGCCTGCCGCTGATCGCCAATGTGCTCGCCGCCCCGGTTTCCGATCCGGACCGCATCCGCGGTCTGCTGGTCGAGCAGGTGACCGGCATGGTTCGCTGGCGCGAAAGCGTGCTGGCGATGAAAGAGGCCGGCGTCGAGGAAACCGTGGAGCTGGGGGCGGGCAAGGTCCTCTCCGGTCTCACCAAGCGCATCGACCGCGCGCTTTCGGCCCAGTCGGTGGGAACGCCGGCCGAGATCGAAGCGTTCCTGAAGTCTCTCTGAGGACGGCCTCTTAATCGTCCTGCGATCTTTCCCGTCCACCACAGTGATGGATCATCCATGTTCGATCTGACGCAGCGCACCGCGCTCGTGACCGGGGCCACCGGCGGCATCGGCGCCGCCATCGCCCGCGCTCTCCATGCCCAGGGCGCCGTGGTCGCGCTGCACGGCCGCCGCGCGGATGCGTTGGAAGGTCTTGCCGCCGAGCTTGGCTCGCGTGTCCATGTTCTGCCGGCCGACCTCGCGGCGGATGGCGCGGCCGAGCAGCTGGTGAAGGATGCCGAAGCCGCCATGGGCGGGCTCGACATTCTGGTCAGCAATGCGGGGCTGACCCGCGATACGCTGCTGATGCGGATGAAGGACGCCGATTTCGATCAGGTGATCGACGTCAACCTGAAGGCCGGTTTCCGTCTGGCCCGGGCCGCGATGAAGGGCATGATGAAGCGCCGCTACGGCCGCATCGTCGCCGTCACCTCGGTCGTCGGCCATATGGGCAATCCGGGGCAGGCGAACTACGCCGCCTCGAAGGGCGGGCTGACCGCCATGATCAAGGCGATCGCGCACGAAGTTGCTTCGCGCGGGATCACTGCCAATTGTGTTGCACCCGGTTATATCGCAACGCCGATGACCGACGTGCTGACTGACGAGCAGAAGACCGGTCTGCTCGAGAAGGTGCCGGTGGGCCGTCTCGGTTCGCCGGAAGACGTCGCCGCGGCCATCGTCTATCTGGCGAGCGCCGAGGCGGCTTACGTGACCGGTCAGACGCTCCACGTCAACGGCGGCATGGTCATGATCTGACCGCCGGGCCGGGGACGCAAACCGGACCAGCCCCGTGACCTTCATTGCCGCGGCATGTCCGCCGCGGCTGGCCAAGGTGCGGAAAGTGTGCTACAGCCCTGTTCGATTTCGGCGGGGCTGCCAGGCACGAGACAAACGGCAGTACGGCGCTACGCCCGAACGAACGCCACTTGCCAGTGAGCTTGAGGGACGACGACTGATGAGCGACATTGCTGAGCGCGTGAAGAAGATCGTGGTCGAACATCTCGGTGTCGACGAAGAGAAGGTCACCGAGACGGCCAGCTTCATCGACGACCTCGGTGCCGACAGCCTCGATACCGTCGAACTCGTGATGGCCTTCGAGGAAGAGTTCGGGATCGAGATCCCCGACGACGCCGCGGAGAAGATCCTGACCGTTCAGGACGCCATCAAGTTCATCCAGGAGAACCAGTCCTGATCGGACAGGTCTCCGGGCGACGTGCCGGCCATCAGGCCGGCACGGCCGCGCCCGCTTCCATGCGGGTGAGCTGATCCTCCGGAGCCGGTGCTGCGATGCCGATCAGGCGTCCCCGCAGCCGGCTCCGCCGCGCAACCCTGACGGGCCGCGGAGATCCGCTATGAAACGGGCGTGGTCGGCCGGTCCGGAACGGGATCGGCTGCAGCGCCCGCTTCTGGCGTTCCGGCTGGCGTCGTGCTGCCGGCATGCGACCCATTTCAGGCAGAAAGGACGCGCTGACCGAGATGAGACGTGTCGTCGTCACCGGGCTGGGTCTTGTCACTCCGCTCGCGGTCGGGGTGAAGGCGAGTTGGGAGCGTCTGCTCGCCAGCAAGTCCGGAATCCGTCACATCGACACCTTCGATGTGTCCGACCTTTCCGTCCGCATCGCCGCCATGGTGCCCAAGGGCGCCGGTGACGATGCCTTCCGTCCCGAGGACTATGTTCCCGCGAAGGACGTGAAGAAGATGGATGAGTTCATCCATTACGCGCTGGGGGCCGCCGACGAGGCGATCCGCGACGCCGGATGGGCTCCGGAGGCCGAGGAAGAACTCGATCGCACCGGTGTCATGATCGGCTCTGGTATCGGCGGCCTGCCGACCATCGCCGAAGGCGCGGTCACCATGGAACAGCGCGGTCCACGCCGCGTGTCTCCGTTCTTCATCCCGGCCGCGCTGATCAATCTGGCCTCGGGCCAGGTCTCGATCAAATATGGTTTCCGCGGGCCGAATCACGCCGTGGTCACCGCCTGCTCCACCGGTGCGCATGCTATCGGCGATGCCGCCCGGCTGATCATGTGGGACGATGCCGATGTGATGGTGGCAGGCGGCTCGGAAGCCGCCGTCTGCCGCATGGGCATTGCCGGTTTCGCCGCGGCCAAGGCTCTGTCCTCCGGCTATAACGATACGCCTGAGCGTGCGTCGCGGCCCTGGGACAAGGGTCGTGACGGCTTCGTGATGGGCGAGGGTGCCGGCGTGGTCGTGCTCGAAGAGCTTGAACATGCCAAGGCGCGTGGCGCGAAGATCTATGCCGAAGTCGTCGGCTACGGCATGTCGGGCGATGCCTATCACATCACCGCACCGTCGGAAGACGGCAATGGCGGTTTCCGCGCCATGCAGGCGGCGATGAAGCGGGCGGGGCTCAACCCCGACCAGATCGACTATGTCAACGCCCACGGCACCTCCACGCCGCGCGGTGACGTGATCGAGCTGGCGGCGGTGAAGCGCCTGTTCGGCGAGGCGGCCTACAAGCTGTCGATGTCGTCGACCAAGTCGTCGATCGGCCATCTGCTGGGCGCTGCCGGCGCTGTCGAGGCGATCTTCTCGATCCTCTCGATCCGCGACGGTGTCGTGCCGCCGACCCTCAATCTGGACAATCCGGACGAGGGTTGCGACATTGATCTGGTGCCCCATCAGGCCAAGGAACGCGAGGTGCGTTATGCCCTCTCCAACTCCTTCGGCTTCGGCGGCACCAACGCCTCGGTGATCTTCGGCCGGCCCGAATGAGCCTCTCCGAGTGATGCCGACACTATGATCCGGGATCTGCGGGCTCTGCCGTGCGCTTCCTGAAGCATCTCATCATCGCCCTCGTCTCCCTGGCGACCCTGGTCGTCGCGGGGGCGGGGGCGTTGTTGTGGTGGGGCTCCGTCTGGCTGGAAACGCCCGGGCCGCTGACCGAGGCCCGGACCGTGCTGCTGCCGCGGGGGACGGGCGTCGCCGGCATCACCCGTGAACTCGCCGATGCCGGGGCGATCGACCAGCCGGCGGTCTTTCGGGCGGCGGTGGTGCTGCTGGATGTGCAGACCCGGCTGAAGGCCGGCGAATACCGGGTCGAGCCGGGGCAGAGCCCGTCCGACATCATCGACATGCTGGTCGAAGGCAGGGTCGTGCTGCACCGCCTGACCCTGCCCGAAGGCATCACGCTTCGCGCCGCCTGGGAGGCGGTGGCCGGCGACGACCTGCTCAGCGGCGACATGCCGCCGATGGAGGGGTTCGCCGAAGGTGCGTTGCTGCCCGAGACCTACACCTATACCCGTGGCGATGATCGAGGCGCCCTGATCCGCCGGATGAAGGCGGCGATGGACAAGGCACTGGACGAGGCCTGGGCGGCAAGGCGGCCGGACCTGCCGCTGTCGACGCCCGAAGAGATGTTGATCCTGGCCTCGATCGTCGAGCGGGAGACCGGCATTCCCGACGAGCGGCCGCTTGTGGCCGGCGTGTTCGTGAACCGGCTGAAGCGCGGTATGCGGCTGCAGTCGGATCCGACCGTCATCTATGGCCTGAGCGAGGGCACCGGCCGGATCGACCGCGGTATCACCCGGTCCGATCTGGGCAACGCCCATGACTGGAACACCTACGAGATCGACGGTCTGCCGAAGACGCCGATCGCCTTGCCCGGCCGTGCAGCGCTGATGGCCGTGGCCCAGCCGGCGGAGACAGATGCGCTGTATTTCGTGGCAGACGGGACGGGCGGCCATGTCTTTGCGCGCACGCTGGCCGAGCACAATGCCAATGTCGCCAAATGGCGCCGGATCGAGCGCGAGCGTCGCCGGGCAGCGAAGGCGGCAGCCGGCGACTGACGCCTCAGCCGCAGACGGTGTCCGGAGTCCGCCCACGGGCGGCGGGATCGATTGCCTCGCTCCAGGCATCGAGAACAGCCGCTCTGGCCGCCTGCGTCTGGCGCGCCTGACGCAGAGCCACGCGAAGCGTCGCCCGCAGATGCCGGGCATCCTGATCCTCGTCATCGACCAGGGCGTCCGGGGCCATTCCGTCCTGCAGTGCGGCCAGGAACCGCTGACGCAGGGCCAGCACCCGCGGATCGCCATGCGCTGTCATCAATTCCTGAA
Organism: Tistrella sp.; assembly: GCF_002684955.1. Classification (NCBI taxonomy): domain Bacteria; kingdom Pseudomonadati; phylum Pseudomonadota; class Alphaproteobacteria; order Geminicoccales; family Geminicoccaceae; genus Tistrella; species Tistrella sp. Next base: position 34,861 of record NZ_NYWI01000073.1, on the reverse strand, counting down.
AGGCCTGATGAGCGATCGGGTCGAAAGCGCGCGGCCGACCGAGGGCATCGCGCAGCGGATTGCACGCATGCAGCGTCAGACCGGCGACCAACCCGTCGGGGATCGGCGTATTGGCGGAGGCGGTGCGACCAGCGGCCAGCAGCTTCGGCAGAAGATGGGTGTGGGGGCCTTCGGGAGAGGTTTCCCCCGTCTTTGGAACGGCCTGAAAGACCTCGATCCTTGCCAGCCGGGTCATGAAGACCCGATGGGCGCCGGTGGCTGCGGCAGCCCGGCGCGGGCCCGGATCTTCCCCCAGCAGCGGCCGGCCGGCCAGCCTGCGGAGAACCGAGAGAGCCTCGGGCGTCGAGGCGCGCAGGCAGGCCTCGGTATGAGGAATGCCGAGGCCCAGATCGAACAGGATGCCGTTCCGGTCTTCCGGCCGTACGGCATCCGCATCGGGGCCGAGTTCGGTGACCACCGTCCGGGCCGGCCCGGCGGCGGCGGCTTCGGGCAGGCAGAAAGCGATGGCCGACGACCAGCCGACGCCGTCGGAGGACGGGGTCTCGTAGGCCAGCGGCCGGGCATCGCTCCGCAGCGTGATGGCGATGGCACCACGGTCAGTCGCCAGCCGGCGGCGCTCGGGGTCCTCTGCGGCATCGACCGATAGCGGCTCGCCGGCATCGCGCATGAACTCGGCGATGGCGCCGAAGCTGCCTGTGCTCCAGGCCTGGGCCGGATCGGCCAGAAGCCGTCCGATCAGCGGGCCTGCTGCATCCTCATATCCGGAGATGGATGCGTGAGGCATATCGTTGTCTCCCTTGACTGTTCCGACATCCGGGTGCGGGCCCAGGGCACGACCAGCAGATGGCCGTCGGCCTGGCCATGCAGGGCGCGTATGCCATAGGCCCGTGCCAGCCTGTCGGGGGTGAGCACGGCTTCAGGTGGTCCGTCGGCAATCAGGCGACCCTCTGCCAGCAACACCAGCCGGTCGCAGAACCGGGCGGCAAGCCCCAGATCATGCAGCACGGCCACCACCAGCCGGCCATCGCCTGCAAGGGCTTTGAGCAAGTCCATGACATCGAGCTGGTGTGCGGGGTCGAGGGCTGCGACCGGCTCGTCTGCGAGCAGGATCGGCGCCTCCACGGCCAGTGCCCGGGCCAGCAGAACCTTGAGCCGTTCACCGCCTGAAAGCCGGTCGACCCGGCGGCCGGTGAAACCCTGCGTCCCGGTCGCCGCCATGGCTCGGGCGATTGCGCGGCGATCTGCGGGCCTCCGGCCGTCACCATGAGGCAGGCGGCCGAGCGCGACCACGGCTTCTGTCGGCAGCGGCCAATGCACATCGGCGCCCTGGGCCAGATACGAGATCCGTCGCGCCCGGGCGGCGGCGGACAATTGGTGCAGCGGTTGCCCGCCAAGCAGCACGCTCCCATGCTGCGGGGTCAGAAGACCGGCGAGCAGGCGCAGCAGCGTGGTCTTGCCGGCGCCATTGGGGCCGATCAGCCCCACCAGTTGCCCCGGGCCGAACGACAGGGACAGATCCTCCAGCCGGGCGCGGTCCGGCCCTGAAAGGGTGAGGTGTCGCGCCTCGAGGGTCGTTGCGTCCATGGGGTCAGCCGTCCTTTCGCGCGGTCTTCAGGATCAGGGAGGCGAGGAAGGGTGCACCGATCAGGGCCATCATCACCCCCAGCTTCAGTTCGGGACGGGTCGGCAGCAGGCGAACGGCGATATCGGCCGAGAGGGTGAAAGCGGCGCCAGCCGGCGCTGCGATCAGCAACAGGGCGCCGGGGCGATGGCTGACCAGCGGCCGCAGCAGATGCGGGACGATAAGGCCGACGAAGCCGACTGCGCCCGCGACCGCGACACCGGGCCCGACGGCAAGGGCTGTGCCCAGAATCGTCGCAAGCCGGGTGCGGGTGACATCGAAGCCGAGACTCGCGGCCGTGTCCTCGCCAAGGGTCAGGGCTTCGAGTGCCCGTCCCAGCCGGGCGAGCATCACCAGGCCGATCATCACCGGCGGCACCGCCAGCCAGACATGGTCCATACTGCGGTCGCTGAGCGATCCCATCAACCAGAAGACGATTTCGAGCGCCGCATAAGGTGACGGTGCAAGATTGAGGGCGAGGGCGGTGAGGGCTGCGGCGAAACTGCCGATGGCGACGCCGGTGAGGATAAGCGCGGTGGTGCCGGCCCCGCGTGCCGCGATCACGGCCAGGACCAGCGTGGCGGCGAGGGCGCCTGCAATGCCACCGAGCGGCAGGGCCAGCGACCAGGCGGCCGCCGCACCGCTGTAGAAGGCGGCGACGGCACCCAGACCTGCCGAGGCGGAGACACCGACCACGCCCGGATCGGCGAGCGGGTTGCGCAACAGCCCCTGCAAAGCTGCGCCGGACATGGCGAGCCCGGCGCCCAGCACAATCGCGAGGATCGCCCGGGGGAGGCGCAGCTGGACCAGAATCAGCGCATCCAGCGTGTCGCGGCCATGGGCGACGTCGGCCATGGCGCGCGGAAGATCCAGACCGTCCGGCCCGGCAGCAATGGAGGCCAGCGTCAGAAGGGCGGTGAGGAGGAGGAGCGCCGCCGATATCCGGGCCGTGGTCAGCGTCATGACCGCGATCCTCGCTGGCGTCCGGCGAGCGACCGTCGCGCGGCCGACAGGCGACCGACCGCCTCTGCGACCCACGGGCCCGGGCAGACCCAGAGGGCGGCCGGCAGGCTGGTGATGGCCATGCCCGCTGCCCGTGCCCGGAAGGCCGGATGGTCGAGCACCTCGCGCGCAAGGGCCGGTGGTGCATCCCCGTCGGAATCGAGCACCAGCAGATCGGGTTTCAGGCGCAACAGCCGTTCGAGGCCGATCCGGCCATCGCCATCGACCGGCGCATCGGGGGCCAGATTGCGGAGACCGGCCGCAGCCAGGATCTCGTCCTGCAGGGTTCCCGCTCCGGCGACACCGCCGCCGGGACGCAGAACCACCACGCCCGGAAGCGGTGTGTCTTTCGCATCCAGGGTCGCCTCGCCAAGCATCCGGTCCATGGCATCGAGCATCTTCCGGCCGGCAGCGGGGTTGCCCACGGCCGCGGCAAGGCTGGTGACCTGGGACCGGATGCCGGCGAGGCTGGTCGCCTCGTCGAGCAGCAGCACCGGGATGCCGGCCCGGCGCAGCATCTGCGTGGTCGTCAGAGTGGTGTAGCGGCCGGCGACCACCAGATCCGGGGCGAGCCGGGCAATCTCCTCCGCCCGGCCGTGATTGAGCACCAGCCCCTGCGCCGCTGCGGGATCGATCGCCGCCGGCCCCGCGGCCAGCCAGGTAACCGATACCAGCCGGCCGGGCGGTGCCAGGCGCAGCAGCAATTCGTCGGCACACAGGTTCATCGACACGATCCGCCGCGGCCCGTCCCCGGCGGAAGCCGAGGGCGGGGCCGCGAGTACCAGGCCGGTCAGCAGAAGCCCGGTCGACAGAAACCTGGTCGACAGAAGCCCGGTCAGGCGGTGCGGAAGGCGCCGTGCTCGCATCAGGTCAGAACCGCATCCGCAGGCCGGCATAACCTGCGCGACCACGTGAGCCGTAGCCCAGAACCTCCTGATACTCCTCGTCAAAGAGATTGTCGATCCGACCGAAGATCTCGACCGTGTCGGTGAGATCATAGGCGGCGGTCAGGTTGACGAGGGTGTAGTCGTCGAGGGTGACGACGCTTCGGTTGTAGAAGGCATCGTAGGCCCAGTCTTTCTGTTCGCCGTTGTAGACGACAGAGAGGCCGGCCCGGCCACGGTTGTCGAGAAAGCGGGTCGAGAGATCGGCACTGGCGATGTGCGGCGCACGACGCACCAACTCCTGCCCGTTGGAGTCTTCTCCGTCTGTATACGTGTAGGCCAGCCGCAGATCGGCCCACGAAACCGGCCGTATGGTGACCGAGGTTTCTATCCCATTGATCCGCGATGTGCCGGGCAGGTTGATCGACGTGCTGCCGCTGCCTTGGATCAGATTTTCGATGTCCTGGCGGAACCAGCCGAAATCGATCACGAATCGACCATCGAAGAAGCTGTGCTCGATACCGGCATCCCAGCCGGTTGCCTCTTCAGGCTTCAGATCGGGATTTCCTTGATAGGTATTGCTGTAGCCGAACAACTCAAACAGGGTCGGGTTCTTGATGCCAGTTCCATAAGAAGCCCGCAGTTTGGTATCCGTGCCCGGGATCAGCCAGGCTGCGGTGAAGCGCCAGGTCTTCTGATCGTCGAAGATTTCATTCCTGTCGTAGCGTCCGGCCGCAGAGAGAAAGAGCTGGTCGTAGAGCCCGAGGCGGTATTCCCCCGCAAAACCTGTGGAATCAAAGGCACGGTCGACCGTTGACCAGGCACTGCTGGTTCGTACGGTTTCGCGTTCATACTCGGTTCCCAGCGAAAGATCGTGACTGACGGCGCCGGTCTCGAACCCGTAGTCGGTCTGATAGTCTGCCTTCAGCCGGCGGCCCAGATAGGTGCTGGTGATGCTGCCATCTGATCGGTAGTCGCGATCATGTTCGGTGTTGGCAAGGCCGACCTTATGATGCCAGCGGCCGTCCGCCATGGCGTAGCGCGCTTCGCCGCGCAGGAAGGTCTGCGTACCGCGGGTTTCCTCATCGGCGTCGTAAGGAAGAGTGGAATAGCCATCCCCTTCCGTACGATAGCGCACGGTCCTGCCGACCAGGGCGAATTCCAGATCCTCCGCCGGCCGCCAGCCGAATTTCGCGAAAGCGGACCGGTTGCGATAGCCGTCCTTCTCCGGATTGCCGGCGCGTTCATCGGCGGATGAGATGCCGTCGGTGCGGAAGCTCTGGGCCGAGACCAGGGCATCGAACGTCTGGTCGCCATAAGAGACCGTGCCGACCGCTTCGCGGGTGTCGAAACTGCCGGCCTCGGTCCGCACACTGCCCGAAAGCGGGCCGGACCCACGTTTGGTCGTGATGTCGATCACGCCACCCACGGCATCCGAGCCATAGAGCGCGCTCTGCGGGCCGCGCAGAACCTCGATCCGCTCGATCTCGTAAGCAAGCAGATGGCCGAAATCGAATTCCGACCCGCCCGAAGGATCGGAGACTTCTATGCCGTCGATGCGCACCAGGGTCTGATTGGCTTCCGAGCCGCGGATGCGGATCTGCGATGTGCCACCCACCGACCCGGTGCGGCTGACCGCAAGGCCGGGCACCAGACGCAGGACATCGTCGACCTGACGGATCTGCAAAGCCTCGATCTGTTCGGCTGTGATGACGGTGACGGCGCTGCCGACGGTCTCGACCGGCACCGGGCTGCGGGCGGCAGAGACGGAAAGCGGGGCGAGACGCGTGGCCTCGTCGGTTCCAGTCTCTTCGGCAGCGGCCAGGTTCGTAATTGCCAGCGGAGACAGCGTGATCAGTGGCAGGGCCAGGCCGGCACGAAGCTGACGGCGCGACCGGTGGCGGGCGGGTGGGCGATTGGTGGACACGGGGATACTCGACCTCGTTCGACTGCGTCATGCGGTCACTGCGAACGAGGCCGGCAGGGTGGCTGGTCGGGGCGGGAAGGGGAAGCCTTGGGGGGCTTATGGGGTCTTCATGCCGCGCCGCCACCGCTTGCAGAACCCATCGGTACACCCCGCCCGACGTGCTCGCCCGTGACCGCGAATGACGGCAGGTCTCCTGGCTCGCGGGTCATCGCACCACCGTCACCTTCCCGGCCCCCGTCGGGGCCAGTGGTTTCGAGACGGGGCACTCTCCGCTTACAGTTGCGGGGGCAGCCGCGGAATTGCCGGATTATGATACCGGCGCACCGCATTCCCTTTTCATCCTGCGGAACGACCGCAGGACACCGTCAGTGGAGCCATCCTGGCGCGAAGATCGCCCGTCTGGCAAGCGCGATGTGACATTCGCGTGTTTTCGCCGGATGGTTGCAGCGGCCGTCACTTCCCAGGCAGGCCGCCGAGCAGCCGGTCCGCCCAGGCGGCCGGCAGGGCGGCGAGCAGCCAGCAAAGGGCCGCCAGTTGCCACGGAAAGGCGATGCGCGCCCGGTTGCGGTCGAGCCCGCGGCGGATGATCCGCGCCGCCCGGTCGGCATCCATCAGGAAGGGCATCGGAAAGCGGTTGCGGGCGGTCATCGGCGTGCGCACGAACCCCGGGCAGACGACAGACACCCGTAGCCCGCCATGGGCAAGGCGCGGACGCAGCCCTTCGCCCCAGGCCTTCACGGCCGCCTTTGATGCGGCATAGGCAGGCGCCCCCGGCTGGCCGCGATAGCCGGCGAGGCTGGCGACGATGGCGATCGCTCCGCGCCCGCGACCCAGCATCAGCTCGGCTGCGGGCAGCACGGTGTTGACCACGCCGTCGACATTGACCGCGAAGATGGCCCTGGTAACCTCTGCCGAAACCGCGCCGCCACTGCCGGTTTCGTTGCCTGAGATGCCGGCATTGGCGATCATCAGGTCGAGGGGCGCGCCTGCACCGATCGCGGTCACCCAGGCTGCGACGGCATCGGCATCGGTGACGTCGAACCGCGCCACATCCACCTCGGCACCACGGCTGCGGGCGGCGGCTGCCACGGCTTCCGTGCGGTCCGTGTCGCGGCCATGCAGGGAAAGTCGGATGCCCGGTCCGGCATATTCCAGCGCCAGGGCAGCGCCCAGTCCGCTGGACGCGCCGGTGATCGCGATATGGCGGGGCGTGGGGGATGCGGTCATGGGACGCGGGTGGTCCTGGTGGACATCCGACGGGCAGCGTCGGAGACTGTGACGTGATCAGACCCGGATGGTCATCCGAGGCTTGGCGGGGGCGGGACGGGTTCGTATAGTCCGCCCGTCCGACCCGCCCCTGATCATCGCTCATCCTCGGGAGATTGGCCATGGCGCTTGCCAGCATGACAGGATTCGCCCGCGCCGATGCAGGCGATGCCCGCTATGGCTGGAACTGGGAAGTCAAGAGCGTCAACGGCCGCGGGCTGGACCTGCGGATCCGGCTGGCGCCCGGTTTCGACCAGCTGGAACCGGTCGTCCGCAAGGTCGCCCAGGACCGTATCCGCCGCGGCCATGTCAGCGTGCAGCTGGGCCTGGTGACCCATGCCCGGGGCGCGCGTCTTCGCATCGATCCCGAGGTCGCCGACGGGCTGGGCGAGGTTCTGACCGAGCTTCAGCGACGCTTTCCCAAGGCGAAGGTGCCGCGGCTCGACGGCCTGCTGCGGGTGCCGGGCCTGTTGCAGATGGTGGAGCAGGAGGAGAGCGAGGCCGTTCGGGCGGCGCGCGAGCATGCGATGACCGAGAGCCTGATCGCCGCCTTCGATCGCCTGGTCATTGCCCGCGCCCAGGAAGGGGCGGCTCTGACCCGGTTGCTGACCGAACATGTCGATGCGATCGAGGGGCTGGTGACCGAGGCTGCCGGCCTGGCCGCCACCCAGCCTGCGACCATCCGTGCCCGGCTGGAGGAACAGCTGCGCAGCCTGCTGCAGGACCGCGCGGGTGCTGCCGAAGACCGGATCGTTCAGGAAGCCGCGATGCTGGCTGCCAAGGCCGATATCCGTGAAGAGCTGGACCGGCTGGTCGCCCATGTCGCCCAGGCACGGGAGCTGATGGCCGCCGACGAGCCGGTCGGGCGCCAGCTCGATTTCCTGGCGCAGGAATTCAACCGTGAGGCCAATACGCTGTGCTCGAAATCTTCCGACACGGCGCTGACGCGGATCGGACTTGCCCTCAAGACCCGGATCGATCAGCTCCGCGAGCAGATCCAGAACGTCGAATGAGCTTCGACATCACCGCCTCTCAGGGACCATGCTGCTGATGACCGACACCACCGCCGCACGCCGCGCCCCTCATGATCGCCGGCGTGGCTTGATGCTGGTGCTCTCCTCGCCTTCGGGTGCCGGCAAGACCACGCTGTCGCGCCGCCTGCTGTCGCAGGACGACGACATCACGCTGTCGGTCTCGGTAACCACCCGCCCGATGCGCCCGGGCGAGGTGGACGGCGTCGACTATCACTTCATCGATCGCGCGAGTTTCGATCGCATGGTGGCCGAAGAGGCGCTTCTTGAGCATGCGACCGTGTTCGAAAACAGCTATGGCACACCCCGGGCCGCGGTAGAGGCGACGCTGGCCGACGGCCGCGACGTTCTGTTCGACATCGACTGGCAGGGCACCCAGCAGCTGGCCGACCGGGCGCGCGACGACCTTGTGACCGTCTTCATCCTGCCGCCCTCGATCGCCGAACTGGAGCGCCGCCTGACGACCCGGGCTCAGGACAGCGCCGAGGTGGTGGCCAAGCGCATGGCCAAGGCGGCGGATGAGATGAGCCACTACGCCGAATACGACTATGTGCTGGTCAACGAGGATGTCGACCGTACTCTGGCGGATCTGGAGGCGATCCTCAGGGCGGAGCGCCTGCGGCGCCGACGCCGGCTCGGCCTCAGCGGCTTCGTGAATGTGATGCGCGAGGGCGCCGGCCGCTGAGAAAGCGCGCCGGCACCCCGACGCATATCAGGCGAGCCCCAGCGCCCCGCGGATACCGGGTGAGAGCTGGGCCGCCAGATAGACCAGATAGGCCCCCAGGAAGATGCCGGATTCCCGGCGTCCGATGCGCCAGCCGGTCCAGGCGAAGAAGAGCAGCAGAACGGTGGCTGCGGCCATCGCCCAGAGATCCAGTGCCAGCACCTCGGGCGGAATCGGGATCGGCTTGACCAGGGCGGTTACGCCGGCGATGCCCAGGATGTTGAAAATATTGCTGCCGATGACGTTGCCGAAGGCGACGTCGCCATGGCGGCGGATCGCGGCCATCACCGAGGTGACCAGTTCGGGCAGCGAGGTGCCGATCGCGACCAGGGTGAGCCCGATGACGGCTTCCGACATGCCGAATTCGCGGGCGATCTCCACCGCCGACCCCACCAGGAAGTCGGCCCCGAGCATGACGCCCGCGATACCGATCGCGGTGATCAGCAGCCCCTTGGGCAGGCTCATGGCCTTCACCTGCGGCTCGTCCGAAACGAAATCCGCCTCGGCTGCATGCATGCGGGCTGCAGCGTCGTTGCTTCGCCGGTCGGAGATGTAGCTGAACAGCGTGTAGCCGGCGAGGCCGACTAGAAAGATCACGCCGGCAATCCGGCCAAGCTCGCCACCCAGGCAGGCGACGATGAAGGCGATGGTGGCGAGCGCGAGCGCGGTACCGTCGCGGCGGAAGGCGGACGGGTTCACGACCACCGGCAGGATCAGCCCAGAGACGCCGAGGATCAGCAGGATGTTGGCAAGGTTGCTGCCAACCACATTGCCGATCGCAATGCCCGGCGCGCCTGCAAGGGCGGCCTGAAGGCTGGCGACCAGTTCAGGGGTCGAGGTGCCGAAACCGACCAGCGTCAGGCCGATCACCATGGGAGAGATGCCGAGACGGGTGGCGGTACCGACGGCGCCGCGCACCAGCAGTTCGCCACCCAGGAACAGAAGTCCAAGGCCGGCAGCGAGCAGAAGATAGGTCATGCGGTCTCCGGTCGAGAGGGAGGCCGGACGTGGCCGGTGCGAATGTCGGTGACACGGCCGGAATATTCAAGGGCCCCCCAATTCAGGGGGCAGACGTGCCCTGCCATTCAGCTTCATGTGTTGAAGGCGCAAGCGCCTTGCCGGGTGCCTCGACGCCAAGTGGCGGTAAACATATTCATCGACAGCCCGAGGGGGTGTCGGCAGGCGGTGCCGCGCGCGCTCGTCTGCGATGCCGGCGCGTCCGGGCCCATGGAGTACGACGATCATGGCGGATGTGGCCGCGAACACGAGCACCACGGCGAATTTCGCCGTCGGGGCCAACAGCATGCAGTATTCCGGGCGGTTCGAGACCGCGGGCGATGTGGACTGGATCCGCCTCAGCCTGGCCGCGGGAACGGTGTATCGCTTTTACGGGTCCGCACAGACCGACGCCAACCCGGATGCCGGCGACATTCTGATGTATCTGCGCCGGCCCGACGGCACCCATATCCTCTCCGACGGCGAGGACGGGGTCGGCCTCAATGCCTACTTCGAATATGTGCCGGCGACCTCGGGGACGTATTATCTGGCGGTCGCGGAGTACGAAGAGGTACCGGGAACCTATGACGTGACCGTCCTGTCCTTTTCCGGTGCCCAGTCGGCAGCCTCGCCGGATCAGTTTCTGACCAGCGGTGGTGACAGCGCCGTCTCGTCCGGTAGCGATGCAGTCCGGATCGCCGGGCAGGGCAACGACTATCAGAACAATTTCTTCCGTATCCTCGGCGAACAGGGCAACGACTCACTCTGGGGCGATGATCGCGTCAACGTCATCTCCGGAGGTTTGGGAGATGACGTGGTGTTCGGCCGTGGCGGTTCCGATGAGATATGGGGGGGCCCGGGCAATGATCTTCTGAACGGGGATGGCGGCAACGATCAGATCTATGCCGATGCAGGGGACGACGAGGTCAATGGTGGCGAGGGCGATGACTATCTTGCCGGCCATCTGGGTGAAGACACGCTCAGGGGCGGGAACGGGTACGATCTGTTGACCGGTGGCGCCGATGATGACCGATTGGACGGCGGGGCGCTCGACGATCAGCTCTATGGCGATGACGGCGACGATTTCCTGATCCCCGGCACCGGAAATGACGATGTGGAAGGTGGCCCCGGCGTCGATCTGATCTATTACGGCGACAACCCGGGAGCAATGTACGTAGACCTGGCCCAGGGGGTCGCCACCGATACGACGGGCAAGATTGATGAACTGACCGGGATTGAGGCGGTCTGGGGATCATCCTTCGCGGATACGATCCGGGGTAATGCGGCCGCCAACCGTCTGTTGGGGCAGAACGGCGACGATCTGCTGGAAGGCGGCGGTGGCGCGGACGTCTTCGTGTACACCAGCATCACCGACAGTGCCGGCGCAGCAGGGCGCGATACGATCGGCGATTTCAACCGCGCCGAGGGCGACCGGATTGATCTGACACGCATAGATGCCGATCCGGATGTCGCAGGCGTCCAGGCCTTCCGCTTCCTGGGCAACCAGGCCTTCGACGGCGCTGCAGGGGCCTTGACGGTTCAGGTTCTGACTGCGTCGACATCGCTGGTCCTCATCGATGTCGACGGAGATCTCGTCCGTGATATGGAGATCGTGGTGCGTGGCATCGGGGCGGGCGCCGCAGGAGATTTCGTGCTCTGACCCGAAACGGATGGCGGACGGCTCCTACCGTTCGCCATCCTCTGCCTGCCGCCGATCGGCGAAGGCGCGTGCCAGGGCACAAAACCCTTCCACCGACACCGTTTCGGCCCGGCGCGTCGGATCGATCCCGGCGGCGGCGAGCAGATCTTCGGCATTGCCCAGGGCCTTCAGGCTCTGACGCAGCATCTTGCGGCGCTGCCCGAAGGCAGTGGCGGTTACGGTGGACAGCGCCTTCAACTCTGCGGGGGCGAGCGGCTCGGGGCGGGTCTCGAAGACCAGCACGGTGGAGGTCACCTTGGGTGGGGGTGTGAAGGCACGCGGGCCGATATCGAAGCCCTTGTAGATGCTGAAGCGCCATTGTGCCAACACCGACAGCCGGCCGTAATCCTTGCCGCCCGGACGGGCGGTCAGCCGGTCTGCGACCTCCTTCTGGTACATCAGCACCATGCCGGCGATGCGTTCCGGCCGCTCGGCCCATTGAACGGTCAGCTGCGTGGAGATGTTGTACGGCAGGTTCGAGGCGATCCAACAGCGCCCGTCGTCGCCGACCGCGTCGAGCAGGCTTCCGGGATCCATCGCCAGGGCATCGGCTTCGATAATGGAAAAGCGGCCGGGACAGGCATCGATCAACGGCTGCAGTGCCTGGACGGCACGGCCGTCGCGTTCAATCGCGATCACGCGGGCGGCGGGGCCGGCGAGCAGGCCGCGGGTCAGGCCGCCCGGCCCGGGGCCGACTTCAATGACGGTGCGACCGGCAACCCCGTTCTCACCCTCTGCCAGCTTTGCGATCCGGCGGGTGAGGTTGAGGTCGAGAAGGAAGTGCTGACCCAGCGATTTTCGCGCGTCGAGGCCCGCGGCCGCGATCACATCCCTGAGCGGGGGCAGGGCGTCGAGCGCCGATGTCGTATCGCGCACCGCAGCGGTGTCGGCCGGAGGCGTGGAGGTCATGAGGGCTCTGTAATTCAGGCAGAAGGGGAGATACGGGCCCGCGCGGCAGCCATGGTGCCGGCAAGGCGGATGGCGGCGGTCAGGCTGTCGACACGGGCCGTGCCACGGCCTGCAAGATCGAGCGCCGTACCGTGATCGGGTGAGGTTCGCACGATCGGCAGGCCCAGCGTCACATTGACGCCGCCATGGAAGTCCAGGGTCTTGGCCGGGATCAGCACCTGATCGTGATACATGCCCAGAACCGCGTCATAGCCCGCCCGGGCCTCTTCGTGAAAGAGGGTATCGGCCGGCAGCGGCCCCCGGGCGTCGATGCCGGCTGCCTTCAGCCGCTCGATCGCCGGGGCGACGATCTCGATATCCTCCCGGCCAAGCGTGCCGTCTTCGCCCGCATGCGGGTTGACGCCGGCAAGGGCGAGCCGAGGCCGGGCGATGCCGAAATCCCGGTGCAGGGCCTCGGCGGTGATGGTGGCGGTCTCGACGATCAGATCAGGCGTCAGCAAGGCCACCGCCCGGACCAGGGCCTCGTGAATGGTCACAGGCACGACCCGGATGGCCGGGCTTGCGATCATCATCACCGGCCGCATGCCGCCACCACACCGGGCGGCGAGGTATTCGGTATGGCCGGGATAGGGAAAGCCCGCGTCGTAGAGGGTCTTCTTCTGGATCGGATTGGTGACCACGCCATCGACCGCGCCCGCCATGGCGAGGTCGACAGCGCGGTCGAGTGCCTCGACCACTGCGCCGGCATGGGCGGGATCAGGGCGCCCCGGGGTGGCAGGCGAGGGAAGTCGGACGGGCAGAACCGGCAGGGCGTCCTCGAAAGCCGTCAGGGCGTCGCTGGCCGACGCAATCTCGCGGATCGGCACCTGCCATCCAAGCTTGCGTGCAATCCCGGCCAGCCGGTCGGGATCGTCGAGGGCAAGGAAGGCCGGCAGGGCCAGATCCGCCCGGCGCATCCAGGCGGCGAGGGTCAGCTCGCCGCCGATACCGGCCGGCTCTCCCATGGTGACGGCCAGGGGCCGCCTTGGGGCATCATCAGACGCGGACATCGATGAAGGCCTGGCGGCGAAGGTCGTGCAGATGGCGCTGGGCCATCGTGTCGAGCCGCTGGCGGATCAGCGCCTCGCGAATGGTATCGCGGTCCGGAAGCCCGGCGATGTCGCCACTGCGGTCGCAGACCACGAACACGCGCACCATGCCACCACCGGTAATCGGCCCGGAAACCTCGCCGGGGCCCAGATTGATCACCGCCTGACGCAGCGCCGGCGCCAGATCACCGACCTTCAGCCGACCGAGATCGGTGGTCGGATCCGCGCCCAGATCCCTGGCGATGCCGTCCACGGCCTCGCAGGAGGCGAGATCGGCCGTGGCCGCCTGCAGCCGCTCGGTGGCGGCACGCTGGGCCGCCGGGTCGTCGCCGGTTTCAAGCGCGATCTGTTTCAGCGCGATTTCGATCTGCGAGGCGTCGCCGCCCGTCACCTTGCGGGTGTCGGCGACCGCCACGATGTGATAGCCCTCGGGCGTGCGGATCGGCGTCGAGACGGTGCCGGCCTGCGCATTGGCAAGGAAGGCATCGATCTCCGGCGCCAGCTGACCGGGCAGAACCCAGCCGACATCACCCGACTGCTGGGCGGTGACGCCGTCAGAAAACTCGCGGGCCAGCGCCGTGAAGGGCGCGCCCGCCTTCAGCTGTTCAAGCAGCCGCTCGGCATTCTGGCGCACCTCGGCCTCGCGCTGCGGGTCGGGCACGCTCAACACGATTTCAAGCACGCGGTATTCGGTCTGGCCGGCATTGGCGCGGATGCGATCCAGCACCGCATTGATTTCATCCTCGCCGACCACGATCCGCGGCCGCACCTCGCGGGCCACCACCTTCTCCCACGCGATTTCCGAGCGCAGACGGTCGATCACCGTGGAGGGCACAATGCCCTGTGCCCGCAACCCCTGTTCCAGGGTGCCGGCCGCGAAGTTGTTGCGGGTTTCGATCTGCGCCTCAGCTCGCGACAGTTCATCGGCGGTGACGTTCAGGCCCAGCCGGCGAGCCGCCTGCAGCTGCAGGCGTTCGTCGATCAGCTGGCGGAGAATCTGCGGGGCCAGGCGCTGACGGGTCTGCTGATCATCCGGCAACTGAGAGGTCTTGATGACCATGTCCATCCGGGCAGTCAGATCGAACACCGAGACGATATCGTCATTGACGACGGCCGCGACCCGGCCCGCCGTCTGCGCGAGCGCCGTGCCGGGCCCTGTCGCCACCACCCCGCACAATGCGGTGGTACCGGCGAAGGCGGCCAGGAGCAGAATGCGCAAGGGCTTCATCGAACGTCCTCTGTGCTCGTTCGTGTGCATGTCAGTAGGTTCCGCCCAGGGTGCGCAGCACCACCCGGACCAGCACATCGGTGGAAGGCTGGATGTCCCGGTCGCGCGAGAAGCTGCGCCGGACTTCGGAAACGATGTAGAGGCAGTTGTCGAGATCGACGGCGAAGCCTGCGCCGTGGTCGATCGAGCGGTCATTCTCCAGATCGCGGCGCAGACTTCCGAAGATCTTGAAATCGTCGGTGATATCGTAGCCTGCACTGAAATAGATTTCTTCACGATCGGAATAATCGTCCGTGACCTCACGCTCATCAGCACGGAGGAGGGTATAGGAAAGGTCGAAGCTTGCGCGATCGACAATCCATGCAGCCCCCAGGTCCGTGCGCCGAGGCTCCAGCGTGTCCTTGTCAAAGCGGAAACGATAGTAGAGATCAAGGTTCGGATCAGGAGTCACAACCACCCGCCCCACATAATCCGAAACCTTGTCTTCCAGGCCGCTGCCTGGTGCAAAAGTGTCGTCGGCTTTGGCGCGGACCGACTGCCCGATCAGGCCGGTAATCTGGCCGCCGTCACCCGTGTAATGGCCGACGCGGAGACCGTAACTCAGCCGCGGCCCGCTTTCCACACGGTCATATCCCGAGAAGCGCTGGGTAGAGAACAGGTTGGTCTCGTCGAATTCGAAGTCGCGACTGTCCTCGTTCGGGATCTTCCACGAGTTTCCGCCGTAAGGGCTGATCACACCCATCACGATCGGTTCGATCATCTGTCGCGTTTCGCCGTCAGAGCGAACCATCGGCAGGCGCCAGTCCAGCGCGATCTCAGGAAGTACCCGGCCGGCGGTGCCGCTGTAGCTGCGGCCTGAATCCGTCACGTCGTCAACGACATAGCCGTCTCCGCGCATATTGGCAGTCAGCGTATAGACGCCGCCTTCACCGCCGATGTAGCTACGGTTCCATCCACCCCCGACGGTCATTCTATAGCTGTCGGTACCGTCCTGACGCGAGAGGCCTGCGAAACTTGAATCCAGTCGCCATTGTCCCCCGAGCGGCCCCATGCCCGGCGCGCCCAGGCGGCTCCACTGTGCCATCGGCAAAGCGACGGGAAGCTGTGACTGCCTTTGAGTGCTCCGCAGGCCCTGGAACCAGTATCCCGCGATCTGCGCATAGTCGCGCCCGTTCAGTTCTTCGGCATACAGCGTCGATGTCAGGGTCTCGCGGTTGGTGATATCATAAACGCGAAGGACTGTATCGTCCCCTGCCCAGATACCATCAAATCCCCAACGCCAGGTGTCGTTCAGATCAAAACGTCCCCGGCCAGCGATATAGCCGCGGACGTTATCCTTCGCGACATCATCTGTTGCATCGGCAATCATGCCTTCGAGCGAGAATGCACCGTTGTCCAGAGCCCGCCTGTACTCGGCACTCAGTCCACCCCCCTGATCGGTTGTCCACATCGGGGTCAGCGTGGCATCCGCCGTCGGGTCGATCACGATATGATAGGGGATGTCGAGGCGACTGCCGAGCGTGCTGTTGGACCTGTAGGTCGGTGCAAGCACGCCGGTGCGACGGTCCACCGTGGGATCCGGGTGGCTGAAATAGGGCGTATACGCGATCGGTACCCCCAACAACTCCACCGTGGCATCACGATAGACGATGTCCCGGGTCTGCTCGTCGTGGGTAACGGTATCGGCTTTGATCTGCCAGAGCGCAGGCCTGTCCGGTTTGTCTTCACAAAGTTCGCAGGCGGTGTAGGACGCTTTGTCCATCCTTGTGAAACGGCCCTCGCGCGTGCTGCCGGCAGCGACGAGCAGGCTCTGGTTGGAAAGTCGCGCCTTCAGGTCGCGGGCGATGCCCTTGGCCAGCCCCTCGTCCAGCTGAGCATAGCTCGCAAACAGGACCGATCCGTCGGATTCAACCATCGCGACGTTGCCCTGTGCCGTCACGATGCCATCACGCCGATTATAGGTCAGGCTGTCGGCACGGACGATGCGCTCGCCCTGTGCGACCTCGACATTGCCACGCGCGATCACGATCTCCAGCTCGCGCGCATACTCCACCTCATCCGCCTGAAGCAGGATCGGCTCGTCGGAGGCAAGAGAGGGCAGGGCCTGGGCGCGGGCCGGATCAGGCAGGGCGCTCAACACGACGACGGCGGCTGCGGCCAGAAGATCGGCGCGCAGGCGATCGAGCGTGGAGCGGCGGCGAGTGGAAGCAGGTCCGGCGACCAAGGCTAGCCGTCCTCCAGATGCAACAGGGTCGCTATGCCGAACAGCGCCGCAACGCCGGCCGGAGTCCAGGCGGCCAGCACCACCGGCAGGCCTCCGGATTGGCCGAGAGCATAGACCACGCCCGTGAGGAAATACAGCAGGAAGCCGGTGAAGACACCGCCGGCAATGGTGATGCCGGCACCGCCCCTGCGGGTGAAACGCAGACCGAAAGTTGCCGAGATGATGACCATGGCCATCATCAGCAATGGCAGGGCCAGGACCGAGTGCCAGTAGAGCCGATGCTGCAGCGCACTAAAGCCCGCATCCCTGAGCTGCGCGATGAAGCCCGGCAGCGCCCAGAACGACATGGTTTCGGGATTGGCGAAGCTGTCCAGGATCTGCTCGCGCGTCATCTGGGTCGCCTGTTCCAGGCTGTCGACCCGTTCCGGCACCTGGTCGGGTGCCGAAACGATCGCGTTCTCGATGTGCCAGACCTGATTGCCCAACGTCGCACGGGCGGCGTCGATCCGGTCGCGGAAGGTCTCGTCCTGCCCGTAGCGGAAGATCGTGACATTGCCGAGATCGGTGCCCGCGGCGGCCATGCGGGTGGCGTGGATGACCACCGGTGCGCCGTCCAGCCGCTCGCGCAGCCACAACCCGCCGGGGCCGACCGACAGAAGACTGCTGTGGCCGCCGATATATCGGGCATCGAGCGATTCGTATCTGGAAGTCATCATGGCGGCGAGAGGATTGAAAATGGCGACCAGGAACGCCCCCAGCAGCAGGGCCACCCCGACGGGCGGCGCCATGAACTGCCAGACGGACACACCAGCCGCCCGCGCCACCACCAGTTCGTTCGTGCGGGTGAGTCGCGAGAAGGTGATCATGCCCCCGATCAGCACCGCGAAAGGGGCGATCTTCTGCAACTGAAACGGGTTTTTCAGGATCGCCATCCCGATCAGCGTCGTGACCGGTACATCGTCCCCGGCGGCACGGCGCAGCAGTTCGATGAGGTCGACCACCAGCACCAGACCCATGACCACGGCAAGCACCAGCCCGACCGAATTCAGCATATGGCGGGCAAGATAGAGGCTGAGTGTGGTGGACACATGCCGGCGCGGGGTCGAAGGGGCCCGGCCTGCCCGCACGCGGCCGGCATTGGATGATGGTTGCGTCATGCCCGGGCCTCCTCAGCCGTCCCGTCAGGGGCCTGGGGCGGAATCCGCCGAAGATGGCGCCCCAGCATGAGCCAGAGGGCGATGGCTGCGGCGCCGAAAATCGAGAGGTAAAGCGGGATGGCGGCAAGCGGCGCCGTGACGATCGCCGAGGTCAGCATGATACCGGCGAGCTGTACGGCAATCATCGCCGCCGCGGCCACCGCCACCCTGGCCCATCTGCTCCGTCGGGAAAATTCGCCGGCAAGCAGGGGGCCGAGGGCAATCAGGGTGAAGGCGAGATTGTAGAGCGGCCAGGCCAGGCGCTGATGCAGCTCGCTGCGCAACTCGCCGCGGAACTTATCTGAAATCCCGGCCTCGGGGTTCAGAAGCTGCGACAGATAACGCTCGCGTCGGTCCGGTGCACCGGGGGCCGCATCGCCCGCAACCAGTGCCAGGTCGACGGTGTAGCGGTCGAAATAGAGAAAGCTGACCCGCCCGTCGGGGCTGCGTTCCTGCCGGTTGCCGTCGACCAGCACGATCCGCTGGCCGGTATCGGTGGCGACCAGGCCGCCCCTTGCCGCCATCATCGTGACCGGGGCGGCCTTGTTGCGCTCGTCCTGCACAAGAATGCCCGCCAGTTCGCCCGAGGGCAGGCGCTCGCGGACGAAGACCGTCAGCCCCGGCACCGGCGAATTGAACCGCCCTTCCTGGAGCAGCACGGCGGCCACATCGCTGCGGATCGAGATCTGGAGTTCGCGGAAATCCCGGGTGAAGGTCGGGACGATGTAGAGCGACAGCAGATACCCGATCAGGGTGAAGACCCCGGCCAGCATCATCGCCGGCCGGATCAGCGCCCATGGCCCCAGGCCGGCGGCCCGCAGCACCACCAGTTCCCGGTCCGAGATCAGCCGGGAATAGACCGTCACCACCGCGCAGAACAGGGCGATCGGCATGATGATGGTCAGGAAAGTGGGCAGCAGCAGAATGGTGAGCTGAACGAAGACCAGTGCCGAAAGACCGCGGTTGACGATCAGATCCAGGAAGCGCACCGACTGCGTCAGCCAGACCACCGCGGCAAGGCCTGCGGTGATGGCGAGCGCCGGCAGCAGCAGCTGTCTGAACAGATAGCGGGTGGCAAGCGGCATGTAACCCGGCATGGAACCCCTGGGCTGGGAAGCGGCTTCACCGTCCATCCCCGGGCGATAACCGGGTGCGGCGAGAGATGCGGAACGGGCGGGGCGTGATATGTCCTGCGGCAGGATGCAGAGACACCGCCCGCCGGGCGCAACTTATCTTGGCCGACGCCCAGGGTCCAGTGCCCGCCTTCGGGGAGGGCCGTATCGGATATGCGTCACCGGTCTTCTGCCGGAGGGACACACCGCCTATATTGCCCGGAGGCACCCGTTGGAGAGCGGTCCGCACCAGGATCACCTTCAGGCGTGTCCGAGCCATGCACAGGAACCCGGAGAGGCAGGCATGACCATCAGCTTCGCGACGTCGTCGATTCCAGCCGACGGCACACTCGTTCTTCCCGTCTCCGAAGGTCGGGCGCTGACGCCCGCGGGGCAGGCGGTCGACGAGGCGACCGGCGGCGCGCTGGGCCGGGCCATGGCGGCCGCCCGTTTCGAAGGCAAGGCCGAGCAGCAGGCCGTCGTGCTGGCGCCACATGGCGTGGGGCTCGATCGGGTCGTCCTGCTCGGCATCGGCAAGGCCGGAGAGTTCGATGCGCTGAAGGCGCTGAAGCTCGGGGGCAGGGCGGTGCGCTCGGCCGCCGGCGCTGCGGCGATCGCCGTCGATATTTCCGGGCTCGACGGAGATCAGGCGGCGCTTGCGGCCGAGGTCGCGCTGGGCGCCCGGTTGCGCGCCTGGCGGTTCGACCGCTATCGCAGCAAGAAGGAGGGTGACGACGCCCCGGTCGATCCGGCGGTGACGGTGATGAGCGGCGCCGGTGCCGAGGCTGCCGGGGCGTTCGAGGCCCGCAATGCCGCCGGCGACGGTGTCGATTTCACCCGTGAGCTGATCTCGGAACCCGCCAACGTCCTCACGCCCCGCAATTTCATGGAGCGGCTGAAGGATCTGGCCCGGCTCGGCATCGATGTCGAGGTGCTGGATCGCGACCGCATGGCGGCGCTGGGTATGAACGCCCTGCTGGGCGTGGCTCAGGGCAGCGTCAACGAGCCCTATCTGGTGATCATGCGCTGGACCGGCCGCGAGGACGACGGCGATCCGGTGGCCTTTGTCGGCAAGGGCGTGTGCTTCGACAGCGGCGGCATCTCGATCAAGCCCGCGGGCGGCATGGAAGAGATGAAGTGGGATATGGGCGGCGCCGGTATCGTCGCCGGCCTGCTTCGCACGCTTGCCCAGCGCAAGGCGCGGGTGAATGTGGTGGGCGTGGTCGGCCTGGTCGAGAACATGCCGTCCGGGACCGCACAGCGGCCCGGCGACGTGGTGACCTCGCTCTCCGGCCAGACCATCGAGGTCATCAACACCGATGCCGAGGGCCGGCTGGTGCTGGCCGATGCGCTGGCCTATACCCGCGATCGCTTCAAGCCGTCCGCCATCGTCGATCTGGCGACCCTGACCGGGGCGATCATCGTGGCGCTGGGCACCTATAATGCGGGGCTGTTCGCCAATGACGATGGCCTGGCGAACGCCCTGCTCTCCGCCTCGGCCGCGACCGGCGAGGGGCTGTGGCGCCTGCCGCTGTCGGACGCCTATGACAAGGACATCAATTCCGACATTGCCGACATGAAGAATGTCGGCAAGGGACGGGATGGCGGCAGCATCACCGCGGCGCAGTTCCTGAAGCGGTTCGTGGGCGACACGCCCTGGGCGCATCTCGACGTGGCCGGCGTGGTCTGGGGCAAGGGTGACACCGATCTGGGGCCCAAGGGGGCCACGGGTTACGGCGTGCGCCTGCTCGACCGCCTGGTCGCCGACCGCTTCGAAGCCGGCGCGTGAGCGGCGGCGGAGAGGCGATGTCCGCCGATGCCGAGGCAACGCCCGCCGGGGTGGAGATCGCCTTTTATCATCTGACCGCGACCCCGCTCGAGCAGGCGCTTCCCGCGCTGCTCGAACGGGTGCTCGCCCGCGACTGGCGGGCGGTGCTGCGGGCGGGATCGGCGGAGCGGGTGAAGGCCCTGGACAGTCTGCTCTGGACCTATGATCCGGACAGCTTCCTGCCGCATGGCAGCCAGGGCGATCCCCTGCCGGAACGCCAGCCCGTCTGGCTGACGGCGGGGGATGATCTGCCCAATGATCCCCAGGTCCTTGTCCTGGTGGATGGCATGGATCATCCGGATCCGTCGGGTTTTGTCCGGGTGCTCGATCTCTTCGACGGACGGGACGACCTGGCGGTTGCGGCGGCACGCGACCGCTGGCGGGCCCGCAAGGCCCGGGGGTTCGCCCTGACCTACTGGCGCCAGCGGCCGGATGGCCGCTGGGAACGGGCCCCCTGATTGCGTGGCCGTCAGCCGGTCCGGTGGAGCGGCAGATCGATTCTGAAGCGGCTGCCGGCATCGGTGGTTTCCCACCAGATCAGCCCGCCATGACGCTCCACCACCGCCCGGGTGACCGCCAGACCGAAACCGATATCGCCCGGGCGTCGGGGTGGCGCCGACCGGTTCCCCGCCGGGCGGGGCATCGTCTCCATTGCCAGATTGGCGGCGCCGGGCTGTTCCACCGACATCCGGACCCGGTGATCATTCAGGCCCCAGGCCAGCCGGACGGCGGTGCGGCTTCCGATTCGCGGCTGCGGCCCCGCAACCTGATCGACGACGCCCAGCAGAGCCTGGGCAAGACGTTCCGGGTCCATCATCACCGTGGTGGCCTCTGCATGGCCCGTCTCATCGGTGGGGCCGCTGACGGTCAGCCCGACATGAGGCAGATCGCGGGCCCGGTGGGAGATGGTGGCCAGCAGATCCACCAGCCTTACCGGCTGACGTGCCAGGGTGAAGCTCCCACTTTCCAGACGCTCCACATCGACCAGCCCGTCGATGACCGACGTCAGGCGATCGGCATTGCGCGAGGCCATCGCAAGCAGCGCAGTCAGTTGCGGGGGGACATCGCCGCCGACCCCGCTGTTTGCCAGGCGTAATGCACCGAGCAACGCCGTCGTCGGTGTGCGCAGTTCGTGAGCCGCAGCCGCGATGAAGGCGGCCTTCAGCTTGTGGACGCGGTGGATTTCGCTGACATCGCGGATCAGGGCGATCACACCCCCGAAGCCGGCCGATGTTTCCCTGAGTGCGACGAAGGTCGCCTCGCCATCGCGGCCGGTGGGGCTGAAGCTCCCGTCGGGGCCGGGACGGGCGATCGGGAAGGCGCGCTCTGCGGTTTCGCAGCCGGACAGTTCGTCGAGCAGGGCACGGGTCATCTGCTCCGCATCTGACGGACGGAGCAGCAGCCCGATGGGTCGCCCTTCTATGGCCGCCGCCGACACGCCGTAAAGCTGTTCCGCCGCCGGGCTGACATCCATGATCCGGCCATCGGCATCGGCCAGCACCACACCATCCGTGAGGTGTTTGAACACCAGGGCCTGACGATGCCGTGCGTGTTCGGCGGCGACCAGATCCGTGACGTCGGCAACGGTCACGGCGCGCCCGCCATCGCTGCCGACACGAACTCTGAGCCGCAGCCAGCGCTCGTCGGCCAGCCTGACATCCAGGGCCGGAAGCAGCGCGCGTCCGGGTTCCGGCAGGCTGTCCAATACATGAAGCAGGCGTCGATGTGCGGTTTCCGGGTCGGCCGCACTGGCGGCCAGAGCGGCGGCCAGCAGCCCCGAGGGCTGGCCGCGGTGGACGGATGCCATGGTGCGGGGCAGATGGCTGCGCAGCCGTTCATTGGCAACGGTCACGCGGCCATTGCGGTCGATGTGCAGAAAGCCGTCGGACATGGCTTCGATGGCATCGCGCAGTCGCCCGCGGCTTGCGCGGAGCCTGAGCTGCATGATCACCGACAACAGAGCGAGGCCCGTGACCGAGACCACGACCCCCGTCGCCGACAGCATGCTCATCGTCTGCAATGTCTGAAGTTCGGCGCGGGCCGCCATGCGGGCTTCGGCGGTCTTTTCTTCGATCCTCGGCAGCAGCCCTGCGAGCCGGGCGGCGATCGGGCGCAGTTCCCGGACCACCTCGCCAGGATCTGCCGTGCTGTCTGCCCGGCGAAGTGTGGCGCGCAGCGTGTCCAGGACCGGCCCGCCATCCGGCAGGGCGCGGACGATTGCGCCCATGCCGGTGCCGTCGATGGCGATCGTCAGCTCTCGGATATGATCGAGCCTGTTGCGCGTGATATCGGGCTCGTCGGGGACTGTCCGGTCCGCCGACGGCAGCCCCGCCACCACGGCCAGAATCGTGCGCTCAAGATCACGGAGGGCGATCGCGGCACGCGGAAGATCGCCCGATGCCGCCGTGATGACGCCGCGGACCATCTCGTTGCTGCGCACGAGCCCCACGGCAAACAGCAGCAGGGCCGCGAGCATGAGCCCGACCGCTACTGGCTTCAGCCAGACGATCACGGCGTCGACGGCGATCGGCGATCGTCTCCCGGCGCTTCGATGATCAGGTGCAGGGCGCGCTGCGGCGCCCGGCCGGTCTTCGGTCATGACAGCTTTCCGTCCGCGACCACATGCAGGCGCCTGCCGGCATGTGTCGTGGTGGGGGCGGTGGTGATGACCGAAGGGATAAGCAAGTCCCGCGCCATGATCGTTCGGGCTGTGGCGATCTCAGCGCGGGCCGATGCCTATTGCAGGCGCCACACGCCGTCCAGGTGCCGCCAGCGTGCAGGCGCTGCCAGTGTTGAGTTGGCAACTGTTACCGAGTGAATACGGCCATCAATCTCGCGGGTCCAGAAATCCAGGAACAAGCGCAACTTCGGAAACCGGGGCGCGATGTCCAGGAACTGCCAGACAAAACTCTGAAGGACTGTCGGATGATCCGGCATGTGATAGAGAATCTCCGCAGTGGTGATGCGATTGTCGCGCAGGATAGCCTCAATCTCTTTCATGACAGCACTCCTTACGGGTGGAAGCATGCGAATTGAGCGGGGATCATCTGGATTATTTAGGATCGTCTCGCTGATGTGTTCAAGATGAAAAATACGGAGTGAAGTCCGAAGACGAGGTCTTCCGATTATTGGCACTCGACGCCGGTTGCTGCTGATATGCCAGGAGTGAATAACGGCAGTCGAGAACCGTTATGACGTCTTGATGCAAAACGCGATGCATTCTGCAGTGCATGGGGTTGCGTCTCAGTCGCAGTCTGCAACGCAAAATCCACCCGTCGCGTCATCGACGCGTTTCGGGTGCGAACAGGCAGGCGCGGCAGGCGGCGTGGGCCGGCCTGCGCGTGGTGACGGCGATCGGATTGCGGAGGAGGGGATGCCGTCAGCGCGGCATCTGTCTTCTCAGGCGTCGGCCAATGCTTCGGCTTCCGCCGTCTCATAGGCTTCTGCAGCGGCAAGCCAGCGCTCTTCGGCGGCTTCGAGGTCGGCGTCGACCTTGCCCTTGGCCCGGGTCGCCTCAGCCACCTTGGCCTGTGGCCCGTCATAGAGCTTCGGGTCGGCCAGGATGGCGGCAAGACGGTCGCGTTCGCGGGTCAGCTTCTCGACCTCTGCTTCCGCTTTCCGGACCACATCCTTGAGCGGCTTCAGCTTTTCGCGCCGCTCTGCGGCGGCGCGGCGCTGGTCGCGACGTGTCGCCCTGGCGTCGGCGTCACCGGCAACACCACCCCGGTCGGGGGTGGCGCGGGCGGTTTCCAGCAGCAGGCGCCGATAGTCGTCGAGATCGCCCTCATAGGGGCGGCACCGGCCGTCGGCAACCAGCCAGAGGCGCTCGGCGGCAAGTTCGACCATGCGCCGGTCATGGGCGATGAAGACGACGGCGCCGGAATAGTCGTTCACGGCCTCGATCAGCGCATCGCGCGCCTCGATGTCGAGATGGTTGGTCGGCTCGTCCAGCAGCAGCAGATGTGGCGCATCGCGGGTGACGAGGGCAAAGAGCAGCCGGGCCTTTTCTCCGCCCGACAGCTGTTCCACCGGCGTATCGCCCCGCGCCTGGGTCAGGCCGAATCGGCCCAGATGCGCCCGCACCTTGCTCTCATGCTGATCGGCCATCACCCGGCGCATATGCTGGAAGGCGGTTTCGCCCGGGATCAGCTCGTCGGCCTGATGCTGGGCGAAATAGCCGATTCTGAGCTTCGACGGCCGCACCATGCGGCCTGCACGCGGTTCCAGCCGGCCGGCAAGCAGCTTCATCAGCGTCGATTTGCCGTTGCCGTTGGCGCCCAGCAGGGCGATACGGTCGTCCTGGTCGATGCGCAGATTGATGCCTTTGAGCACCGGCGGCGCATCGCCATAGCCCAGCGTCACGTCGTCGATGGCGATCAGCGGCGGCGCCAGGGTCTCGGGCGAGGGAAAGGAGAAAGCAACCTCATAGGCGGGCGGCGGCGCGTCGGCCGAGCCCAGGCGCTCCAGCGCCTTCACCCGACTTTGCGCCTGGGCGGCCTTGGTCGCCTTGGCGCGGAATCGGTCGATGAAGGCCTGCAGTTTTTTCCGCTCGGCTTCCACGCGCTGGGCAGATTTTGCCGCGTGCTCGCGCCGCTCGGCGCGCTGGCGCAGGAACTGGTCGAAATTGCCGCGATAGGACACCAGACGCCCGCCCTCGACATGGGCGATGCGGTCGGTGACCGCGTTCAGCAGGTCGCGGTCGTGGCTGACCACCACCAGCGTGCCCGGCCATGCGGCAAGATGGCTTTCAAGCCAGATCGTCGCTTCAAGGTCGAGGTGGTTGGTCGGCTCGTCGAGCAGCAGAATGTCGGCATTGGCGAACAGCGTGCGGGCGAGCGCGATGCGCATGCGCCAGCCGCCGGAAAAGCTTGAACAGGCCGCAGTCTGCATCGCCTCGTCGAAGCCGAGGCCCGAGAGGATGCGTGCTGCGCGCGCCGGGGCGGCATGGGCACCGATTTCGGCCAGCCGGGCATGGATTTCCGCCTGGGCCATGCCGTCATGGGTTGCTTCGGCCTCGGCCAGACGCGTGAGCAGGCGTGCCCGTTCGACATCGGCGCCCAGCACATGTTCGACCGCACTGTCTGGCCCGCCTGGCGCTTCCTGGGCGACGGAGGCCATGCGCGCACCGGGGCGCAGCTCCACCGATCCCGCATCGGGGGAGATCTCGCCACGGATCAGGCGCAGCAGCGTCGACTTGCCGGCACCGTTCGGGCCGACGAGGCCGACCTTCTGGCCTTCGGAAATGGCGATGGTCGCGCCGTCGAACAGCGGCCGACCCTCGATGCGATAGACGAGATCGTTGATGTGCAGCATGGGCGATGACATAGCATGGGCCGCGAGGGCTGTCATCCGCTCCCGGATGAGGGGGGCGCCTGCACTTCGCCGTCATGGAGCGGCGGTTGCCCCGGACCGGGGAAACCGTTATAAGCCGGCTCGATCGCGGCATGCCGATACGCGCCCGGCGACGGGCTGATCGGGGTGGCCGCGGAGACCCGTCGGCGCCCGGGATGTCCCCGCGGCACCGCTTCCTTCCGCTTCCGAGAGACGAGTTCGAGACATGGCCACCGAGCGCACCCTGTCGATCATTAAGCCCGACGCCACCCGCCGCAACCTGACCGGTCAGATCAATGCCCGTTTCGAGGCGAAGGGCCTGCGCATCGTCGCCCAGAAGCGCCTGCAGCTGACCAAGGCTCAGGCCGAGGGCTTCTATGCCGTGCACAGCGAGCGCCCCTTCTTCAACGACCTCGTCGCCTTCATGATCTCGGGCCCGGTCGTGGTCCAGGTGCTCGAGGGTGAAAACGCCGTTGCCGCCAACCGCGAGATCATGGGCGCCACCAACCCGGCCAATGCCGCCGAGGGCACCATCCGCAAGGACTTCGCCGAGTCGATCGAGGCGAACTCGGTGCATGGCTCGGATTCGGCCGAGAATGCGGCGATCGAGATCGCCTACTTCTTCGCCCAGACCGAGATCGTCGGCTGATCCGACGCCTTCGGGACGAACGAAAGGGCCGCGCGGTTTCAGCCGCGCGGCCCTTTTTGATTCCGATGCTGGTCCGGTGTCAGCCCAGGGCCGGCGGGGAGATCAGCACGGCATTGATCGCGACCGGATCAGTCCGATGTTCGACCCGCCCGGCTTCGCCCAGACGGACATCGCCAGCGGCGACCCAGCGCAGGGCCGCCGGATAGATCCGATGCTCGGCGGCATGAATGCGCTTTGCCAGCGCATCATGGTCGTCGCCCGGCAGGACCGGCACGGCGGCCTGAACCACGATCGGGCCGGCATCCATTTCGGGCACCACGTAATGCACCGTGACACCGGTGATGCGCACGCCGGCCGCCAGGGCATCGTCGATCGCGCGCGCCCCCTTGAAGGCCGGCAGGATCGAGGGGTGGATGTTCAGCATCCGCCCGGTCCAGGCCTCGACGAAGGGGGCGGTCAGGATGCGCATGAAGCCGGCGAGGCAGACCAGATCGATCCCGCGCGCCTCAAGCTCGGCCTGGAGTGCGGCATCGAAGGCAGCCCGGTCGGGGAAGGCCTTGTGATCGATGACGACCGCTTCGATGCCAGCCGCGGCGGCGCGCTCCAGCCCGTAGACGCCGGGCTTGTTGGAGATCACCAGCCGGATCCGGGCCGGGTGGTCCGGATCGGCGGCGACCGCATCGATCAATGCCTGAAGGTTGCTGCCCGATCCGGAGATCAGGACGGCGACGTCACGCTTGGCCATGCGGCCTCCATGTTCTCGATCGCAACCAGGGCCTCGCCCGCCGCACGCGGCACCAGACGGCCGATCACGGCTGCGTCCTCACCGGCAGCACCCAGGGCCGCGACCACGGCTTCTGCCTCGGCTGCAGCCACCACGACCACCATGCCGATGCCGCAATTGAAGGTCCGGGCCAGTTCATGCCCCGACAGCCCACCCGTTTCCGCCATCCAGCGGAACACCGGCGGCAGGGTCCAGCGGGCGGCATCCAGATCGGCGCCGACGCCTTCGGGCAGCACCCGCGGGATGTTCTCCAGCAGGCCGCCGCCGGTGATATGGGCCAGCGCCTTCACCCGGCCGGCCCGGATTTCCGGCATCAGCGCCTTCACATAGATCCGGGTGGGGGTGAGCAGGGCCTCGCCCAGGCTGGCGGCTGCGGTCTCGAACGGGGCCGGCGCGGCATAGTCGAAGCCGCCATCGGCGACCAGCTTGCGGACCAGCGAATAGCCGTTCGAATGCACGCCCGAGGACGCAAGCCCGATCACAACGTCGCCGGCACCGACATCGTCGCGCGGCAGCAGCGTGCCGCGCTCGGCGGCACCGACCGAGAAGCCGGCAAGGTCGTAATCCGATCCGGAATAGAGGCCGGGCATCTCGGCGGTCTCGCCGCCGACCAGCGCGCAGCCCGCCTGATCGCAGCCTTCGGCGATGCCCTCGATCACGTCGGCCGCAAGCGGCACCGACAGCTTGCCGGTGGCGAAATAGTCCAGGAAGAACAGCGGCTCGGCGCCCTGGACCACCAGGTCGTTCACGCACATGGCGACCAGATCGATGCCGATGGTGTCGTGACGGCCGACCGCCTCGGCGATCTTGAGCTTGGTGCCGACGCCATCGGTGGACGAGACCAGGATCGGATCCTTGAAACCCGCCGCCTTCAGGTCGAACAGCGCGCCGAAGCCGCCGATGCCGCCGGCAACGCCCGACCGCTTCGTGCGGGCGGCGGCAGGCTTGATCCGGTCGACCAGCGCATTGCCGGCGTCGATGTCGACGCCCGCATCGCGATAGCGGTCACGTGCCCCGGCGGGGGCGGCGGGGGTCTGTGCGGTGCGGTCGTCGCTCATCGAAGGCATCGCCTCTGAGTGTCGTGGTCCGGGGCAGCGGTCACGCGGCCGGTGCCGCGTGCTGCGGCAATCCCGTGTCGTGAAGCTGATTTCCGGGCGAGATGGTTTTCAGCGCGCCGGCTCTCGACTAGAGTTGCCGTCGAACAACAACGGCGGGCGGCCCGGCGGGCGGTCCGGCGCGGTGAACATACTGCAACGATCGGCGTTTGCAATGCTAGCAATGCAGCCAGGCCACGCTGTACCCGGCCTTTCCGCCTTCAATGGCGTCCGACCCGTGCTCCGGCGCCTTATGCCGGCATTCGCCGCCCTTGTGGTGGCGGTGCTGTGCCTGGCTGCGTCGGGGGCCGCCCTGGCGCAGAGCCGCGCCCAGGTCTATACCCAGGATGGTGTCGCGGTCGACGAGACCGCCGGCAATGCCAATGCGGCGCGCGAAAAGGCGCTTGCCGTGGGTCAGCGCAAGGCGCTGGACATGCTGCTCAGCGGCATGACCGATCCGCGCGACCATGGCCGGCTGCCGCAGCCGTCGGACGATCAGCTGCTTCGGCTGGTGCGTTCGATCGACGTGGCGAACGAGGCGGTGGCGCCGCAGCGCTATCGCGCCACTCTGACCGTGCGTTTCGATGCCGAGGGTGTACGCGGCCTGCTGCGCAATGCCGGCATCGCATTCGCGGCCGCCGATCAGGGGCTGTCGCTGGTGGTGCCGGTGATCCGCACCGATGGCGGCATCTACTGGGATGACGGCTGGTGGCGGGCGGCGTGGGAACAGGCTGTCGGCCGCGGCGGGCTCATCCCGATGCTGGTGCCGCTCGGCGATTTTGCCGACCGTCAGGCCCTGCCGGCCGACGGCGCCTCGCTCGCCGACGACGTGGCCAAGGGCGAGCTGGCGAAGCGCTACGATGCCGAGGGTGTCTGGGTGGCCGAGGCGCAGGTGACCGGCAGCCAGCTTCAGGGGCGGATGACCGCCGCCGACGGGACCGTCTACACCGCCAACGGCCAGATTGCCGGCGACAACGGTGTCGCGACGGCCGCCGAGGCGGTGGTGGCCCAGCTGCTGGATCAGGCGCGCAGCGGCTGGCGTGCGACCAACATCGTCGATTACAGCCGGCGTGAGCGCCTGGACGCGGTGGTGCGCTTCGCAAACCTGTCGGTCTGGGCCGAGATCCGCCGGCGGCTGGCCGCGCTCGCCATGATCGAAAAGGTCGAGGAGACGCTGCTCTCCAATGTCGGCGCCGAGATCACCATCCGGTATTACGGCGATCGCGAGGGGCTTCAGGCGGCCCTGACCCGGCAGAATCTGGCGCTGGTGCCGCTGGGGGTCGACTGGGAGCTGGTCGATCGCATCCGCAACCCCGATGCGGCCGTACAGCCCGTGCTGCCGCAGAACTCCGGCCTCGCCCCCTATGGCGGGGTGGCGCCGACCACCACCTCCACCTCGCCGGCGGCGGCGCCCGCCACCAACACCGGCACGCCGGCGGCCGGGACGTCCGGGCAGGGCGGCAGCGTGCCGCCGCGCACGGTGGGAACCGGCGGCTGAGCCATGGCCGCCGGCCTCCGCCAGCTGCCCAATCTGATCACCACCGCCCGGATCCTGATGGTGCCGGTGGTGATCTGGCTGATCCTGAAGGGCATGGTGGCCGAGGCCTTCTGGGTCTTCCTGTTCGCGGGCTTTTCCGACGGGCTGGACGGCTGGATCGCCAAGCGCTTCGACGCCCGGACAGAACTGGGCGCCTGGCTGGACCCGAACGCCGACAAACTGCTGATCGCCGGCACGTTCATCGCGCTCGGCTGGCAGAATCTGGTGCCGGCCTGGCTGGTGATGCTGGTCGCCTCGCGCGATGTGCTGATCATGGGGGCTGTGATGCTGGGCCAGACCATGGGCCAGCCCTTCGCCATCGCCCCTTCGCGGGCCAGCAAGATCAATACCGCCGCCCAGATCGGGTTGGCGCTGATGGTGATGGCCATGGCGGCGATGATATTGCCCGGCCATGGCCCGACCGACGAACGTCACTGGCGGACGGTGACGGAATTGCTGATGCTGGTGGTGGCAGCCACCACCCTGACATCCGGGGCGGGCTATCTGGGGCGCTGGCTGTCCCATGCCCGCACGCATGATCACGAGCCTCGCGACGACGCCGACGGCCGACCGCCGTCCTGACGATCCGAAGGGAGACCGGATGAGCCGTAGTGCACGCACCCTGTTCTGGGCCGCCTTCATCGTGGTGCTGATCGGCAGCCTGTGGCTGCTGGGGGGCGTGCTGCTGCCCTTCGTGGCGGGGCTTCTGGTTGCCTATTTCCTCGACCCCGTGGTCGATCGTATCGAACGTGCCGGTCTGGGCCGCATGGCCTCCACCTGGCTGGTGACGATCATGTTCTTCGGCGTGATCGTGGTCGGGATCGCCGTGCTCGCGCCCTATATCCAGACCAGGATCAGCGCCTTCATCGATAAGCTGCCGGATTACATCAAGGCGGTCCGCGAGGAGGTCCTGCCGCAGCTGGATCTGCTCTGGCGCCGGCTGCCGCCCGAAGTGGCGGATCGCATCCAGGCGATGTTCACCTCGGCCGAGGGGGAGGGCTCGCGCGCGGCAGGCATGATCGCCGATGTGCTCAAAGGCGTGATGAACTCGGTGATGTCGATCGCCAACCTGGTTTCGCTGATCCTGATCACCCCTGTGGTCAGCTTCTATCTGCTGCGCGATTGGGACGCGATGATGGCGCGCATCGACGGCTGGGTGCCGGTCACCGGCCGCGATGTGGTTCGCCGCCTGGCTCGCGACATGGATCGTGGCATTGCCGGTCTGGTCCGCGGTCAGACGCTGCTCTGCCTGATCCTGGGAACCTGGTATTCGCTCGGGCTGGTGACCATCGGGCTCGATCTGGCGGTCCCGGTCGGCATGGCGGCGGGCATTCTGTCCTTCGTGCCCTTCGTCGGCTTCATCAGCGGCTTCGCGCTGTCGGTCGGCTTCTCGCTGCTTCAGTTCGGCACCGACTGGCATGTGATTGCGGCGGGCGCGATCTTCCTGGCCGGGCAGGGGATCGAGACCCTGCTTCAGCCGCCGCTGGTCGGCAATCGTGTGGGACTGCACCCGGTCTGGATCATTTTCGCCCTGATGGTCGGCGGCGCTCTGTTCGGGCTGGTGGGTGTGCTTGTGGCCCTGCCGGCCGCGGTCTGTGTCGCGGTTGTGGTGCGCTATGCGCTGGAGCGGTATCTTGCCAGTGCGCTCTATGACCCGCGGCCGGCGGTCGATGCCACGGTCATCGATGCCACCGGCTCGCCGGATGCCTGCTCCACAGATGCCCCGGAGGCTGGTCGTTGACACGACGCCCCGCTCAACTGCCGTTGGACCTTGCGCTTCGCCCGGCACTCGGGCGGGAGGATTTCCTCGTGGCGCCGTCCAATGCCGAGGCGGTGGCGTGGCTGGACCGGTGGCCCGACTGGCCGGGGCCGGCACTGGCCATCCACGGGCCGGCCGGCTGCGGCAAGACCCATCTGGCCCGTGTGTGGCAGGCGATGAGCGGCGCCGTAGAGGTGGCGGCTGACCGGCTGACCGCCGACGCCGCACCCGTCGACCTGTCCGGCGGTGCCCGCGCGGTTCTGGTCGAAGATGTGGGCGAGGCGATTGCCTCAGGAGCGGACGAGACGGCGCTGTTCCATCTCTACAATCATCTGGCCGCCGCCGGTGGCACCCTGCTGCTGACCGGGGCCGAGCCGCCGGCCCGCTGGGCGCTGGCGCTGCCGGATCTTGCCTCCCGACTGCGGGCGGCCCCTGCGGTCAGGGTGGGGCCGCCGGATGATGCGCTGCTGAGCGCCGTGCTGGTCAAGCTGTTCACCGATCGCCAGCTCAGGGTCAGCGGCGAGGTGGTGCACTGGCTGACGCTGCACATGGAGCGGTCTTTCGATGCGGCCCGCCGGCTGGTCGATCAGCTCGATGCTGCGGCGCTGGCGGAGCGTCGCGGGATCACGGTGGCGCTGGCACGTGGTGTTCTCGGCATCCCGGCGCCACGGGTTCGTGGGCGGGGCCGGGTGGCAGGCGACGGATGATCCTGGGGCTCGACCATGTCATGATCCGCGTGCCGCAAATCGATGCGGCGGCCCGGCTTTATGCGCATATCCTGGACCAGGCGCCGGTCGTTGCCGATGACCACCTCGTCCGGTTCCGGATCGGCGATCTGGAGGTGCGGCTGGTCCGCGCCGAAACCGGCGTAGGGCATGGGGCGGCGGCGGAAGGCCTGGCCCATGCCGCCCTGGCGGTGTCGGATCTGGACCGGACCGCGCGCCTGATGTCGCGGCGCGGGCTTGCCGTCGATCATGGCACCGATGCCGTGGATGGCCGCCCGGTCGTGGTGCTGCGCAGCGGCACCGATCCGGCGCTCTGGCTTCTGGTCGAACAGGATCCGGCGCGTCCGGCAGCGGCGGGCAGCGTTATAGGGCTCGATCATCTGGTCGTGGCCAGTGATGATCCGGAACGGTCTCTGGCAATGCTCGGCGGTCGGCTGGGTCTGGATCTCAGGCTGGATCGTGCCAACCCCGCCTGGGGCGCGCGGATGCTGTTCTTCCGCTGCGGCGATGCGGTGGTCGAGGTCATCCACGAAACATCTGCTGCCGCACCACATCCGCCTGTGTCGGACCGGTTGTGGGGGCTGTGCTGGCGAGTGGCCGATATCGAGGCTACGCATCGGCATCTGGCTGCGGCGGGCATCGCGGTGACGGGGATCCGGACCGGTCGGCGGCCGGGGACCAGGGTCTTCACCCTGTCCGAGCCGCCGGCTGCGGTTCCGACCCTGATGCTTCAGGCCGATCGCTGATCGACCGACGCCGATCGACCAATGCCGATCAGTCTGCGGCGACGGCGTCTGATGCCGTGGCCGCATCATCGGCGGCACCCGGCTCGCCATCCTTGCGGGATTTGCGCTTGCGCCGCTTGCGGCGGGTGGCCTGCAGGACGGCTTCGTCACCCGACAGCGACAGCACGGCAATCGACCGGCCGCGGGCGCCGAGGGCGACCTCGCCGGCCAGAAGACGCAGGGCATCCTCGCCGAAGACCTCGTGCCGCCAACCCTTCAGGGCGGCGATCTGCGCTGCCGAACCGTCGAGCGCCAGGGTCTCCAGATCCTCCTGCGAGGCGATGAGCGTGCGGGCGACGCCGTGCTCTTCGCTCTTCATCTTGAGCAGGACCTTGAGCAGTTCGATGAGCGGCCCAAGGCCGCGCGGCAGTTCGCGCGGCGGCTCGCGATCGGGCAGGGCGTTGCGATTCTCGGCCAGCGCCCGCTCGATCGCCGTCAGCACCTCGTCGCCACCGGCACCCTCGGTCGCCCATTTGGGCAGGCCGCGCACCCGTTTCAGATCTTCCGCGCTACGGGGCTGGCTGGACGCCATCTCCAGCAGGGTCTCGTCTTTCGAGATGAAGGTCCGCGGCACATTGCGCGACTGGGCCTGACGCTCCCGCCAGGCGGCCAGCTCGCGCACCAGCCCCAGGAAGCGGCGATCCAGGCTGCGGGTGCGGATCCGCTCCCACGCCGCCTCGGGCCGGCTTTCATAGGTCTCGGGCGCGTTGAGCGTCGCCATCTCTTCGTCCAGCCACTCCTCGCGGCCGCTGTCTTCCAGCAGCTTCGCGAGCTTCAGATAGACGGTGCGCAGATGGGTGACGTCGGCCAGCGCATAGGCGATCTGCTTGGGCGTCAGCGGCCGGCGCGACCAGTCGGTGAAGCGCGACGACTTGTCGATCGACGCCTTCGCCAGCTTGTTGACCAGCGTTTCATAGCCGACGCTTTCACCGAAGCCGCAGACCATGGCGGCGACCTGGGTGTCGAACATCGGCCGCGGTACGTTGCCGAACAACAGCAGGAAGATCTCGACGTCCTGTCGGGCGGCGTGGAACACCTTCAGGACCGACGGATCGGCGAGCAGCTCCCCCAAGGGCGCGAGATCGATACCGTCGGCCAGCGGATCGACCGCGGCCGCCCGCTGCGCGCCGGCCAGCTGTACCAGGCACAGCTTGGGCCAGTAGGTCTTCTCGCGCATGAATTCGGTATCGACGGTCACGAAGGGCTCCGCCTTCAACTCGTCGACCAACTGCCGCAGCGACTGGGTATCGGTGATCATCTCTGTCATGATCCGTCTATAGCATGATTGCCCGCCCAGCCGCCACGGGCGACACACGTCACGTCACCTTCCGCGGCCTTCATGGCGCCCGCGCGAGGGATGCACGCAGGGGAATCGGGTGAAAGTTTTTAAGCTGCGATAAGGCTTGCGAGGAAGTCGTCGTCCCAAGCGGCGACCTTGCGTCGGAGGCGTAGGGAGTCCTTT